>CAZKID010000233.1:0-8537 GCA_964552405.1 uncultured Thermoanaerobaculia bacterium
AGACGCACACCGGGACATGATGGCTATCGCAATCGTTCGATCGTGAAGCCGGACTCTCATCTCTGGAAGGGCTACGACCCGGGGATGCCCACGATGGAGATCCCGCCCAACGAGTTCCACGCGATCGTCGAGTTTCTGGAGACCATCAAATGACGCGCACTGAGATCGAGCCGGGCCTCCGCAAGATCATCCTCACCGAGATCGCCTTCCCGATGGTGCTCCTCATCCTCGGCATCGCGACAGGATTGCTGCAAGTTCTCTATCGCGCCGGCGTCATCCGCGCGCGCCCTTTTCTCGGCATCGAGTACTACCAGGGACTCACGCTGCACGGCGCGATCAACGCCGTCGTCTTCACGACCTTCTTCGCGGTCGCGTTCGGACACGCGATCGTCCGTTTCTACACCGGCAGGCCGCTGCTCAGCGGAGGCGTGTGGGCGTCGATGTGGCTGATGGTCATCGGCACGCTGATGGCCGCGGTGCCGATGCTCACCGGACATGCGAGCGTGCTCTACACGTTCTACCCGCCACTCAAGGCGCATCCGGCGTTCTACATCGGCCTCGTGCTGCTCGTCGTCGGATCGTGGGTCGCGTTCTTCTCATGGATCCCGACGTATCGCGCCTGGAAGCGCGAGCACGCTGGCGAGAAAACTCCGCTCGCGATCACAGGCATCTTCGCGACCTTCATCGTCTGGTTCATCGCGACGCTGCCGGTCGCCGTCGAGATCATTTTTCTGCTGATTCCGTGGTCGCTCGGCATCACGAAGACCGTGAACGTGCCGCTGGCGCGCATGCTCTTCTGGTTCTTCGGACATCCGCTCGTCTATTTCTGGCTGCTGCCGGCGTACGTCATGTACTACACGATGCTGCCGAAGCTCACGGGCGGAAAGCTCTACTCCGATTTCGCGGGACGCTTCACGTTTCTCTGGCTCGTCGCGTTTTCTGCGCCGATCGGGATTCATCATCAATACACAGAGCCCGCGATCAGCACGACATGGAAGTCGGTGCATGCGTTCTTCACGCTGCTCGTCGCGATTCCGAGTCTCGTGACTGCGTTCACGCTCGCGGCATCGATGGAGTACGGCGCGCGGCAGCGGGGAGGCGAGGGGTTGTTCGGCTGGTGGAAGAAGCTGCCGTGGCTCGACCGCGAGCGCTGGATGTTCGGCTATCTCTTCTGCGGTCTCTTCATCTTCATCTTCGGCGGGATCACCGGGATCATCAACGCGTCGTACAACCTCGACAATGTCGTGCACAACACGGCGTGGATGCCGGCGCACTTCCATCAGACAGTGGCCGGTCCCGTGTTTCTCGCGTACATCGCGGGGAGTCTCCTCTTGATGTCGTGTCTAACCGGGCGCGACATCCGGTTCAAGGGACTCAATGCGTGGATTCCGTATCTCTGGACGCTGGGTATCATGGTGTTCTCGACGGGCCTGTTCATCGGCGGCATCGCGGGTGAGCCGCGCCGCACGAACATGGGACTGTCGTACACGAATCCCGCGTCGCCGTTGTATCAGCCGGCGTGGAAAGTCGCGAAGCTCGTCGGGACGATCGGTGGCGTGATCATGTTCGTGACGATGGTGCTCTACTTCCTCGTCTTCTTCGCGACGCTGCTGAGCAGGAAGACGAGCGAGGCGCAGCTCGATCTGCCGGTGAGCGAGCCGCTGCACGATGAGAACGTGCCGGCCGTGCAGAGCTTCCGGCCGTGGATCATCGCGGCGGCGATTCTGCTCGTGCTCGCGTACACGATGCCGTTCTATGAGCTGGCCAGGGCGGGATATGAGGGGGCGCCGCGGTATGTACCCGGGAGTCCGGTGGCGGAGTAGCGTCGTATCAGTCCTGTAAGTCTCATGATCTTCTTCCTCCTGTTCGCAGTCCTAACCATTGACGACAGCGGCCGCGTTCGTTCCACCGATTCCTTCCGCGGAGCGCCGGTGATCGTGGCGCCGATCTACTGCCGCTGTCCGCTCGCGTGTCCGCTGATCGCGAAGGGGTTGAAGCGAGGGATCGCGGAGTCTGCGGCGCCGCCGTCGTCGTATCGCGTCGTGCTCTTCTCGATGGATCCGCGCGACACGCCGGATGATCTGCGCCGGTTCCGCGAACGGCATGCGCTGCCGCTGTCGTGGACGCTCGTCGCTGCGAAGAATCCGCACGAGTTTCTCGACGCCCTCGGTTATCGCTATGCGGATGCGAACGGATTGTTCGCGCATCCCAATGAGGTAGTCGTCCTCGACGCGGCGCTGCGGCCGGTGAAGGTTCTCCTCGGCACGGAGTACTCCGGGCGCCAGATCGATGACGCGCTGGCGATCGCGCGCGGGAGGGCGGATTGGGTTGGGCGGTATGGCGGAGTCGCCATCGCCGCGCTGCTTTTCGTGGCGATGATGGCCGTCGTGTATCTCGTGACGCTGCTTGGGGGAGAAGGCACTACGCCGTTACTACGCCGACCATCTCCTTAGCATCGCGTACAAATCCTGCGGCTCCACGGGCTTCGACAAATAGTCGTTCATCCCCGCGGCGAGGCAGCGGTCCCGTTCCTCGACCAACGCCTGGGCCGTGAGTGCGACGATCGGCAGATTGGTCTTATCGATGCGCGCACGAATCTCGCGCGTTGCCTGGAGCCCGTCCATCTCGGGCATCTGCACGTCCATGAGCACGAGGTCGTATGGCGTCGCAGTGTCGAGCACCATGAGCACCGCGTCGCGGCCATTCGTCGCCGTGTCGCATTCGACTCCTTCCACCGTCAGCAGCTCACGCACACCATCACGGTTGATGCAATTGCCCTCCGGGAAGAGTACGCCCCGTCCGCGAATCTCGATCGGCGCCGGCGCAAGAGCGGATGTCTCCGCCTCACCCTCCGGCGCCAGCGCCTCGGCAAGATGCGCGAGCTCGACCGGCTGCTCGATTGCGATCATTCGCCGCATCGCGAGTCCCTTCTTGTCTTCGAGAATCTCGAGCGAGGCAGCGTCGCCGATCACGGCGTCATATGGTTTGGTGCTGCGCGCGAGCTTCCACATCGCGTCTTCGCCCGACTCCACGATCTCGAGCTCGATTCCCCACGCGGCGAACATCGCCTTCAGGACGTCGCGCGAGGTCGCATTGCCGGCGATGGCGAGCACGCGTGCGAGGTCCTCTCGCGCTCGAAGAAGTGAGCCGTAGGCCGGTCCGTTCGGCGCGATGCCCAACGGTACCGTCAAGGTGAAGCGGCTGCCGCGTCCCATCTCGCTCGCCATCACGAGATTTCCGCCCATCGCCTCCGCCAGCTGCCTGCTGATCGCGAGCCCGAGGCCAGTGCCGCCGTGACGGCGCGTGGTGGAGGCGTCGGCCTGCCGGAAGGCCTGGAAGAGGTGCGTTGATTGTTCCGGGCTCACGCCGATGCCGGTATCGCGAACCTCGAAGATCATGTCCGTACCGAAACGCCGGACCGTGACGACGACCTCTCCCTGCTCGGTGAACTTGATCGCGTTGCCTGTGAGGTTGATCAGGATCTGGCCGATGCGGAGGCGATCGCCGATCAGGTGCAACGGAATGTCAGGTGCGACGTCGTAGACGAGATCGACCCCTTTCTCCCGTGCCGCGAGTGCCGCGACGCTCGAGAGCGTATCGAGCACGCGTGGCAGCTCGAACATTGCGAGCTCCAATTGCAGGTTGCCCGATTCGATCTTCGACAAATCGAGGATGTCGTTGAGGATGCCGAGGAGTGTCGTGGCCGCGCTCTGGATCTGCGAGACGTGCCGATGTTGCTTCGCGGTGAGCTCGCTCTTCAGCGTGAGATGGGTGAGGCCGATGATCGCGTTCATCGGCGTGCGGATCTCGTGGCTCATGTTCGCCAGGAAATCGCTCTTGTGGCGCGCTTCACGCTCGGCGTGCTCGCGTTCTTTCAACACCTGCGCGTAAAGACCCGAGGTGACGATCGAGAAGATGTTGGCGAACATGATCATCAGCGCCAGCGTGACGCCGGCGCGGATCGCCATCGAGTGCTCGATGCTCGTCCACGCCATCGGCACGACGAGCAGCACGAGGGTGCCGTTCAACACGTTCGCGACACGCCGTCCGAGCATGAAGTGAAACATCAGGACCGCCGGATAGGACCAGAGGACGCCGGGCCATCCTTGCGTGTGAATCGAGAGCAGGAGCCCGCCGACGGATGGAATGAAGATGACGATGAGCGGGATGAAGAGACGTTTCTTCTTGTAGATCGCGATGGCGTTGAGAATCAGCAGCGCGACAACAGTTGTCGTGGCGATGCCGAGGGCGACGCGACCCTGAAGGAAGTTGTTGATGGAAAAGGGGAGTAGCGTGACGGAGCCGGCGACGGCCAGACCGTAGGAGACACGGCGGCGATAGACCTCCAGCAGGTCGGGAGCGCTCATTGCCGGAACCTGGACAGGGAAATCCTAACACCGGCGTAATATTCGCAACACGAGAACAGATAATCTGCTCGACTGCAATGGCGCTACAGGTTGAATCAGCACTGGGCGAAGTCCAGCGTTATCTCGATGACGAGATTCCTGCGATTTCCGCCGCTGAAGCATTGGCCACCATCCTGGCGCAACCGCCACACGTGTTCATGCAACAGGTCGGAACCTGGGCCATGCAACGGAGCAATGTCGATGCGACGCCTGTTTCCAGCCTCCTCTTCTTCGCGCTCAAGAAGATCTACATCCAGGGAGAATTGAGGCTGCTCGACCCTGAGGCAGTGGCGAACTACCTCGACCGGGCGACAACGCTTGCCATTCGCATGTGCCCGGAGGTGGACCGGGACCTCCTGCGTAGCAATCTATCCCGCATGCGTCAATCTCGCGACACGCACGCGTCAAAAACGGATTTGATGCGGTTGCCGAGTCTCAACGGCAACGTCGCGGTGCCCGGCGTCGACGCCCAGACTGCACGCCGCTTCTCGATGATCGTCGATCGCTTGATGGGCGAAATGCAGAACGCGACCGGCGATGGAGGCAAGCCAGACGCGCAGGCCGTCGCGCAACTCCTCACGATGGCCGCGTCGCGCTCACAGAGCGACGAACAGTTGAAAGGCTACCTCGAGCAACTCCGTCCTCTCACCGGCGGCAAGGACGGCAACGTCTTCATCATTCTCGGCGGCGCGATGCCGGCGTGGGATATGGCGGGCGCGGTCCCCGGCGGCGATGTGCAACGGCCATCGCAAGTCAACGCGATGGAAAAGATCATCGATCTCGCGGAAGACAAAGAGACTGCGCTCAAGCGTTTCAAAGAGCTCGTCGTCGCCGCGATTCACAAGTTCAATGACGGCGCGCTGGGCGCGACCATCTGGATGCTCGATGTCGCGACGGAAGGTATCACCGAGAAAGGGCTCGAGCTCGTCAGCGTCTATCAGATCTGCGCCGAAGCGGCGGATGCGATCAGCTCCGTTCAGTTGAGGAAGTATTCGGAGAACCGCAGCAAGCGTCAGGCACTGAAGATCTTTCTCGACTTCTTCCCGACGCTCCATCGCGACGCGCTGTTCAAGCAGTTGCGCGGGGAGCCGAAGGCCGAGCGCCGCCGTACGCTGCTCGGTCTCATCGAAGCACATGCTCTCGATGGAAGAGATCACGCGCTGGAAGAGCTCGAGAAGGAGCTCGCACGCTCCGATGCCGACACGTACTACGTGCGGAACCTCATCTACCTCCTGCACCGGATTCCGCGCGAATCGAACGACGCGAGCAAGGAGCTGCAGCTCCTCACTGCCGCCTCCGCGCGTGGACAACTGATCTACAACATCAAAGAAGCGGCGACGGCGATCGGCTTGATTGCGAACGACCAGGCAGTCAACTTGTTGACGACACGACTCGCCGAGTTCGAAGTCGTCGCGCTGCGCAACGACACGACGCAATATCCGGCAGGCGAGGTCTACAAGTTGCTCGACCGGCTCACGGCTTCCCTGGCACGCATCGGAACGGCGGCAGCCATTGCAGCAGTCGTGCGCCACGCACTGCGCAAGGAGCCGCAGCTCGGCGATACGCGCGCCCGCCTCATCCCGATTGCACAGCACGATCTCTCCTTCGATGAAGAGCTCCTCGCAGCGGTGTTGAAGGCGCTCAAAGACGAGATCCCGGGGAAACTCCTCGGGCGCCTGATGCCGAAGAAGCAGGATGGCACCGTGAGGTTGATCGAAGCTCTCGCCGGTACTCGGAACGAAGCGGTCGAAGACCTCCTCGGCGATATCGCGCAGAGGTTTCCAGAGCAGGATGTCGGCGCCGCGGCGTCGCTCGTGCTCGGGAAATGGGCGCCTCCGCCGAAGCCCTCCGTCAAGAGTGCGGAGCCGGTGGCGACCCTCACCGGTGAGCTCGAGTTCTTCGGGCTGCCGTCGATTCTGCAATCGTTGAACGAGATGCGCGCCAGCGGCATGCTGACACTGCGCACGAAGCAGGGTCAGGCTGCGGCGAAGCTCGTCTTCGTCGAAGGGAAGTTCATCAACGCAATGTCCGCGCACATCCGCGGAACCGATGCGCTCTATCAGACACTCGAGCACCCGGTCGCGGGCTCGTTCGCGTTCGTGCCGTATGCCCCGGAAAAGATGAAGAGCGAGAACGAGCCGATCGACATCATGGGCTTGCTGCTCGAAGGAGTGCGGCGTCACGACGAACTGCAGACGCTGACCGCCGTCGTGCCTGACGCGATGATTCTTGCGAAGGGAAATACCAAGCCTGCGCCGCACGAGGATGAGGATGATCCCGGCCTCGTGCGCGAGGTGTGGCTGCGCGCGTCAGCGGGGATGTCGCCGATCGATTGTGAGAAGCAGGTGGCGACGGACTCGTTCCGGATCCGGCGGCTGCTGGCGCATTGGCTGGAGCAGGGGTCGCTCGTGGCGAAAAACTTATCCTGAGCGCGGCGAAGGATCTCGATTTGCGCCCGAGGCCTACCGAAGTCGCGGTGTAGCCGTTGATCCTTCGCTGCGCTCAGGATGAACGGCTGCTAAGGATTCACCAGCACCGCCATTCCGATGAACGGCGGGCCGCACCCGTTGTTCGGACAGCTCATGTTCGAGTACATGACCTGGAGCAGCGGACTCGCTGCCGGCATCCACACCTGATAGTCATCGAACATGCTTTTCTCTTCATCCGTCAGCAGCGTGCCGGACGGCCAGAGGACATTCACCCGGTGAGCTTGCGAGATGTCTTCCCAGGTTGCGCCGTCGAAATGGAGCAGCTTGAGAGGCTTGCTGGTCGTGCCGCCATTCGATGACGTGTTGTGGTTGAAGTAGAGCTTGTAGCGAAGGCCGCCGAGGTGCAGCGGCATCGGCGCCTGAATTCCGGGAATGGTCTTTGGGCAACCGTTGCTGCCGTATTCGAGAGACCATTTGCCGTTCGTGAACGTCGCGAAGCCCATGTTGAAAAACGTGCTGCTGCAAGTGGGATCGTTGCCGAAGTGGAGCGTGACGACCATGGAAGTCCCGCTCGCGCCATCCCAGGTCCAGGTGTCGAGCGTGGGCAGCAGGATCTTGAACTGCCGCGCTTCGTTGACGTGCGGATTGCCGTCGCTCGCGATGCCGATCTCCAACGTCGCCGCGCAGTTGCCGCCGGCGAGCAGGTCGGAGTCCTGGCAGATTGTCGATGTGCTCTTGTTGAAGTCGCGTCCGAGCCAGCCGTCCGTGCTCATGATCGAGTAGATGCGCCCATGGCCGTCGGAATCGGTTGCCTCATAGAACAACTGAGTCTTGCCGCCGGTGCGCGGAACGACTTGAAAGGTGAGTGGACCCGTCCCCGCTTTTCCATTCGAGTCGTTGCGATGGAAACCATAGCCGGACAGCGCCGTCCATGATGCGACCGAGCTGGCCGATGACGGTGTGTTGCCGTTCGTACCGATCTTGATGCCCTTCTCCGTGGACGAGATCGGGTCGTAGTAGAGCTGCGCTTTTCCTGCGAGCTCAGTGCCGGCGTCCGCGCCCCAGCGCACAGCCCACGGCTTCGTATTTCCATCGGAGACGATCTTGTCCGTGGTCGCGAAGGTGCTGCCCGTACCGCGGATCTGCCAATACTCTTCGTCGGTCGTGACGGTTGCCGACCCGCCATCGAGTGATGAAGAACAGGCTGCATCGACGCATGCTTTCAAGGTGATCCGGTACTCGGTCGCGGACTCGAGTCCGGTGATCGTGCCGGCAGCCGCCATGTTGAAGACGATCGGAACACCGCCGGTCGCCTTCGTCGCGGTCACGGCGTAATGGTCGATCGATGCCGCGCTGTTCCACTGCGCGTTCACACGGCCTGATGAATAGAACGTGTTCGCGCCAACGGTTGCCGGTCCGATCTTCGCGATGGTGAAGTTGGGTACCCACGGCTGAAGAGTCGCGCGGCGGCGGGTAGGAGTGGCAGTTGCGAAGAACACGAAGGCTGCGGTGGTGAAGAACAGCATATGTGGAGGATAGTTCCTTCGACACTCGTCATCCACAAACGCAAGAAGTTGAAAAAAACAACACGCGCGAGCGACCGATCTCTCGCGCCGCGAGTGAGCAAGAGAGACTCGCGGTACTCGGGCCATCAGTCCCTTCTCCCCTCCGCGAGGGGAGAAGGTGCGCGAAGCGCGGATGA
>CAZKID010000234.1:0-8526 GCA_964552405.1 uncultured Thermoanaerobaculia bacterium
CAGCAGACAGCAGGCAGCAGACAGCAGACAGCAGACAGCAGACAGCAGACAGCAGAAGAATATAGCGACGAGCGAAAAAATCGCTGGCCAGGAGTCTGCGAGGCGGAAGAGAACGAAAAGCGAAATGCAGAACGCAGAACGCAGAATGAAAGAATTGAGAAGGGCTTCGGGGCTTTTCAGTGGGTAATCTGACCGATGATTGAGCAAGCTCAGATCACCGTTATCCCGAAGCGCGACCCCAATTCTTCATTCTAAATTCTGCGTTCTGCGTTCTGCATTTCGCTTTAATCCGGGCTAGCCCGGATGATGCGCAGAAGTGAAACACTCTGCGCTCTCTTCTGCGCTCTGCTCTCGCCGCCAACGAGAAGTTTGCCGCCTGCTGCCTGCTGTCTGCTGTCTGCTGCCTGCTGTCTGCTGCCTGCTGCCCGCTGTCTGCTGTCTGCTGCCTGCTGCCTGCTGCCTGCTGCCTGCTGCTACTCTCCCAGCACCGTTTCGCGTGCAGCCTCCACCGCCAGCAGGATTTCCTGGTAGAGATTGAATGCAATCTCTGGATGGAGAGGTTCCGCTGCGCCGCGGCTCACGATCTCCGCGATCTGCGATGCGTAATGCGACGCCGCCGGCAGCCGCTCGCCCGATTCACGAATCGCACGAAAGCCTTCGATCAACTCCTGTTCGAGCCGCGTACGAAACGTGCCGTCCTCGACGTCCTGCTCGAGATGCGTGTAGTCGACATTCATCGTGGTGCTCCATACGTCACACGCACATTCGTTCCGTTGACCGAGCTGTTCGCTCCAACTCCATGATCACCGAGAAAGGCGACGTAGGCATCGCGAAAATCGTCCGCGTGAGCGCGCGTGTCCCACGTCGTGTCGGCGACCACCTCGTCATCGCAGGTCACTGTCACGTGATCATCGATCCAACCGTGAACATGATCAGCGCCGACGAGAAACGACCAGTGAAACTCGCCGAGATGCTCGACGGTGAGAGTGTCCGGCGGCTCGGCGCCGCTGAACGGATGCGGGGAGAAGGTCCTCGCGAAGTACTCGTCGGGATGAAGAATCTCGCGCGTCGTGTGCGGAGGATTCGCGTTGATGCGGTCGAGCTCTTTCCACCCACCGCGCTTGTACGCTGCGATGACGAACTTGAGGCCATCGAGATAGGGGAACTTGAGCGACTCGACGAAGTAGCGCGGCGCCTTCGGGTCGATCGTCTTGTCTGCCGCGGCCCCCTCGGTCATCGCGCCCACGAGCAGATCGTTCTTCAACACCGCGTCGAGTGGCTGACCGGCCTGATCGAGCATCCAACCGATCATCACGAGTGACGCCTCTCCCTCGATCACAGCGTGATAGGCAAGCTGACCGTCCCAGTCGTCACGCAACGCATCGTCCCTCTTGCCGATGTTGAAATACTGGTCCTGGAGCGCGTGCGTGAGCTCGTGAATCGCGACCGACTCTTTCAACATATCCGCGTTGCCCATCTGCTTCGCTGCATCGGGCAGTTCGGAAATGTCGAAATAGACATGTTTCGTCGGATCGTAGTAGGCGAGCACTTGCGCCTCGTACAGAGCGAGCAGTTGGTCCGTCAGGTCGTTCGTCTTCCCGTCGACGAGCTGCAATGCACGAAGCACAAAGATGTAGTCCTCGACCGGATACGGCATCTGGCGCTTCATCTCGGCACGGAGACGATCCGGGATTTCCCTGCGATCGATCGTCTTCACGACGACGTCGTGTTTGAACTTGAGGCCGCGGATCTTCTCGACCGAAGCCATCTCGCGGGCCAGCGGAGACTCCGCCGCCAGGAGGGTGCCGGGCAGAAGCACGAGGGCGAGCAGAAGGTGAAGGTAGCGAAACATGCGTCTTATGAACACTTCACTCGCCCCCGCCGTTCCCTTAGAATGCCCGCACGGTTCAACCGATGGAGAGAGGCGACAGCGAGCGCATCGAGATCACCATTAGCAGCCGGTTCGAGAACATCGAGCTCGTCCAGGTGATCGCTGAGCATCTCTGTGAGAATGCCGGAGTCGATGAAGACGGCTCTCACTGGATCGGGATGGCTGTCCGCGAAGCGGTCGCCAACGCCATCAAACATGGGAACAAGCTGGACGTAAGAAAGAAGGTACACGCGCAGTTCGATCTTCAGGGGTTGGAGCTGGCGATTCGGATCTCCGACGAGGGTGACGGCTTCGATCCCTCGAAAGTCAGCGATCCGCTGAATCCTCAGAACCTGATGAAGACGAGCGGCCGGGGCATCTTCTACATGCGGACATTCATGGATGAGGTGCACTACACCTTCGCGCCCGGAGGGGGCACCTCGCTGGTCATGACGAAGAACCTCGCGAAAGGCAGCGGAATCGCGAGCAGCAACGGATAAGAGATGACGCCGGCCGCTCGCCGGCGGAAGGAGAATGAATGAAAGCCACGTCACGCACGGTCGACGGAGTTGAAATCATCAGCCTGCAGGGGAAAATCACCATTGGTGCAGGCGACTCGCAGCTCCGCGAAGTCATCAGCAACGCAGTGAACAACGGAAAGACCAAGATCCTGCTCGACATGAGCCAGGTCACGACCATCGATTCCTCGGGCATCGGTGAGCTCGTCGGCTCGTACACCACGGTCACGAATCGCGGCGGGAAGTTGAAGCTTCTTCACCTTCCGGCGAAGCTCAACGAGCTGCTGCACGTCACACAGCTCATCACCGTCTTCGAAGTCCACGAGAACGAGCAGGAAGCAGTCGCCAGCTTCTAAGTGGAGAGCGGACGTCCTCGTCCGCAAGCCGAGTGAGGTGCGGACGAGACGTCCGCACTCCACCCTGCTGCTCAATGACGCCGGCCGGCTCCGATCGGATGCGGAGTCCCCCAGTCCGCGCCCGGCTGTCCGTCGCGCGACGGTCCTGCCCAGCGCAACGGAAGCGCATTCGTGATCACGATCTCGTTCCGCTCCAGCCATTGCGGGAACAACTTGTTCGCCAGCTCTGGATCATGAACGGCACGCTCCGGAATGCCGATGAGCTGCTCGAACGGTTTGGTGTCGCCCAGGAAGTTGACCTTCACGCGAAAGGAGCTCGGCGGAAGGGTCACTCCTTCGCCATGCCTGATCACATTCATGTGAGCGGCCGCCGTGAAACTCATCTTCGAACCGGGCGGAATCACGAGCAACCGTGGCAGCAGTTCCTGACCTGGTACTTCGGATCCGATCTCCAGCGTGACGGTTCGAAGATCGGCATCGTAAGAAGAGATGGGAACCAGCTCGGCGACGGCAACAGGTGTCGCGCGGTCATTGATGATGTCGTACTTGACGCTGAAGCTCGTGTCCTTGAACGCGTCGTTGTTCAGGTAGGCCTCGACACGAAGACCATTCTCCGTTCCGATGATGCGGCGCTCCTGCGCGAGATGCACAGGTGCCGCAGTCGAAACTGATGCAGGCGACGAGACAGGCGTGGGCGCGGACGAACAGGCGGCAAGAATGACGGCGGCGACGGCAGTGGCTGCGATTCTCCAGACTCTCACGGGAGCGCTCCTCCATTGGGATACTCCCTCAGGTTACGCCGCCGCGAGACGATCGGCGCTGTCTGTTGCTAAAACGTTCCACCCGCGGCGACGGGCATCGGTGATGCGACCTCCGCGTTGTTCTGATCGTTGGCACCGCGGCCGGTTTTCCAATACACAGGAAGAGCGTTGAGAAAGATCGCATCGTTGTTCTGCACCCAGGTGTCGAAGAGTGCATCGCTCATCGGGGGCGCGACTGTTCCCCTTTGCTGCGCAATCAACGACGCAAACGGCTCCAGGTTGCGAAGCACATTCACCTTCACCTGCACGTAACGGGGATAACCTATGAAAGGAGAACGAACGCTCGGCATTGCGATCCGCACGGGGACAGATGTCGCGAAGGTGCGCGACTCGCCTGCCTTGATCACGGATAGATGGGGCATCGTCGCTCCGCTGGGAATCTCGGAGCCGATCGAGACCGTGATGGTCTGCGTATCGCTGTCATAACTGCTGTCGGCGATTTTGTCCGCGATCGCAACCGGCTGTCCCGAGCCATTCTGCAACTGGAACGTAACGCCGATCGGAGTGCCGGCGCTGATCGAATCCTGCGCGAGCTGCGCATCGACGCGCACCTCGTCGTCGAGAGCCAGCGCGCGCCGGGGATCGTTCATATCGACATGTGCAGCCTGGGCTGCGGCCGCGCAAAGGAAAGTGGCGACGGCCGCTGGGAAAAAGAGAGTTTGTTTTTTCATGGCACGCCTCACGATTTCTCGTATGGGCGAGAAGCGTGCCAAATAGTTATCTGGTGCTGCGCTGGACCGAAACGCTCACTAGTCGATCTTCAACACCGCGAGGAACGCCTCCTGCGGGATCTCCACTTTGCCGACGCGCTTCATGCGCTTCTTGCCTTCCTTCTGCTTCTCGAGAAGTTTGCGTTTGCGGCTGATGTCGCCGCCATAGCATTTCGCGAGAACGTCCTTGCGCAGCGCCTTTACGGTTTCACGCGCGATGACGCGATTGCCGACAGCAGCCTGAAGCGCAACCTCGTACATCTGGCGAGGAATGAACTCGCGCATCTTCTCGACGAGCATCTTGCCGCGCGGGTAGGCCTTCTCCTTGTGCACGATGAGCGAGAGCGCATCGACCGGCTCGCCGTTCACCAGCACGTCCATCTTCACCAGATCGCTCTCGCGATAGCCGATGAACTGATAGTCGAGCGATGCATAGCCGCGCGAGATCGACTTGAGCTTGTCGAAGAAGTCGAGGATGACTTCGTTGAGCGGCATCTCGTAGACGATCATCACGCGATTCGCCGCGACGTACTCCATCTTCTTCTGCCGTCCGCGGCGATCGATTGCGAGCGCGAGAATCGGCCCGACATACTCATCCGTCGTCAGAATCGTCACTTCGAAGAACGGCTCTTCGATCTTGTCGATGCGCGCAGGATCGGGCAGCTTCTGTGGATTCTCGATGTCCATCCACTCGCCGTCCGTCGTGAGCACTTTGTAGCGCACGCCGGGAGCGGTCGTGAGCAATTCGAGATTGAACTCGCGCTCGAGACGCTCCTGAATGATCTCCATGTGCAGGAGACCGAGGAAGCCGCACCGGAATCCGAAGCCAAGGGCCACGGAGTTTTCCGGCTCGTAGGAGAACGACGCATCGTTCAACTTGAGCTTCTGCACGGCGTCACGCAGGTTCTCGTACTCCTCGGTGATGATCGGGAAAAGGCCTGCGAAGACCATCGGCTTCACTTCCTGGAAGCCGGGGAGCGCGATTGGATTCTCTTTCGCAGTCGTGACGGTATCGCCGATCTTCGCCTGCACGATGTCTTTGATGTTGGCGGAGAAGAAGCCGACTTCGCCGACGCCGAGCGACTCGATGGCCTTCGGCTTCGGCGTAAAGATGCCCATCTCAGTGATCTCGTACTCGCGTCCAGTCGACATGAACTTCACCTTCATGCCACGGCGCATCTCGCCGTCGACGATCTTCACGAGACACATGACTCCGCGATAGGAGTCGTACCAGGAATCGAACAGGAGCGCGCGCAGCGGCGCATCTTTCTCACCTTTCGGCGGCGGAATGTTCGAGACGATCTTCTCGAGAATCTCCGCGACGCCGATGCCGGCCTTGGCCGACGCCAGCACGGCTTCATGCGCATCGAGTCCGATCACATTCTCGATCTGTTCGCGTACGCGCTCCGGCTCGGCGGATGGAAGATCGACCTTATTGATGACCGGAAGAATGTCGAGATTGTTGTTGATCGCGAGATAGGAGTTCGCCAGTGTCTGCGCTTCGACGCCCTGCGCCGCGTCGACGACGAGGATCGCCCCCTCGCACGCCGCGAGAGAACGCGATACTTCGTACGAGAAGTCGACGTGTCCCGGCGTGTCGATCAGGTTGAATGTGTAGAGATTGCCATCCTTCGCCCTGTACTGGAGCGTGACGGCCCGCGCCTTGATCGTGATTCCGCGCTCCCGCTCGAGATCCATGTCGTCGAGCATCTGCTCATGGAGCTCACGCTGTTCGACGGCACCCGTCATCTGCAGCAGGCGGTCCGACAAGGTGGTCTTGCCGTGATCGATGTGCGCGATGATCGAGAAATTGCGGATGTATTGCGGTTCGGGCATAAGAGCGAGCGCGCGATGTAACACGAAATGGATGAGTTGTCATCCCGCAGGCTGGAAACAGGCAGCAGATAACAGACAACAGACAGCAGGAAAAACGGAGGATTTGCCCTTCTTCGCCTCCTCCTGCTGCCTCCTGCCTGACAAGCTCAGTCCCACGAGCTGTCGTTCATCTTTGCCACGATCTTCGCCACCTCGATGTAATCGGCCTCCGGGCCGAGCTCGTTGAGGGCCGCGGAAAAAAGATGTTGCGTGAGTGCCAGCATCGGCGTCGCTGCGTGCTGCTGATGAGCCAGCTGCGAGGCGATGCGAATGTCCTTGTCGTGATGCAGCAGCTTGAAGACGAGCGGCCACTGATGATCGCGCAAGCGCATCGGCAGAAGATTTTCCGAGGCGTTCGAGCGGCCGCTGCCGGCGTTCGTCACTTCGAGCGCCGTCTTCATGTCGATACCAAATCGCTTCGCGACGAGCAGGCACTCGGACGTGATCCAGACGGTCGCACCCATGATCGTGTTCGTCAGTACTTTGATCGCATGGCCGGCGCCCGTTGGGCCGACGTGGATCAGCGTCTTGCCGCAGCTCTTCAGAACTTCCTTCGCACGATCGACGTCCGCGGTATCGCCGCCCATCATGATCGTAAGCGTGGCGTTCTCGGCCCCAACGACAGCGCCGGTGACCGGCGCATCGACAAACGCAACGCCGTGTTCTGCAAGGCGCTTCGCTGTTTCGCGGCTGACATTGGGATCGCCGCTCGTCGCATCGATCCAGAGCGTTCCCTCCTTCACCGACGAGACAAGCTGCTCGACAATCTCGTCGACTTCCCTGCTCGTCGGAAGCATCGTGATGATGACCTCCGCGTCAGCGCACTGCACCAGATCGTGCACATGGCGGGTTCCATGCTCCCGAGCATGCCGCGCTGCTTTTTCCGGAGTGCGATTCCAGACGACGACTTCGTATGCTTTGGAGAGATGACGGGCCATCGGATAGCCCATTGCGCCCAGCCCGATGAAGGAGATTCTCATGGGGGCGCATCATGAATTGAAAATTGAAAATTGAAAATTGAAAATTTGAACGGGCAATCCCCTTCGTCCTCATTTTCAATTTTCAATTTTCAATTTCGGTCGAGTCACCGGCCGAGACCCTCCGGCCCGCGTTGCAGAGAGAGAGGTAGCTTCAGCAATTGGTCCACGGAAGCACGCCCATTCGCCCGCTTTACCGTGGGTTGGGTCCGAGGTGGGCGCGTAGCTGAAGGGTCTCGGTCGGTAACTCAATGAACATCGCGTCGAAATGAAAAGAGGGGCGTTACGCCCCCCAAAGTTGTCGTTCCAACGACGCGAACCTGTGTACGAACGTAAGTTACGTCCGCAGCAACCCAACTGTAGTGAGCTGCATCACAAATATCAAGCTCAGGCCTTCGCTTTGTACCAATCGGCGTTGATCGCCGTGAAATGAGCCCACTTTTCAGGCAGCAGGTCCTGCGGGAAAATCGCCTGCACGGGACACGCCGGCTCACAGGCTCCACAATCGATGCAAACCTCGGGATCGATATAGAGCATCTCCGCTTCTGCGAATCCTGCTTCGTCCTTGCGCGGATGGATGCAATCGACGGGACACACGTCGACGCAGGCAGTGTCCTTCGTGTTGATACACGGTTCCGCAATCACGTAGGCCATAAAAGCTGGACCCTCCGACGATGAAGTTGGCGGTCATTCTACAACCAGCTTTATGCTGAGCGGAGCGAAGCATCAACCAGGGCGCCGCGACACCTGAGCCCACGAGCAGCGCGCGATGCTCTATTGCCCCGGCAAACCTTGGTTGATCCTTCGCTACGCTCAGGATTGAGAAATCAATCCGTCCAGCGCCGGATGCTCTCGATCTGATAGTCGTTACCCATGAAGGAGACGATATCGCCTGGAGCGTGACCGATGAGCTTCTTGGCGACGTCGGACTGATTCGAATAGACGCCGTGCTCGGGCGCGGATTCCCACGGTCCGAGGATAGTGACTTCGCGTCGCACGTCACCATTCGAAAGCTCGACTTTCGTGCCGACGCGAACGGCGGTCGTATCGACCTGTGCCGGGTCGAGCACACGGACGCGCGAGATCTCGGCGGCGAGCTCGCCAACGCGCGCGGAGAGATATTCGGCACGCGCACGCGCGGCTTTGTATTCGAAGTTTTCGCGCAGGTCGCCCATCTCACGCGCTGCCTGCAGCGCCCTGGAGTTGGCAGGGATCTCGACGTTCTTCAAATGCGTCAGCTCGCCGCGCTTCTGCTCGAGCATCGCGGCCGTCGCGTAGACCGGCTCGGTCTGCGGCTCGCGCAGTCCGGCGTACTTCGTCAGCAACGCCTGCTTCCGAATCTCGCCCCGGGATTCTTCGAACTCACCGTAGCGACCGAGTCGTTCGACGAGCTTTCGTG
>CAZKID010000235.1:0-8522 GCA_964552405.1 uncultured Thermoanaerobaculia bacterium
ATCAGGCGATCATCGACTATGCGAAGAGGCTCGATGTCGCGAAGCTTGATGGATCGATGCACTCACAACCGCTTGAACAGTGGCTGAGTGACCACTTCGACGAAGTGTCATGGCGTGCCGAATGCGCGCTCAAGGATCCTCCTGATCCTTTTCCGGTATGCGTGCAGGTGTACGTTCGTCGTGGGGAGCTCTCCGGCGATCTGATGCTCGACGTTGGGGACGAACAAAACGGGCTCGCTGAAAAACCCATCCTTCGATATGCGGCGATGCATAGGGACAGCATCCTCAACGGCTTTCGTATGACGACGAAGCTATCGGGCGTCTCTGAGCTGTGTGCACAGCTCGAGCAGGAGGCGAAGCATTCCACGCAGCCGCGCGTCGACGATCTCCCCGACTGGGCCAAGCCGCAGGACAACGACGTAGATCTCGATGGCGACGGAACGATTGAGCACGTCGAGATCATCGACCTTCGGCGGCCTGAACGGGCATCGATTTCAGCTGCGTGCAGGACCCGCCGCGATCGAGGGCGAGTTCTTTGCGGCCGAGAATGACAAGCCGCAGGTGAGGTTCGTGCGGATCGACGGCTGGCTCGAAGGGAACGGGCGACAGGAAGTGGAAGTGATGACGAGTGGACCTTCCGATTGCCGCTACGAATTCTTCGACTATCGCGAGGGACGTTTCACTCGTCTCGTAACGCTGAACAGCGACAACTGTTCATACGCCCCCGTACTCCTCGGCGCGTGTCGGATCAGGATGTCGTCATGGCACGGCTTCTGGGAGCAGCGCGATCGTTACGAGCTCACGCCCGAGCCCCTGCTCGTGAAAATACCGCAGCGCTATTACGACGTCGATGTGCAGGGACGATGGAAGGAGAACGGCGATCCGATCGACGTGTTGTTGTACGACTCAGCAGAGAAAACCTATCTCGTGCGCGAGACGACAGGGATGGTGAAAGTCGTGCGCGAGGAGGATGTGACCACCCTTCTCGATGTCGAGTGGGCGGACTAGGCGGGATTGACTCGTGCGGATATGAAAAGCGAAATGCAGAATGCAGAATGCAGACCGAGGTAGTCGAGGGACCCGGGTGGGCGGAAGGCCCGCGACATGAGTTCTGTAACCACACGCCCGCCCGGATCCCTCGACTTCGCTCGGGATGACGGGGGCTCGGTTACCGAGAATTAGTCAGAGATACCCACTCAAGTGTCGGAAGCCATCAATTCTGCGTTCTGCGTTCTGCGTTTCGCTTTTGACTCCTGGGAGCAACCTGCTTCGGCTTCGCGGCTGCCACGAAGTAGAGGCCCGTATCAATCTCTCGCGCCATCAGAAAGCGATTGCCGTCCGCGGAGACGTCGTACTCAACGAACGGCATGTTGCCTCGAGGGATCACGAACAGCGGCTCGACGACGTTTCCGGATGGCGTCGTTCGTATGCTCATCATGTGACTCTCACCATCGACGAAGAAGAGCTCTTGTCCATCCGCGCGCCACGCCGGCCGGTAGCCGCCTGTCGGCGAGAGCGACATCGATCCGCCTCCCTTATCGGTTCGTTGAATCGGAGATGGGAGGGCAGTCACGTAGACGTGGTAGTCGCCTTCCGCGGTTCCGCTGCGCGGTCCATGACGCGTGGCGTCGAAGGCAGCCGCCGAGCCGCCGGGAGCGAACCGCAACCATCCTTGCCACCACTCGGCCGGCTCGGGTCGCGGATCATGCCGCACGACGCCATCGCCTCCGACCGAGATGGTCATCGACAGTCCTTCGTCGTTCGGAACGAGCGAACGGCTATGCGAATGCGCCGGATCCTCGAGGTCGATGAAGGTGAAGTCTGTCCCGAAACGCGCATATCCCTCGACGGCCAAATACCTGCCGTCTGCAGACCAGTCGAACAACTGACTGCAGCTCGTTGAGACGGGCCGGACGCTTCCGCTGACCACATCGGCAATGGCGATGGCGCATTTCTCACCAATCATCAAGGGTGCAGCAATGGAACGGCTGTCGCGGGACCAGGCGATACCGATATGGCCCGAGCGGAAGGTGGCGACGATTCGGTTCGTTTCGGCGTTGCGAACGACGAGGTTTGTTCCATCGTCGTACGCGATCAGCGTTCCATCAGGTGAGATTCGCGGTCTTGAAAACGTTCCTTTGGAGTCGACGACGCCGAGCAGCGTTCCCTGACGATCGACCCAAACCAGGTTCGACAGCTGGGTTCGTGGCGTGCGCACATACGCGCCTGTTTTGACGGCGTCGAAATGTCTGGCGTCGTGGTCGAGAACGAGAAGGCTCGTGCGAGATACGAGCGACATTGTTTTGAGGATGCCGTCCTGTGAGCGACAGGCAATCGTGGTCGAGTCGAGTGGAGCTGCCTCCGTTCCATCGACAGTGATCAGTACTCGCCCTTCTTCATCGACGGATGCTTCGTAGATGCTCAACGGATAAGGATGTCGCACATCCATACCAGGACCAACACGCGCCCGCTGCTGGACGGCAAAGAGAAAGTGTTTCCCGTCCGGCAGGAACCGCGGCGCTGTGTGCGAGACCTCTTGCGCGGACTGATCCAGCGATGTCACCGCTCGCGGAGGAGCCTTCCCGTCCTCGCTCACCGCGACGAGCGTTCCCTCCGCCGACGAGAAAAGGATCGTACCGGAAGGCGACCATGTTCCTGTACTTCCTGGACACTCGCACACCAGGCGACTGGATTTGCCATCGCGATCGATCGTCCAAAGTTCCTTTCGATCGTGAAAGAAGCCGATCCGCATTCCATCCGGCGACCAGAATGGGTTTGCCCCGCCGTTTGTGCCGGGTAGGATGCGCGCGGTACTCCCTCGCTTCGTGGACACAATCGCGATCTGTGTCTCTCTGTTCAGTCCGATCACGCAAAAGGCGATCTGACTCCCATCCGGAGACAGAGCAACGGTGCTGTAGTTACTGGTCCAGTAACCCTTTGGAGCGGCGATCTTCCAGCTCGCGTTCGAGAGCGCGAAAGGCGCCGCTGGCTCCGGCGGTGCCGGCATCGCCGAAGCAGGCGCGAAGACGCCGATCAGCAACCCAATGACAGGCGCAATCGCCATTCCTCAATCATCTCCCAAGGCGACACCGCACTCTTCGACATAGAGCACCGCTGCCTCACGGCAGCGGCTCAAGCCGCGACGGGCGGCCGCATCTTCAGTCCCGCAAGCGACACACGCCCCAGCGCCGAGTGCTGAAACCCGCTGACGTTCCGCGAACAGACCGCCACGGCCTGACCATAGATCACCGGCAAGAGCGGAGCTTCGGCCGCGAGCAGTGCAACGATCGAGGCGCGATTCGCATCCGTCGGTTCTGCCCGAAAGCGCGCCAGTGCCGCATCCATCGCGGGGCTGGAAAAGCGGCTCACGTTGTTCGACGTTGCCGTGTTGTTGGTGCGCGAAGGAATCGAGTAGGACGCGAGCAGCGCCTCGAAAAAATCGCTCGGATCCGACGTGTCCGCGATCCAACCCGCGAGGAGCATGTCGTAGTTGTTTCGCTCCACCCGTTCCGCGTAGTCGACGCGATCGCGCGTGGCGATCAACTCGACTTCGACGCCGATCGCCGCGAGTTGCTCGCGGATCAGCTCACCGGCGCGCCGAGGATTGGGCATGTAGGGGCGCGGACTCCAAACCATGACGAGCGAAACCTTCTTCGGCATCCGGCTGCCGGCCGCAGCAGCGAAGGCTTTCGCCCTGGTCAGATCGAATCCAAGGAGGCTCGAATCGCGCGCGAGAAGCGGAGGAAGAAGATTGGAAGCCACATACGCGAGCGGATTGCGATCGTAGGTCGATTCGGCAATCGCCTTGCGATCGATGGCGTGAGCGAACGCCTTGCGAACCTGCACGTCATCGAGCGACGGCCGCGACGAATTGAAGTAGAGAATGCCGGTCGCATTGCCGGTCGAAATCGACGGCACGAAGGGATATCCCCGCAACGAAATTGCATCGACGGACGTCAGGCTGTAGGTAAAGTCGATCTCTCCCCGCCTGGCGGCATCGAGGAGCACTTCCGTTCCGCCGCCCGTCGAAGCTGCGTACGTCGTGAACACGACTTCATCGATGTCGACGGGCTTCCGGTTGAAATGCGGATTTCGAATCAGGGTGATGCGGTCCATGCGCGGGACATCCGCCATCCGCATCTGGCTCGGAAACATGAACGGTCCCGAGCCGACGAGAGTTCCGCCACGCTCCAACACGATGTGAGTGTAGGTGTTGGTCAGAACGAGATCGAAACGCGGGTTCGGCCGCGCGAGCGTGAAGAACAGCCGCGCGCCGCGAACCTCTACCGTGGCCTGTCTCGCGAAATCGGCGGCACTGTTGAGCGATGCCGCGACGTGTTGCGGCGTCATCGGAGTTCCATCGGAGAAGACGACGTCGCTTCGCAACTCCGCCGAATAGACGGGGCGATCCGTCGCGCCCGGCTCTTTGCGAAGCGGATCGGTCACGAGCTGTGGAGTGGGCGCCTCGCTTCCCAGCGGCGGAGTGAACAGCGTTTCGAAAATTTCGTCGAGGATGAGTGAGCTGACGGTGTCGTGAGTGCGGCGCGGATCGAGCGTCGCGAGTCGCGCGATCGCTCCCACGCGCAACACCTTCTTGAGGTCGCTGGCAGGCAAGGTTGTAGAGCTCTCCGTAGAGGTTATTTGCAGCCTTTCAACATGCGACACATCGTCTTCCTTCCCTCCCGGTATCATCATTGACGTGATCCGCGCGGCTCTGCTCGCCCTGCTCGTCGCCACCTCCGCGCTTTCGCAGTCGATCGACTACTCGATGCGGATCGACATGAACGAGGCCTACTATGCCGGCGCACACGCAACCTACACCTTTGTTGTGATGGCGGACCGCAACGACGATCAGCCGTTCATCGCCCGCGTTGCCGTACCTCCCGAGTTGGAGTACCTGTCCTGCTCGCATAGCGCGACCTATGACCCCGCGGCCCGCGTCATCACGTGGAGCGACCGTCTGAACTATGCGTATACGACGGTGCTGTCGTGTCCGTGCACCTTCCGGATGTCGCCCGCGCTCACGCCGCAATCGTCGTTCGAGCTCGCGGCGAGCGTCGAATCGAAATGGCCGGATCCGAACACGGCGAACAACATTGCGATCGTCAAAGGCTATGTCGTTCCCGCGGCAGATCTCGTACTGACCGCGACCCCGCAACCGGTTCGCTATGTGTCGGGCGATCTGGCCACCTACCTGCTGACTGTCACCAACAGTGGTCCGAACGATGCAGCGGACGTTTCGCTCGTGGATGCGTTCTCGGAGTTTCTCGACTTCGTTTCGTTCACCCAGTTGAGCGGGCCCGTTG
Source organism: uncultured Thermoanaerobaculia bacterium (assembly GCA_964552405.1). Lineage (GTDB taxonomy): Bacteria > Acidobacteriota > Thermoanaerobaculia > Gp7-AA8 > Gp7-AA8 > JAJPHC01. Next base: position 5,307 of record CAZKID010000235.1, read on the forward strand.
CGACGATCGATCCCGTTGCGTTCGGCAGTTCGTCGACCTGCTATCAGCCGCGCTGCGGCTCGTATGTCGAAGCGCACATTCCTGCGCTGCCCAGCGGAAGCAGTGCAACGTTCAAGCTGACCGCGAAAACGAAGACGTCCGTCGAATCCGCCTACATCGTCAATCACGCTTCGGTTCGCACGCCGTCATTCGATCCGCAGCTTCGCAACAACGACGCCGACTCCTACACAGCGATGGGGCCGGACGCCGACCTAACCATCGACAGCACCACAACGTCCGAGGCTGACGGCATTCGCATTCCCATCGCGATCAGCGTGTCGAGCTCCGGGCCGTCGGCGGTGACCAACGTCGTCGTCGACCAGCAATTAAAAAGTTCCGACGATCGCTACGACTTCGTCAGGAACGTGAAATACGTGAGCGCAACCGCATCGCAGGGAAGCTGCGAACAACCGCGGATCATCGCGCTGGCGGGATCGCCGGAGCCTCCCGCGTATTGGGGCGTTACCTGCAACGTCGGAGCGCTCGCGCCAGGCCAGCATGCAACCGTAACCGTCGTGGTCGAGCGCTCAGCCAAAGCGGGGCCGTTCGATGCGACTGCTGCGGTGAGTCCGGCAGAAAACGATCCGCTGCAGAGCAACAACTCGAGCACCCTGCACATCAAGCCGCCGGGACCGCGGAGACGATCCGTGCGCTAGCCAGGGCGAGCGGGCGACGTCGCTGCACGACGCGACTGAGAGAAAGAAACCAAGGCACGCGATCGCAAGCCTCCGTGACTTCGCTTCCAAGAAACTTCCAGTGTTTATGCGGGTTTGAGCCGACTAGTTCCTTCTCCCCCGCACGGGGGAGAAGGTGCCGAAGGCGGATGAGGGGCTCTTGTTCGCGCGTTGCACGAACCCCTCATCCGCGCTTCGCGCACCTTCTCCCCTCGCGGAGGGGAGAAGGAACTGATGGCCCGAGCACTGCGAGTTTCTCTTACTCAGTCGCGTCGCGCAGCGACGTCGCCCGCTCGCGATGACGAGAGATCGGTCGCTGCAGAATCTACCCACTGAAATGGTTCTGCGTTCTGCATTCCAGTCCGGACTGGCCCCGATTACTGCATTCAAAGGCCGGGCTCCGAGGCGCCATCCGTCTTATCATCGCCGTGTGACGGACAGCGCAAAAGTCTTCCGCTCTCTCAGCATCGAATCGTCCGGCGCCAATCCGACGAGTGAGCCGTGCATCATGGTGATCTTCGGAGCAACCGGCGATCTCACGAAGCGACTCCTCGTGCCGGCGCTCTACAACCTCCTCTGCGACGGACTCCTCAGCGAGAACTTCGCGATCCTCGGCGTCGGCCGGGGCGAGATGTCGCACGAGCAGTTCCGCGAGAAGATCGGCGGCCAGGAAGATGGCCTGCGCAATTTCCACACGCGCAAGGAATTCGACGAAGCGAAAGCGAATGAGTTGCTGAGCCGGATCTACTTCGCACCGGCCAACATCGACGTCAACGACTTTCGCAAAGTAAAGGAGCAGGCCGCCGAGCTCGATGCGAAGTATCAGGCGCGCGGCAACATCCTCTTCTACTTTGCGATGGCGCCCAAATTCTTCGGCGTCCTCTGCGACACGATCTACGAAGCGGGATTCCAGGATGATCGCGGCTGGAAGCGCATCATCGTCGAGAAGCCGTTCGGCACCGACCTCTCCTCTGCCATCAAGCTCAACGCCGAGATCCTGAAGCACTGGAAAGAAGAGCAGATCTACCGCATCGATCACTACCTCGGCAAAGAGACGGTGCAGAACCTCCTCGCCTTCCGCTTCTCGAATGGCATGTTCGAGCCGCTCTGGAACCGCAGCTACATCGACAACATTCAATTCAATGTGTGCGAAGCAGTCGACGTGCAAGGCCGCGGCGGCTACTACGACGGCTCCGGCGTCCTGCGCGACATGATGCAGAACCACATGTTCCAGATGCTCGCCTATCTCTGCATGGAACCGCCCGGTTCGTTGACGGCCGATTCGATTCGCAACGAGAAGGCGAAGCTGCTGCAGTCGGTGCGCATCTACGCGAAAGACGAAGTGCCGCAGCACGTCGTGCGCGGACAGTACGGGCCGTCGTACGACGAGAGCGGCAAGGTCGCGAAGCCGGGCTACCGGCAGGAGAAAGACGTCGATCCCAACTCGAGCACGGAGACATTCGCCGCGGCGCGCCTCCATGTCGACAACTGGCGGTGGCACGGTGTACCGATCTACCTGCGGTCTGGCAAGGCGTTGTGGAAGCGCGGCACCGAGATCGTCGTCGAGTTCAAGAAGGCGCCGGAGTCGATCTTCCGCGGAACCGATGTCGAGCAACTCGAGCCCAATCGCCTCGTCTTTCACATGCAGCCGGCGCAGGGCATCGAGCTGCTGTTCCAGGCGAAGGTGCCCGGACCCTCACTCCAGTTGCAGAAGGTCGACATGCGCTTCAGCTACGGCGACGCGTTCAAAGCGTCGCGTTACACCGGCTATGAAGTGATGATCTACCAATGCACGCGCGGCGATGCGACTCTGTTCTCGCGCGGCGATCTCGTCGAAGCGGCGTGGCGCATCGCGCAGCCGCTGCTCGATTACTGGCAGGCAACGCCTGCCGGCGACGCGTTCCCGAACTACATGCGCGGAACGTGGGGACCGCCGGCCGCCAGCGATCTCATCGAGCACGATGGCCGGAGCTGGTTCGAAGTCGTGACGCCGGATGTGCTGGAGAAGTCGCCGATGTTCGCCGGCGCCGATCCGCTGCTCCTCAACACGATCATCATGGCGCTTCGCTCCTGCTCCGCGGAGCAGGGCGAGACGATCATCAAATATGGCGACGCGGCGCGCGAGATGTACATGATCCTGCGCGGTCAGGTCGATGTCTTCGATAAGAATGGTCATCTCGTGAAGACCTTGAAAGATGGTGAAGTCTTCGGCGAGATCGGCCTCTTGATGTCGACGCCGCGCACCGCGACGATCGTCGCGAAGACGCAGTGCGATCTCTTCGTGCTGGAGAAGAAGGACTTCAGCCGGATTCTGCGCGACTACCCGCAGTTCGCCGAAGCGATGATCGCGGTGGCGAAGGACCGGTACGACTTGATCGTGTCGAGTGAAGAGCTGATGGCGCATTAGGCGAAATGCAGAACGCCGAATTTTGTGGGTTCCGTGCGCCTCGTCATCCCGAGCGAAGTCGAGGGACCCGGGTGTGTGGGAGGCGCGCGCCATGAT
>CAZKID010000236.1:0-8496 GCA_964552405.1 uncultured Thermoanaerobaculia bacterium
TGAACACGCGCAGCATCTCTTCGCGTGCGACGCCTCCGCCTTCGAAAATCAGCTTGAAGATCGGCAGGACCGGCCACGAGCCGAGTTTGATGTGCGCGTCGAGCGTGTCGGGAAGAATGCGCGGGACGTTGTCAGTCAGTCCGCCGCCGGTGATGTGCGCCATCGCATGCAGCGCCTGTTTCTCCACGAGCGGCATCAGCGGTTTGAGGTACGAGATGTGTGGCGCGAGCAGGGCTTCGCCGATCTTGCCGACATTCGGCAGGATCGTCTGAAAATCGTGGCCGAGCTTGTCGATCAGCACGCGGCGCGCGAGCGAGTAACCATTCGTATGCAGTCCGGCGGAGGGCAGGCCGATGAGAAGGTCGCCCTCCTGCACTTTCTTGCCGTCGAGGAGCAGCGTCTCATCGACCACCCCGACGATGAAGCCGGCGATGTCGTAGTCGTCGTCACCGTAGAAGCCAGGCATCTCCGCGGTCTCGCCGCCGATCAGTGCGCAGTGGTTTTCGCTGCAGGCGCGGGCCATGCCGCGGATCACGTCCGTCATGACGGGCGGACGAAGCTTGCCGGTCGCGAAGTAGTCGAGGAAGAAGAGCGGCTTCGCGCCCTGTACGAGGATGTCGTTCACGCAATGCGACACGAGGTCGTAACCGACCGTGTCGTGGATCTTCATCGCCTGCGCGACGCGGAGCTTCGTGCCGACGCCATCGGTGGAGGAGACGAGAATCGGCTTCGTGATTCCCTCGAAGTCCGCCCGGAAGAGGCCTCCGAAGAGGCCGATGTCGGAGATGACATTCGGCGTAAACGTGCCGCGCGCGATGCGGCGCACCTCGCGAAGCGCCTCATCCTGCGCGTCGATGTCGACGCCGGAATCGCGATAACTCGTCTTGTCGCTCACGGCGGCGGAGTCTAGCATGTGGCGCCCATGGCCGCGTTTCTACTGATGACCACCCTCCTGACCCTCGCCGGATTGCTCGCGACGATGATCGCCGGCTTCATGGCGAACCCGCTGCATGTGTCACAACACATCTTCCTGGCGCTGGCGACGACCTTCGTCGGTCTCTTCTCGCAGTCGATGACGATGTTCTTCTTCATCGGCACCGGAAAGGAGATCAAGGAGAAGTCGAATCAGGACGCCGCCGCCGTGCAGGAGACGAAGGCGTTCAAGTCGCGCGTCTTCCCCGCGGCGATGTGGGCGCTGACCGCCATCATGATCACGTTCATCATGGGCGGCGGAGTGAAGATCGGAAAAACGCCGCGCTGGTTGCACGACGTCATGGCATTCACCACGTTGGTGATGTTCGCGCGCGCCTATTGGATCGAGCTGCGCGCGATGGATGAGAACGCAAGACTGATGGAGCGGTATCTGAAGGAGTGAGTGTAGGACAGGCGCCCTCGCCTGTCGGCTCGGACAGACGGGGTGGACAGGCGAGGGGTGGACAGGCGAGGGCGCCTGTCCTACACGCGATACAACGCGGCGCCCCAGTGCAGTCCCGATCCGAGCGCTGTGAAGCAGACCAGCATGCCCGGCTTGATGCGCCCATCCGCAAGACATTCATGAAACAGAATCGGCAGCGTGCCCGCCGTCGTGTTCGCATAGCGCTCGATGTTGTGAGGCACCTTCTCCGGCGGCAGTCCGAGCTGCTTCGCCACGCCTTCCACAATGCGCAGGTTTGCCTGATGAATCAGCAGCACATCGATCTCTGCGACTTCGACTCCCGCCTCCTTGCACACCGCGCGAACCGAGTCCGGCATACGTGACACCGCTTCCTTGAAGACCTGCCGTCCTTCCATGACAGGAATCAGGTAGCCCTCATCGACCTGCTCGCTGCGAACCCACGGCCGTTGCGCCGATCCGCCCTTCATGTAAAGCGCTTCGATGTTCGAGCCATTCGTGAAGAGCTTGAACGCCTCGAATCCGCGCGTCCCGTTCTCGCTCCGCTCGATGACGACCGCGCCGGCGCCATCTCCGAAAAGCACGGTGCGATCGCGATAGGTCGTATTGAGTGCGTACTCCTCCGGCGTGATCTCGCGATCCTCGCGTCCGAGCACGATGTCCCAGCCGAGCTGCCACGGCATGAGCGGTGTGTGGACGTCCGCGCCGATGAGCAGAATGCGGTTGTACTTGCCGCTGCGAATCAGTGAGTCCGCGAGATCGAGTCCGTAGACGAAGCCGGAACACTGCTGACGAATGTCGAACGTCGGAATTTCTCCGAAGCCCATCTTCGCCTGCAGCACGGGGCCGTTGCCGGGGAAGTAGTAGTTCGGCGTCATCGTCGCGAAGATCACCGCATCGATGTCGGCGGTCGTTCGCTTCGCGGCCGCCAGCGCAGCTTCCGCCGCCTTCATCCCGAGCTCGGCCGAACCTTCACCAGGATCGGCATAGCGGCGTTCCTCGACGCCGCTGCGAGTGCGAATCCACTCGTCCGACGTGTCCATGATCTTCGACAGCGCGGCGTTGGGGACGACGTTGTTCGGGATCCCGATTCCGGTGCCCGCGATCACTGTTCGCATGGGGCCGTAGTTTACGCTGAGCGTAGCGAAGCGTCAGCCAAGGCGCCGCGCTGCGCGTACCTCGGGCGCAGGCTGTGAACGAGCGCTGTCCCGGCGCCTTGGTTGATCCTTCGCTACGCTCAGGATGAACGTCAAGCGTCGTGCTTCGCCGTCAGCGGCAGCAGATCCTCCGCGGAGAACGAGTACTTCCGCCCGCAGAACTGACAAACGACATCCGAGCCCCCCTGCCGGATCATCTCCTGCAGCTCTTCCACCGGAAAGAGAGCGAGCGGCGCGAGCGCGCGCTCCGGACTGCACGTACACGTATAGCTCAGCGGCACATCGAAGCTCGAGTCGATCTGCTTGTAATCCATCCCGTGCAGAACTTGCGCGACGACATCTTCGATCGGCATCTTTTCGAGCAGGGTCGACAGTGCAGGCGCTTCCTTGATCCGCTCTTCCACCTTCTCGATCGCTTCGTTCGTCGCGTGTGGAAATGCCTGAATGATGATGCCGCCTGCTGCGGCGACGCCTTCACGCCGGTTGAGGACACCGAGGAGAACTGCGGACGCGATCTGCTCGGATTTCGCGAGATAGCGCGTCAGCTCTTGCGCCACTCCGCCCCCCTCCAGCGTCACCGCCGAGGTGTACGGCTTTCCCTCGGGCGGTGTGCCGCGCACGACGGTGAGTACGCCCGCACCAATCGCGTGCGGGACGTCCAGAGTGACATCCTGCGGAATCGGATTTCCAACGAAGCCGCGCGCGCCACCGGTGATGTTTCCTTCAGCGATGACGATCCCGAGCGGGCCATCGCCCTGGAAGCGCAGCGTCACGTACTGATTGCGAACATCCTTGTCGAGCAGGCGCGCCAGCAGCAGCGAGCCCGTCAGCGCACGCCCAAGCGCATCCGCGGCCACCGGAGAAAGATCGAGCAGTTGCCGGGCAGTCTCGACCGTATTTGTCGTCTGCGCAGCGAGAATGCGGAAGTCGCCGCCTCCCGCCATTCCCTGGATGAGTCTGTCGCGGTCCCTCATGGTCTTGCCCTAAACGGAGGAATCGGCGTGAAGCATTCCGAAGCGGAATCCGATTTGCTAGGTGTCAGTGCTGAGTTCTGAGTACTGAGTTCTGAGTAAGGAGAAGCAACTCAGAACTCAGCACTCAGAACTCAGAACTGATTCAGTGGAGGTTCACGTGATGAAGAAGCTGATCATCGCAAGCATCGTCCTCGCTCTTGCGGCGTGCAAGGTCGAGAAGACCGGACAGGACACCTACAAGGTTGTCGCCCCTACGCCGGAAGCGAAGAAGGCGGGGGAGAAAGCGAAGGAGCAGGCGAAGGAAGCCGGCGAGAAACTGAAGGAGGAAGCCGCCAAGCTCGGCGACAAAATCAAGACCGAAACGCAGCGCACCGAGACGACGAGCACGACCAGCACGACGACGACGTCGAGTGATGGCACCGGTACGTCGGTGACCAAGACATCGACGCACCGTCACTGAGGAGTAGGAAATAGACGAGTGACGAGTGGCGAGTGACGAGTTGTGAGTGACGAGTTGCGAGTGACGAGTTGCGAGTGACGAGTTGTGAGTGACGAGTTGTGAGTGACGAGTTGTGAGTGAAGTCACTCGTTACTCGTCACTCGTTACTCGTCACTCGTTACTCGTCACTCATCACTGGCCATACAATGGCCGCGCGCTCGCCGTCGTGGACACGGCAGACGCGATGTTGCGAAGGGAGGAACTTCCATGGCAGTAACGTTTGGAAGAACTTCCACCGCGGATCGGACCCAGACGCTCAAGGTCGGCGATGCTGCTCCCGACTTCGAGCTTCCGGGCCATCGCGGCGGTGAGAGGTTCAAACTCAGTGATGCCCGAGGCAAGAAGAATGTAGTCATCGTTTTCTATCCGCTCGACTGGACACCTGTCTGAACGGTTCAGATGCCGGGATATGAGGCCGAGATGGCCGACTTTGAACGGTATGACGCCCAGGTCGTGGGCATTTCGGTAGACAGTGTTCCCAGTCACGTTGCGTTTGCCAAATCGCTCGGAGGCATCGAAAAATACCCGCTGCTTGCCGACTTTCATCCGAAGGGCGAAGTCTCGAAGAAATACGGCGTCTGGAAGGACGACAAGGGAATCTGCGAACGCGCGGTCGTCGTCGTCGATAAGAAGGGCATCGTCCGTTACATCGACGTGCACGACATTTCAGAAGCGCCCGAGAACGCACAGATTCTCGACGTGCTGCGCGAGCTCGATTGATTTTCGGCGCGGCCGCCGTCCACGGGTGGCCGCGGTTTTCGAAATTGAAAATTGAAAATTGAAAATTGAAAATGGGGGACGCGGGCGACGACGCGCGCAACGTCTCATTCATTTTCAATTTTCAATTTCCTCCGCAGGAGGACGAATGTTGAGCATTGCCCGCAAGTGCGTTCCCTTCACTCCGTACGATAAGGACCTCGCCTCTGCCGTCGTGACGATTGCGTCGGCGACCGGCGTGCATTTGCCCGATCAGGATCCGTTCCCTGAAGAAGATCCTGGTGACACGACGTATCGGATCATTCCCGGCGACACGGATATGAGTCAGGTTTGTCTGAAGCACCACCACTACGATCACTCCGAGGCGGATGCGGATCCGAACATCGTGTTTCCGCTTGCTTCGCTGCAGGATCTCGTGCGCGAGGGATTCATCGGAGCCGTGAACGACAGGCATTACAGCTATGGGTTCACGACCAGGCTGAAGGATCTCTACGAGTCGACGTTTCCTGACATCGCCGACAAGATCGAGCGTTCGCGTACGAAGCTCGTGCTGCTGACGGCGGGGTGTCCGGAGACGTGCCATCGCACGATCGCGAATCTGGCGCGCGAGATCGAGTCGCGCGGCGTGTCGACGCTGATCATCAGCGCGTCGCCCGGCGCAACGGAGTCGGTGAGGCCGCCGCGCGCGATGACGTTCGACGGCTCGATGATCGGGCGTATCGTTGGCCGCGCCGGCAATCGCGCGTTTCAGAACAACGTGATCAAGGCGGCGCTCGAGATGTTCATGCACGACACACCGCCGGGCCGCGTCGTACGAAAGACGATTTCTGAATGAAGACGACACGAAGGCAGTTCGCCAGGAGCGTCGGAGCGGCAGCAGTCCTCATCGCGCCGCTCACGCTTGCCGACTCGAAGAGCCCTGATGCCGAAGCCGGATTGGTGAAAGCGGAGTTCGGGCAGTATCTCAGCGCAGAAGAGCTGGAGAAAATCCGCAAAGACCTCGCGGAGTCTGCGCCGCTGCTGGAAACGTTCCGCGCGGTGAAGCTGGCGAACGGTGACGAGCCGGATTGGACATTTTCCGCGATGGCAAAGAGATGAATCCATACGCGACGCTCGATGAGCTCGGCGCGATGTTGCGCAAGAAGGAGATCAGTTCACTCGAGCTGACTCGCTTCTATCTCGATCGATTGGAGAAGCACGGTCCGTCATTGAAGGCGGTCGTGACGATCACGCGTGAACGGGCGGAAGTCGAAGCCAGGCGCGCGGATGCCGACCTTGCCGCCGGCAAGACCCAGAACCGCCCTCTCCTCGGCATTCCGTACGGAGTGAAGGATCTGCTCGCGACGAAAGGCATTCCGACGACCTGGGGTGCCGAGCCGTATCGCAAGCAGGTCTTCGATTACGACGCGACGGTGGTCAATAAGTTGACGGAAGCGGGGGCCGTGCTCTGCGCCAAGCTGGCGATGGTCGAGCTGGCGGGCGCCTTCGGCTACAACAACGCCGATGCCTCGTTTACCGGTCCGGGCAGGACGCCGTGGAATCTCGAGTTCTGGTCCGGCGGCTCGTCGAGCGGGCCGGGGGCAGCGGTCGGTGCGGGACTCGTGCCGTTCGCGATCGGCAGCGAAACGTCGGGCTCGATCATCACGCCGAGCGCGTTCTCCGGAGTCACCGGTCTGCGGCCGACGTACGGCTCGGTGAGTCGTCACGGCGCGATGGCGTGCGCATGGACGCTCGACAAGCTCGGACCGATGTGCCGCAGTGCCGCCGACTGCAATCACGTTCTCCACGCGATCTCAGGCGAAGATCCTGACGATGCGACGACGATCGGCGTCTACGTCTCGGGACGTGCGACCTACATCGCGAGCAGCATGATGCAGGCGCATCCGCGCGCGCTGCGAATCGGCATCATCAAGGGTTCGCATGAAAAGGTGCAGAAGGAAGTGCGCGAGAACTTCTTCCGTTCGATCGGCGTGCTGCGCAAGCAGGGACACACGATCGTCGAGGAGCTGGTGTGGCCGGATCTGCCGATGGGCGCGGCGGTCGGCGCGATCGTCGATGCCGAGGCGGCGAGCGCGTTCGAAGATCTGATTCGGAGCGGCAGGACGAAGCTGCTGCGCGAGGCGAACGACCGCATTGGCGGATTCGAGGCGGCGGCGACGCTGGCGATCGATTACCTGCGCGCACAGCGCATCCGTACGCAGGTTCGTCGTGAAGTGCTCGCGCTGTTCGAAAAAGTGGATCTGATCGCGGCCCCATCGCGTTCCACGGTCGCGTATCCGATCGGGAAGAATTTCGACGAGGCGTACAAAGGCGTGAGCGGAGGACCGTCGCTGATCGGCGGGATGAATCTCGTCGGAGCGCCGGCGATCTCGCTGCCGAATGGTTTCGGCGAGAACGGTCTGCCGACCGCACTGCAACTGATCGCCGCCCCTGCCAACGAAATTGCATTGCTGAATGCCGCCGTGAACTATCAGGCAGCGACGAGCGAGCACAAGAAGACGCCGCCGCTGTTTTCGTAACACTCAGCACTCAGCACTCGTCACTCGTCACTCAGTATTCGGTTATTCTTCGCCCCAATGGAAGCACACCCGAATCAGTTCGAAGAACAGCAGCCGTGGACCATCGACGATGCGTCCGCGCTCTACATGGTCGACCGCTGGGGCGGCGGCTATTTCGACGTCAACGCCAACGGCGATCTCACGGTCTCTCCGCAAAAAGAAGAGGGGGCCGCGGTTCCCATCGTCGACGTCCTGCAGGAAGCGCATGCGCTCGATCTCAAGGCGCCGCTGCTCATCCGATTTCAGGATCTCCTTCGTCATCGCGTGGAGACTCTGAACAACGCGTTCAACAAGGCGATCGCCGAGCATAAGTACACCGGTGCCTACCGCGGCGTTTTTCCGATCAAGGTCAATCAACTGCGCGAAGTCGTGGAAGAGATCCTCGATGCCGGCAAGCCGTTCAACTACGGCGTCGAAGTCGGCTCGAAGCCGGAGATGTTCGCGGGGCTTGCGATTCATACCGATCCCGAGTCGCTGATCGTCTGCAATGGCTACAAGGACACGACGTTCATCCGCATGGCGATGCTTGGACGCAAGCTCGGCAAGAAAGTCATCGTCATCGCGGAGAAGCTCTCCGAGATCCGCGCGATCACGCGCGTTGCGGTGGAGATGAACGTCGAGCCGTGGATCGGCATGCGCGTGCGTCTCTTGTCGAAAGGTGCGGGCAAGTGGGCGACGTCAGGCGGCGAACATGCGAAGTTCGGCCTCTCGACGGCGGAGATCCTGGAAGCGATCGAGATCCTGCGCGAAGCGAAGATGGAGAATTCGTTCAAGCTTCTCCACTTCCACATCGGCTCGCAGATCCCCGACATCCTCACGATCAAGCGCGCCGTCCGCGAAGCGGCGATGTACTACGCGAAGCTCTACAAGATGGGGCATCAGCTCGAGTACCTCGATGTCGGCGGCGGGCTTGCGATCGACTACGACGGTTCGCGCTCCACGTTCCACTCGTCGATGAATTACACGGTCGAGGAGTACGCGAGCGACGTCGTCTACAACATCATGGACATCTGCGAGGACGAGAAGGTGCCGCATCCGAACATCGTGTCGGAGTCGGGACGCGCCATCGTCGCCCATCACTCGGTGCTCGTCGTCCAGGCGTTCGGCGCGATCGAGAAGACGCCGCTCGAGCCATTGACGATTCAATCGGCGGATCACAAGCTCGTCCGCGAGCTGCTCGATATCGACAAGCGCCTCG
>CAZKID010000237.1:0-8485 GCA_964552405.1 uncultured Thermoanaerobaculia bacterium
GAGGCGAGAGAACATCTGCGGTGGACGGTAGAACGGATGCTACTCGCGATCCTTGGCTGGCCGGTTGAACGATCGAAGGTGCGTCACGACTTTCTGCTGCACTTCACCGCTATGGTCAATCTGTCGGCTGCACGACGAGCGATGCAAAAGCTTCCTGAACTTCCGCATCTAGACACGGAGCGCGAGAGCGGAACGATCCCGCCGGATGTTCAAGGGAACGACTGAGCGGATCGTCTCGCGCGGAGGGGACGGGCCGTTGCGGCACGCGATCGCGCACGTGGCCGTCGGCCGACGCAGCGAAGTCGAGTAGCGCCGATCGACGATGAACTCAACGCCTCCGCCGCCCAGCCGCGTTGACTTCATCGCCGATCGGCGCTGATGTGAAGTGCAGCGCCGGCCGACGAAGCGCCCAGCGGCCGGCCTCCGAAGCTTCTTCTTTAGCTGCCTCGTCGCTGCCGTGCGAAAATCGCGGGGCAGCTAAAGGGAAAGCCAGCTTGTCGATGCTCTCGATCCCGCACGGCCGCGCCGCTTTGCGCACCCTCTCGATGATCGGCATCCCGAACGGCGCAGCTGCGTTGCTCGCGCTGGTGATCGCGCTGCCGGCGTTCGCGCACGTGCCGCGCGTGCACGAGCTCGCGCCGGCGCGAGCGATCGACGAAGCGCCGATCCACCTCCAGCCGATCACGCTCTACGACGGCCCGACGGAGTTCCACGTGTTCACGCGTAGCGAAAAACTCGCATCCGGGGCTCGCGCGTCTTTGGCGGAGAACAACATCAACGACATCAGTCAGTTAAGGCCGGAATCGTGGCAAGTCGTTGATACCATGCATGCACGCTATTACGCGCCGACGACCGGGCGGTTCCTCAGTCCTGATCCCGCAGACGGCATACAACGGTTCCCGCAATCGTGGAACCGATATGCGTACGCTCGGAACAACCCGCTGAAGTACATCGATCCTACGGGGCTGTACGTGTTTGCAGCGACCTGCGCTGCTAACGACACTCAATGCAAGAACGATCAGGCGAACTTTGAACAGGCGAGGCAGCAGGACTTAGGGAGTCGTGATGCGGCGGTGAGTGCAGCGGCTGCGGCGTATGGCGACCCCGGTGTGGCGAATGGCGTCACTGTCGCATTCGGCACACCAGGCCAAGGCGCGGCGGGAGAAACAAAGGCTTTTGGTCAAGGCCATGACGACGGGTCGGTTACGCTGACTGCGAATGTGCTGATTCAGAGTGGGCTCAGCGGCACGCAACTAAACGCCGTTGTAGGCCACGAGGGGCAGCACGTGAAGGACGCGCAAGGCTTTATCGCGACGTTTGGAAGAGATGCGACTAAGCAATACGGTCTGACGTGGGACATCTCGAAGAATCTGACCAACCGTCAAACGGAAACGAACGCATACCTCATCACGCAATCGATCTTGGCGTCGGCAAGACAGAGCTTCAATTTCGGCTGCAACGGCTGCACGTTGGGCGCAGCGGCAAGAACGCCAGCAGACGTGAATCTGGCAATCACACGCATTCTTACGAATCCCGCGGGGCCATACGCTACGAAACTCAATGACCGTCAGGTTACAGGCTGGGATACGCCACCGCAGGCGGCAAATCCAAATCCATGATCAAGCGAATGAGGTTGTGCGCGGCGGCCGCCGTGTTGCTGTTCGAATCGTCGAGCGTGTTCTCTCAATCGGTTCAGGTTGCGCACGAAGCAGCACATGCTGTCACCGAGGAACGGCTGTGCGAGGTGCTTGCAACCATCAGAGATGGTGAGCGACGGCCAGTTACCCTTTCGGGCGTTTTCGTCGTTGGATACGAAGACTCGAGGTTCTATGACCCAGCAGAGCCGACTTGCAGGGCCGACGTGCAGCCGGAGACGTGGGTTGAACTCGCGCCCGATGTCAGGAACGACGAACTCGATCGGCTGCTAAAGAGGAAGAGCGGAGACTGGAGCCCGCGACGAGCATACGTGAGGTTCACTGGAGAGCTCTATGGGCCAGGAGTTGTTGGGCCGGATGATCTCTCGCTTCTGCCGCCGTTAGCCTACGCAAACCGCATTCGCAATCGGCGGTACGGGCATCTGAGCGGTTATCGAACCAAGTTGGTTGTGACCGGAGTGAGTGATGTGCGCAGCGCGCCCGAGGCGACGCCGTGGCCTGCGGGCCGCTCTGCATCGCCAACGGCGGCTGTCGAGCACGCGGAGGTGCCGCGTTATCCACGCATGGCATGGAATGCAGGGATCGCGGGCGACGTCGTCGTTGACGTGACGGTCAGCGATGGTCGCGTATCAAAGGCTGAAGCGAAGTCGGGTGACCGGATGCTCTCGGACGAAGCAGTCAGGAATGTGCAGACGTGGCAGTTCGCGGCCGGCACGAACGCGACGTTCACGACGACTTATAGTTACGAGGTGGAGCAGCGCCTGACCGGCGCAAGCGATCTCACGCGTATCGAGCTGGAGCTGCCGAAACGCGTTCGCATCGTGGCGCCCGCGAACGGCTGGTAGTCCTCACCCGGGGCCGCAGTACATGAAAGCGACGCGCGATCGAATAAAAGCGATCAGTGCTCGGATGAATCCCGGCTGGAGGACAGTGCAAGCGATCGCCGATCGGAAAGAAGCGACGCGCGATCGAATCGTTCTCGTCCAGGGGACAGTGAATGCGATCGGCGATGACATGAAAGCGAGCGCCGATCGAATGAGTCTCGTCTGGAGGACGGTGAATGCGATCGGCCGTCGCATGAAAGCGAATCGCGGACAACCGTGTGACGCTACTCGCGCGTGCCGGCGAGCGAGTTGATGAGTCGAATGACCGCGCGCTGATCCTTCTCGGGCAGCGCGGCAACCTGCTGGAACTTCCGCCACAGGCGCCGCGTCTCAGGATCTTCGGCGCGCGCGTCGGGCTTGATGCTCTTCACACCCAGCAGCTCGTCGGTCGTCACGTGCAGCGCTTTGGCCAGCTCGACGAGCTGCGGCGCCGGCGGAAAACCGAAGCCGTTCTCGTAGTACGAGACCGCGCGCTGCGTCGTGCTGGCCGCCTCGGCCAGATCGGTCTGCGTCATCCCACGCAGCTTCCGAATCGACGCGAGGCGGCGGCCGAAGGCCTCGTCGCCGGCTTTCTTCCGAGCCATCTCGTCATCGATTTTAGGTGGCATCTTCACGACGGTTCGCGTTGCTCCGATCGAACCGCTTGCATTCGCATACGCAATGCGTATACTCTCATGGTCGGTAATCGGAAGGCAAAGAAAACCGACATTGCGCATACAAGCCTCTTGACACGTTTTTCGAAGGAGACCCGAAAATGCGTCACGCGTCCCGAACCGCAAGCTCGCCGGCTCCATCTGTTCCCGCACCACCGCCGCAGCCGCCCGGGCTGCCGCTTCCCGCGGGGCTGCCTCCGTACCAGCCGTTGTGTTCGCCGCGTCGGCGACGCGCTCCCAAGCCCATCATCATCGAGCGGAAGCCGCGCTATCGCCGCAGCGATCGCGGCGAGCGCATGTTGACCGTGGCGATGCTGCCGGAAGGTGACGATCGGCTGCCGATGATCCGCATGCGCGGCGGCTGGCTCGCGCGGCTCGGCTTCGAGATCGGCACGCGGATCGTGGTGAGCGAAGAGCGCGGACGCATCGTGCTCACGCTGGCGGGCGAGGAGTAAGAGGTCGTGGGGCGGATCCCCGACGAAGAGCTCGAGCGCATCAAACGCGACACCAGTCTCGCGGATCTGGTGCGCCGGCGCGGCGTCGTGCTCAAAGCTCACGGTGCGAATCTCATCGGCCTCTGCCCCTTCCACGACGATCACGAGCCGTCGCTCGTCGTCACCCCGTCGAAGAACCTGTGGAACTGCCTTGGCGCCTGCCGCGCTGGCGGCTCGGTCATCGACTGGGTGATGAGGAGCGAAGGGGTGAGCTTCCGCCACGCGGTCGAGCTGTTGCGCGGCGGCTTCACCCCGACGGTCAGCGCGGAGGCGATCAAGACATCGACCGTTCGCCGGCTTCCGTCGCCGATCGACGACGACGCGGACGACGTGGGCGTGCTGCGCCAGGTGGTGAACTACTACAACGCCACACTCAAGGCCTCGCCGGCCGCGCTCGAGTACCTGGAGAAGCGCGGCATTCGAAATGACGAAGCGATCGATCGCTTTCAGCTCGGCTATGCCGATCGGTCTCTCGGCCTACGGATCCCAGCCGTGAACCGAAAGGCGGGAGAAGCGATCCGCTCGCGCCTGCAGAAGCTCGGGATCATGCGCGACTCAGGGCACGAGCACTTCAACGGCTGCTTCGTTGTGCCGGTCTTCGATCGCGAAGGGAACGTGGCCGGGATGTACGGCCGCAAGATCAACGACAACCTGCGCCCCGGGACGGCCTATCACCTCTATCTCCCCGGCCGGCATCGCGGCGTATGGAACCTGGAGGTATTCGCCGAGTCGAAAGAGATCGTGCTATGCGAGGCGCCGATCGACGCGCTGACGTTCTGGTGCGCCGGCGTGCGCAACGTGACCACCAGCTACGGCGTGAACGGCTTCACCGACGAACTGCTCGAAGCGATGAAGGCGTACGGCATCGAGCGGGTGCTCGTCGCGTACGACCGCGACGACGCAGGCGACGCCGCGGCCGCGGAGCTGGCGAAGCGGCTCGCGCGCGAGCAGATCGGTTGCTTCCGCATCGCGTTCCCGCGCGGAATGGACGCGAACCAGTACGCGCTCAAAGTCACGCCGGCGTCGCAGTCACTGCCACTTCTTGTGCGGACGGCCGAATGGGTGAGCGGCCCCACGAAGCTGTCCGTTGCGGCGCCGGCATCAGTAGCTCTTCCTTTAGCCGCTCCTCCGTTAATCGCCGAACCACGAATGGACGAGCGGCCGCGCGAAGAAGAACCGCCGCCGGCCGAAACGGCGGCGATCGACGCGCCGTTGGCCGAAGCTGCATCGACAGTCGATCCGATCGACATCACCTTAGGCGATCGCCACTACCGCGTGCGCGGGATCGAGAAGAACCTGAGCTACGAGCAGCTGCGCGTCGTGCTGCGCGTCGGGTGCGGCGAGCACTTCTTCCTCGACACGCTCGATCTCGTCTCCGCGCGCCATCGCGCGAACTACGTGAAGGCCGCGGCCGCGGAGCTGGGCGTGAAGGAGGAGACGATCAAGGGCGATCTCGCGCGCGTGCACTTCCAGCTCGAGGAGACCCAGGAGCAGATCATCAAGCGGACGCTCACGCCGCAGAAAGCGGAGGTGGCCATCTCGGCCGACGACGCGCGCGAGGCGATGGAGCTGCTGCGCGACGCTAATCTCACGCGCCGGATCCTCGATGACTTCGAACGCTGCGGCGTGGTCGGCGAAGAGACGAACAAGCTGATGGGGTATCTGGCTGCGGTGAGCCGCAAGCTCGATGATCCGCTCGCGATCATCGTGCAGAGCTCATCGGCCGCTGGAAAGTCGGCGCTGATGGAAGCGGTGCTCGCGTTCGTGCCCGAAGAGGAGCGCGTGCAGTACTCGGCGATGACCGGGCAATCGCTCTTCTACATGGGCGAAACGGATCTCAAGCACAAGGTGCTGGCCATCAGCGAAGAGGAAGGCGCGGAGCGCGCGGCCTACGCTCTGAAACTCCTGCAGAGCGAAGGCGTGCTGACGATCGCCTCGACCGGCAAGGACCCGCACACCGGCAAGCTCGTCACGCACGAGTACCGCGTGGAAGGCCCGGTGATGATCTTCCTCACCACCACGGCCGTCGAGGTCGACGAGGAGCTGCTGAACCGCTCGATCGTGCTGACAGTCGACGAGGACCGCGAGCAGACGCGCGCCATCCATCGGCTGCAGCGAGAAGCGAAGACGCTCGAAGGCTTGCTCGCGCGGCACGATCGCGAGTGCGTGCTGCGCCTGCACCGCAACGCGCAGCGTCTGCTGAAACCTCTTCTCGTCGCCAATCCATACGCCCGGTCGCTGACGTTCATCGACGGCCGGACGCGAGCACGGCGCGATCACCTCAAGTACCTGACGCTCATCCAAACGATCGCGCTCCTTCATCAGCATCAGCGCGAGCGCAAGACGACGACGCACCGCGGCGAGCGGATCGACTACATCGAAGTCACGCTGGGCGACATCGCCCTGGCGAACGAGCTCGCGCACGAAGTGCTCGGCCGCTCGCTCGACGAGCTCTCGCCGCAGACGCGGCGCATGCTGGAACTGCTCGACCGATGGGTGACGCGTGAATGCGCTGCGCGGCAGATCGGCCGCGCCGAGCTGCGCTTCTCGCAGAGGACCGTGCGCGAGTTCACCGGCTGGACCGACTTCCAGGTCAAGACGCACCTGCGCAAGCTGGTCGAGCTGGAGTACCTGCTGATCCACCGCGGCGGCCGAGGACAGAGCTTCGTGTACGAGCTGCTTTATGACGGCAGTGGTCAGAGCGGAAAGCCGTTCCTCTCGGGTCTGATCGACGTCGGGAAACTCCGTCCTATCGACAACCGGGAGCATCCCAATGCCGACCGGGAGCAGCAAAACGGCAAGCGGGAGCACCGGGGGAGCGGCCAGGGAGCACCCAAGGAGCACGGCGGGAGCATCGAGCAAACGAGTAAAAAACTGAGTACTGAAGCGGCTCTCTACTTTCCGAAGCCGAAAAGAGCTGAAAAAGCACATCACCCTTTGAAGAGAAAAACGCCGCTTCGTCGCAGTCGTAGTGGCAACGGAAAGGCAGCCAGGCCCTGAGCGGCGATCGCCGGCGTGATCGCGCGAAGCCGCTCGAATCGCTGGTGCCCATCGAGCCGGGCACGATCGGTTACTACGTGCGCAGCTATCTCGATTACCTGGCGGTGCGGAACTACTCGCCGCACTCGATCCGCGGCGCGATGATCGCGCTGCGCTTCTTCGCCGTGTGGTGCGACGAGCGGGGAC
This sequence comes from uncultured Thermoanaerobaculia bacterium, assembly GCA_964552405.1. Lineage (GTDB taxonomy): Bacteria > Acidobacteriota > Thermoanaerobaculia > Gp7-AA8 > Gp7-AA8 > JAJPHC01. The sequence continues at coordinate 6,873 of CAZKID010000237.1, forward strand.
TGAAAACGCCAGCCGAGATCACGTTCGCGGTGATCGAGCGTTACCAGCGAACGCTGTACTACTACCGAAAGACCAACGGCCGCGGCCTCTCGTTCCAGTCGCAGAACGATCGACTCGGCGCGGTCAAACGCTTCTTCCGGTATCTGGCCAAGTCGCGCGTCATCGACGCTTCGCCAGCAGAAATGATCGATCTTCCGCGCGTCGAGCGGCGACTGCCGAAGCATGTGCTCTCGATCGAAGAAACGGAGAAAGTGCTCGCGCAACCCGATGTCCGCACGGCGATGGGGCTGCGCGATCGAGCGATGCTCGAGCTGCTGTACTCGACCGGCATGCGCCGACAGGAGCTGTGCAACCTGCGCGTGTTCGACGTCGACATCGAAGGCCAGTCAGTGATCGTTCGCCAAGGCAAAGGGAAGAAGGATCGAATGATCCCGATCGGCGAACGCGCCGCGCTGTGGATCGCGAAGTATCTCGACGAAGTGCGGCCGATGCTGGCGATGGAGCCGGACGACGGCGTGTTGTTCCTGACTCGCTTACGCGAAGGCTTCTCCGGCGAGCGCGTCTCGGACCTGGTGCGCGAGTACGTCGACCAGGCGAATCTCGGCAAGCGGGGCGCGTGTCACATGTTCCGGCACACGATGGCCACGCTGATGCTCGAAGGCGGCGCCGACATCCGCTTCATTCAAGCGATGCTCGGCCACGCCGACATCTCCACCACGCAGATCTACACGCGCGTGGCGATCAGGAAGCTCAAGCAGGTCCACGAGCTCACGCACCCCGGCGCGAAGCTGCAGCCGAAAAAGCGCGATCGCCAGCCGAGCGCCGAATCGCGCGACGAGCTGCTTTCTCTTTTAGCCGCCGAACCGCTCGACGAGTAATCCGCCGCCCACCCGCCCGCGCGGCTGCGCGATCCGCGCACGTTGCGGCCGCCTAATCCCGCGCTGCGGCAGACGCGGCCCTCGCGCTCGCTGGCTCCGCGCGCTTCCGCGCGCTCGTGAAGCGCGAGCTGCGCGCATCGCGCGAAGCACTGGAAGCGGGGCCGCGCATGCCGAACGCAGGATTAGGCGGACCCCGGTTCCGGGCGATCGTACCTGTGCCGCCCACGCGCGCGTCCGCGCTCCCGCCGGCGGCTGCACGGCTGTAGTAACGAGTGATACAGCAGCTCGAATCGTTCGCTCCATCCGCGCGGCCGCGCAGCGCGTCCCCACGCGCCGCGCGTCCGCTCCCGTCCGGCGAGTGCACGAGCATCTCAAGCGCGCAGCAGCCGACACGGCGCCGATCGCCGGCAACGCGAGATGCGTGCGGAGCGCGTCGGCGCCGCGCGTCTGAACGCGCAACCACGGAGCGCAAGTGGCACCAGCCTTCGCCCCGCCGCGGTCGCGGCGGCCCATCAAAAAGCAATGGGCCGACCGCGGCCAGCGGCGTGGCTCGGCTGGTCCGGCGGCGCGAAATGACCACGCTGCGGTGCACACACTCATGTGCAAAATCGCCCATGCTTCGGCATGGCCAGCCGTGCGATCGCGCGTCCTGCGCGATCTGAGCGCGTCACTTTCTGAAGCAAAGCTCTGCGGACCGGCGCGCCGGTCGCTCCGCGGCCGGCGCGCTACTGATCC
>CAZKID010000238.1:0-8441 GCA_964552405.1 uncultured Thermoanaerobaculia bacterium
CACTCGTCACTCGTCACTCGTCACTCGTCACTCGTCACTCGTCACTCGTCACTCACTTCTTCTTCAAGCCCGCCAGCCTGCTCGTCGCCTCGGCATTTCCCGGTGCGATGCGCAACACATCCTCATAGCAGGTCTGTGCGCGCGAGATCATCCCCTCGGTTTTGTAGAGATCCCCGAGTGAGATGAGGATGTCCGGGTTGTCGGGCTCGATGGCGAGAGCGCGCTGAAAACTCTCCGCGGCCTCGCGCCGCCACTTCGGATTCCTCTCCTGGCAGGAGCCGAGGAGGTACCAGGCTTCCGCTTTGTCGGGAGAGAAGGCGACGGCCTGCTTGAGCAGGACGATCGCGCCATAGAAGTCATTTTCGGAGGCGAGCTCGCGCGCGCGATTGAAATTCTGTTCGGCGATCGAGCGCTGCGTCATCTTCTGCTGCAGCGAGTCGTCCGCGCGGCGTGAACCGTGCTGCGACAGCATCTTGTCGTACGCTACTTTTCGCGGAGCGTCCTTGAGGATGCCGTAGGCTTCGTCGATGCGCCGGTTGATCGTCTGCAGCGCATCGCGCACGATCGGCGGATAGGACGTGATGTCGTATCGCTTCTTCAGGTCTTCGTAGGCGTTCACCATAGCCTGCCGCGACGCATTCCGCGGGATCCCCAGGAACTGATAGTGATCGAGTGAAGCGAGCTGCCGCGAGAACGCGACGGCGCGAAGCGAGCGCTGATCGCTCGATCCGATTGCGGCGAGGAGCTCGAGATCGCGCTGCATGTCGTCGAAGCTCGCTGCCTCGACGGGTGTCTGCAACGTCGGGTCGACGAACTCGAACATGCCTAGCGCCGTCATCGAGATCACGACGCGGGCCGCGGTGACGGAATCGGCGGAAAATCTCTTCAGAAACGATTCGATCGCCTCCGGCTGCGTCAGTGCCGTGACGATGTTGCGCTCGGCCTGCGTCAGCGGGATTGCCTCGATGTCGAACCGGCTCTCACGTGCAACCCGAATCTGCCGCTTGAGATCGCCGAGCGAGCGACGCAGCACGAGGCCGTTCGTGATCATGCGCACGCCTTCGATCATCAGCGCGGCGGTCGATTGAAGGAAGACTCGCTTCTCCGGCTCGAGCGCAATCTCGTCCTGGAACGCCGCGGTTCCTTCGTCCATGGAGAAGAGCGGCAGGAACTGCGCCGCCGTCCACTCGCGCAATAGCGTCTGCCGTTGCGACAGGTCGAGAAGGCCTGCCTCGTGAAATTTCGAAACGACATCGGTCGGATCGACGGGCTGGAGATCGATGGCTCGATCGATGGTAATCGTGCCGCGCCGGATCAGAAACTCACCGAGGGAATCCTCGGGCGCCTGGGAGGTGATGAGAACGAGCTCTCCTTGTGACCAATAGAGAACCTTTCGCATCGGCGGACGGAGGATGGTGAGCGCCCCCGTCATCCGGTTCCTCACAATCTCACCCACCACCATGATGAATGGGGTGATCTCGATCCGCTCCAGGCTCAGCACGCGTTGTCGCTTTTAACACGAATCACGCCAAACATGGCACGGAACGGGCTCCCTTCACAGAGCGGCAACAACCTCAGGGAGTAAGCCCCGTCTCAAGTTGTTGAACTGGATGTGAGTGCTACGATGAAAATGATGAAATCGCTGATCCGCTCGATGCTGATCGCTGCCTGCGCGACCGCGGTGAGCGCGCAGCAAGCCCCTCAACCGACAGCCCAGCAACCCTACGAGTTCATCATCGCGAAACTCGCCGCCGAAGATGGGCGTTACGACGAAGCGTTGTCGCTCCTCGATCGGATCATCGAAAAAGAGAAGGACAATCCGATTCTTCTCTACGAGCACGCGATGATTCTCATCGATGCTTCTCGTCCCGCGCGCGCGGAAGCCGAGCTCCGGCACCTCGCTGAGGTCAAGCCGGACTTCTACGACGCACAACGCGTCCTCGGGCGGCTGTTGCTCGACCGCTCGAATGGTGATCGAGCGCGAGTCGAGGATGCGCTCAAACACCTGCAGGCCGCATTCAAAGTGAATGGCGACGATCTCGCCACAGGCGTGACGATCTCGCAAATGCTCGTCTCGATGGGGCGCACCGCTGAGGCAGAGCGCGTGCTCGCGCAGCTTTTGGAGCGCATGCCTGATCAGCGCGCCATCAACTACAACTACGCACAGGTCCTCACCAAGCTCGGACGCGGTGACGAATCGCAGAAATATCTCGAGCGTGCCGTCGAGCTCGACTCCACGTTCACGCCCGCGGTCGTGCAATTGATCGACATCTACCAGAAGCAGGATCAGTGGCGGAAGGCTGCCGATCTGCTCGCGCCACTCATCAGCGACGATCCGATGAATCTCGATCTGCAGCGGCAGCAGGCGTATCTCTATCTGCGTGCAGGGGAGTCGGACAAGGCGCGCGCCGCCTTCAAGACGATCGTGGCTTCCGACCCGAAGGACGCACGCTCGCAGTTCTATCTCGCCGAGGCGTTGAGCGATCTCGATCAATATGCCGAGGCGGAGAAGATCTATCGCTCGCTGCTGGAAAAAACACCGGACGATCCTGAATATCTCGCAAGCTTCGGGATGACGCAGGCGGCGCAGAAGAAGTACGCCGAGGCGAAGAAGACGTTCAACACTCTGCTCGCGGTGAAGGACCTCCCGGACAATCTGGAGACGCTGGCGAAGACGCAGCTGGCCGCGATCGCGCTGCAGCAGGGCAACTACGGCGAGGCCGTCGATGCAGCGCGGCCGGTCTTCATCTACCGCGACAAGCCGAACAGTCAGGCGATCGGGATCGCGCTCGATTCGCTTCGGAAGGAAAAGAAGTACACCGAGGCGATCGTGCTGCTGCAACCGCTGGTTGATCGATACGGATCAGATCCGTACGTGAATGCGCGTTACATCGAAATGATGTTGCGCGTAGGCGACCGCGCCCGTGCGGCCGAGGCGGCGAAGACGCAGATCAAATTCGGAACGAAGAACGCGATCGCCGCGGCCGAGGCTTATGTGCAGGGCGGACAATACGCGCCGGCACTTGCGCTGCTCGAACCCGAAACCGTGAAAAAGCAGGACGACATCGAGCTGGCGTTCGAGCTCGGCAGTCTTTATGAGCGCTCGGGAGACGAGTCGCGCGCGGAGAAGATCTTCGCGTCGATCCTCGATAAACATCCCGATCATGCCGCGACTCTCAACTACCTCGGCTACATGTGGGCGGAGAGCGGCGTGAACCTCGATCGCGCGGCGGAGATGCTGACGAAGGCCGTGAACCAGGAGCCGCGCAATGGCGCGTACATCGACTCCCTCGGCTGGGTCTACTTCCGCCAGGGCAAGCTCGATCTCGCGGAAAAGTTCCTGATCGATGCCACGCACCTCCTTCCTCGGGATGCAACCGTGCAGGAGCACCTCGGCGATGTCTTTGCGAAGCGGGGAGACCTCGCACGCGCATTGACGACCTATCGGCAGGCGCTCGCACTCGAGCCGGAGCAGAAGGACGAGGCGAAGATCAAGTTGAAGATCGCGGAGCTCGAGCGGCAGACCCAGGTGACGCAGAGGCAGCGTTAGTGGGGCAGGGGTACGCGGTCGCGCGGTTACGTGGGCTTGCGGTGGTGTGGCTGGCGCTGGTCGTTTCCTGTGCGAGCACGCGCTCCGCGAATGAAGCGCCGATCGCACCGTTGACCTCCGCGACGGCTAACGATGCGCTGCAGCAGCTGGCGGTGCGGCGTGCGGAGCTGCCGGGTGCGCGCGCGCTGATGCGGGTGCAGGCCGCGGGACATTCGTTCAAGGCGCAGCTGCGCGTGCAGCAGCAGAAGATGGAGCTCGTCGTCTATACGCCGCTGAATACCTCGGCGGCGACGCTGTTCGCGGACGGCGAGCGCGTGACCTTTCTCAATCACCTGACGTTGACGGCCTGGCAGGGCAATGCCTCGGAGCTGGCCGGGTCGCTGCGTCTGTTCGCATCGGCAGCGAAGCCCTCGGATCTCGCGCTCCTGCTGCTCGGGTTTCCAGTAAGCGGCGGGACGTATCAGGCGACGCCTGCCGGGCTCGCGCACGCGTCGCTCGGATCGATCGGGGTGTCGTTCGATCCGCCGGCGCTGCCGGCGCAGCACATCGTGGTCGACAGCGGCACCCAGCGCGTGGAGTTCGAGCAGCTCGATGTGGAATCGACGGACGAACCGTTGCGCGAGCCGTCGATCCCGCGAACGTACCGGCAGGGCGATGTGCCGCGGCTATGAGAGCAACGGCGTACGCCAAGATCAACTGGACGCTGCGCGTGACGGGAAAGCGCGCCGATGGTTTCCACGATCTCGAGACGATTTTTCAGACGATCTCGCTGCACGACACGTTGACGTTCTCCGAGGCGGAGCGGCTCGTGATGAGTTGCGATGATCCGTCGATTCCCGTCGATGACGCGAATCTTGTGATGCGTGCGGCGCGGGCTGCGCATGCGCGCCCCGTGGCGATTCATCTCGAGAAGCGGATTCCGCATGGCGGAGGACTTGGCGGAGGATCGTCGGATGCTGCGGCGACGCTCAAGGCATTGGGTGTGCCACGTGCGGATCTCGCGCTTGCACTCGGATCCGATGTGCCGTTCTTTCTCGTCGGTGGTACAGCGTATGCCACCGGTCGCGGAGAGGTGCTGACGCCGCTGCGCAATCGATCGGGCATTGCGCTGCTGCTGCTGTTCCCCGAGGAGCGGGTCATGACGCCGGAAGCATTCCGGATGTTGAAGAAGCTCACTCCCGCGGTGGGAATCGACGCGCTGCGCGAGTTCGATCCGCTGCGCGATCGCGAGCTGCTCATCAACGATTTCGAAGAGCCTGTGTTCGAAAGGTTGCCGAAGTTGCGCGAGTTGAAAGCGCGGCTCTACGATGCCGGGGCGAGGTGGGCGGGAATGACGGGCTCGGGATCGACGATCGTCGGTGCATTCGGGGATGCGGTGTCACGCGATGGGGCCAGGGCGCGATTCAGCGACGTACGCGTCGAATCTGCCGAGACGGTGTGACTCGCAACGACTCCAGGCGCGTCTCGATCGCATGCATCGCGCGATCGAGGGCCTTGCGCTCATCGCGCAGTTGATACGCGAAGTTCGCACCGAAGAAGAGCGCATTGATCTCGAATGCGAGTTGTGCGGGCTCGATCTCGGAATCGAGATGGCCTTCTTCCTGCGCGAGTGCGACGGCCTTTTCGATCGACTCGATCCAGGCATCCATGACTTTCGCGATCGCGTCGCGCACTGGTCCGGGACGGCCGTCGAATTCGAATGACGCGGCGGCGAAGAAGCAGCCACCGGGGAAAACGCCGCGCTTCACGTACGTGAGCCATGCGCGGCAGATGGCCATGAGACGCGGATAACCGCGGTCGGTCTTCAAAGCGGGACGAAGCACGGAGTCGATGAAGCGCACGCGCGCCGATTCGATCGTCGCGAGCTGCAGATCTTCCTTCGAGCCGAAGTGCGCAAAGAGTCCGCTCTTCGACATCCCGAGCTCGTCGGCCAGCCGGCCGATCGTCAATCCTTCGAGGCCTTCGACCGAAGCCAGGTCGACGGCGCGCTCGAGAATGCTCTGCCGCGTCCGCTCACCCTTCATGCGAAGGCCGGAAGATCCTTCATCAGCATTTCCTGAGTATGCCGGAAAGCACTGCTCCATGCAGCGGGACGCTTCGAACACTCGTCGATCCTGGTCACGCGCTCTTCGCCGCGGGCGTAGGGAACGAGTCCGTCTTCGCTGGAGCAGAGAAAGCCGTAGACGCAGGATGTCATGTCGAGGTCTTCCACCCAGAGGTCGACGCGGAGAGCGCCGCCGTTGCACGGTTCGAGGAGTTCGACGGCGGCGTCGCGATGCGTGGGTATGCCTTTCGGGTCGAGGCCGTTCTCGAGATTCCAGGCGATGATCGCGCGCTCGATCTGCGTGACGCATGCGTCGTGGTCGAGGGGTGCAGGTGCGGTGGTGTGAAACACGAATTTTGGGTTGAAGAGGTCGGTGGTCATTGGGTGCCTCCTGACGACAGCTGCATAATAGCACGAACGTTCGTTTTCATGCAAGCGCAGGATGGGGTCAGGTCGAAAGTCGAAAGATAGGTCCACCCCTTGTAGCTGCCTTCCACCGGCAGTGGACCGATCTTTCGACTTTCGACCTGACCCCATCTAATCCTTGTAGATTTGCACGTGCGCCACACCATCCTCGCCGATCCATCCCCGATACATCCCCTCGCTGTTGAACGGCATCGCGAAGTTGCCCTTTGCGTCGAGCGCGATCACGCCCCCTTCGCCTTTCACGTCGGCGAGCTTGTGCATCACGACTTCGTTCGCGGCGTCGCTCACCGACATCCCTTTGTAGCGCATCAGCGCGGCGATGTCCGAGGCGACGGTCCAGCGGATGAAGAACTCGCCGTGGCCTGTTCCCGAAACCGCACACGTCGCGTTGTCGGCATAGGTTCCCGCGCCGATGATCGGTGAGTCGCCGACGCGGCCGTACAACTTGTTCGTCATTCCGCCGGTCGATGTCCCCGCCGCGAGATCGCCATTCTTGTCGAGCGCCACCGCGCCCACCGTTCCATGCTTCTTTTCGTCGCTGCTGCCTTCCTTGATCAGCTCCTGCTGCAATTGCTTCCAGCGATGCTCGGTCCAGAAGTACGACGGGTCGACGATCTCGAGTCCCATCTTCGTCGCGAAGAGCTCGGCTCCCTTACCGACCATCAGCACGTGCGCCGACTTCTCCATCACGGCGCGCGCCGCGGAGATCGGATTGCGAATGATCGTCACGCCGGCCACTGCCCCCGCCGCCCGGTCACGGCCCCGCATGATCGATGCATCGAGCTCGTTCTTTCCTTCATGCGTGAAGACGGCGCCCTTCCCCGCGTTGAACAGCGGCGAATCTTCGAGCACGCGGATCGCAGTCTCGACCGCGTCCACGCTCGATCCGCCCTTCATCAGTACCGACTGCCCCGTCTTCAATGCGAGCTCGAGCGTCTCCCGATAGGCCTTCTCCTTCTCCGGCGTCATCGACGCTTTCGTGATCGTTCCAGCGCCGCCGTGCATGACGAGCATGATCTTCGGTGCCGCATTCGTGTGGACCGCGAAGGAAAGGAGGGTGAGTGCAAGCACGCGTTTGAGCATGCGGCTAAATTACCATGCGCGAATGCGCTCACTGATCACCGCTGCGAATCGCGGGCTTCGCTCCCGGGCAGTCTGGGTACTCGTCGCGCTCGTGGCGGTGCTCTTCTGGCGTCCGTTGACGTTCGAGACGTTCTACTTCCGCGATCTGTACTTGCTGTTCTACCCGAAGAAACTACTGTTTGCGAATGCCGTGCGTGGAGGGACGTTACCGCTTTGGGATCCGACGACAAACGGTGGCCAACCCTATCTGGTGGAACCGGCGAACTACGCCTTTCATCCCATCAATGTTCTGTATCTGATCCTGCCAACGATCGACGCGTTCAACTGGATGATCGTTCTGAACGTTCTCGCTGCCGCTCTCTTTTCGTACTGGGCGGCTCGAACGATCGGCCTTCGAACGGAAGGCGCCTTCGTTGCTGCCGTCGTCTACGCGTTCTCCGGATTCACTCTCTCGACTCTCAATCTCTTCCCCTGGTTCCTGGGACTCGTCTGGGTTCCTCTTGCAATCGGACTCCTGCATCGCGCGATACGCGATGATCGGTCGATTGCACCGCCGGCCATTGCCGCTGCGATGCCGCTCTATTCGGGCGCTGCCGAGGTGGCGGCGATTCTATGTTTCACCATGATCGTATGGGCGTGGGTGATGCGAGGGCCGAAGGGTCTGAAACGCGCATTGGTGACAGTGGCGTTCAGCGCCGGACTCGCTGCACTCCCTACTCTTCCGGCGACGAGCGTGATTGCGCAGTCCTCCCGGCATACGTCCCTGTCCTACCAAGTCTTCAGCAGCTGGTCGGTGCATCCCTTCCGATTGCCCGAGCTCATCGTTCCCCAATTCTTTGGTTCGCTCGATACGTTCGAGGAACGGGGATATTGGGGCCGCGCATACGAGTTCTCGGGCTTTCCATACATCCTCAGCCTCTATTTCGGAATTCCGGCATTGGTCCTGGCCGGTCTCGGGATGTTCGCAAGAACGGACGAAAGCGAAGCGCCGCGGCGCACACTCGGCGCGATCGCTTGCGTCGCCTTTCTTCTTTCCCTCGGCAAATGGTTGCCGTGGTTCCACCTGCTCTATCAACTTCCCTTTGTCGCGACCTTTCGCTATCCGGTGAAGGCGATCGGGGCCGCGATCTTCCCCATCGCGATTCTTGCCGGATGCGGCGTCGCTCACTTGACGAGAAAAATCGCAGCCAGTGCCGTGATCGGTTTGTCGGCCGTGGCATTGGCCTCGATTGCACTCGCTCCGGTCCCTCTAACGCGCGGACTGGCCACCGGCGTCCTCGTTCTAAATCCACTGCTTTTCCGTCGGAGGTCACCTCGACGCCCGTCACCTTGTCGCGA
>CAZKID010000239.1:0-8421 GCA_964552405.1 uncultured Thermoanaerobaculia bacterium
CGAGAGATCGGTCGCTGCAGAATCTACCCACTGAAATCAGCGATGCCCCAGAATTCAGAATGAATAATGATGCGCGAAGCGCCACCTCAATTTTGAATTTCTGCATTCTGCATTTCGCTTTTGACCCGGACAGGCGGGGGCGCCTGTCCTACACACTCAACGCTCCACTTTGCACCCGTCGCAGCAGGGCAACGCCTCACGTTCCCACAGACGCGGCAGCGGCTTGAGCACTGGCGTCAAATGATCGAGCTCTTTTGCGGTCAACCGCCGCCACCTCAACTCTCCATCGCGGAAGGCGTACGCCTGGCGCGAGATGGTGCAACGAACAGTTAGCTTCCGCTGATGCTTCGTTCGCATGACGAGGACGAGTCCGCGCTCGCTCACGTAGAGGTCCGACGTGTCCTCGTCTTCCCAGCTCCAGCCGCTGCGGGCGTGACCGCCGGTCTCGATCCTGCTGATCAGCCGCAGCTCGCCGCCTTCCAGTGCGAAGATGAAATCGACCGTCTCCGAGATCCCGCCGCTGCCGGACAGGCCGCCCTGAATCACGACATCCGCGTAACGCCGCCCCTGCACCTCGAACTCATTGATGAGCGCAGACACCTCACCCATCCTCCGCGGCTCGCCGAGGTTGAGATCGAGCGTGTTGATCTCGAAGCGCTGGCGGCCGCGCGCCACGAAGATGCGATGCTCGAAGTCTTCCGCCGGCAGATGATCAATCGACTCCGCGCCGTAGACGATGATCTCGCCTGCGCGCGCGTACTCGACGCACTGACTCGCGCCATTGAGAAGAGCGGGAGTGCAGAGCGTCGACAATACGACTGCGAGAAACACCGGCCGATTGTAAGGCCCCGGCTTCTCAGAACGCCGGAGTGAAGGCCTTGAGCAGATCCTTGCGCGTCGGCGGCTGCTTGTCGCCCTGCGCCTTCCAGCGGATCTCGAGAATCTCGTCGACCAGCGTCGGATGCTCGACCTCGTACAGCACACCCGTCGTCACGACATCGATTTCATTCGTGAACGGATCCGCCGACGTCCGCTTCGCCTTGTCGTAGCCAGCAGGCAGCGGCCGCTGCTTCGCACGAATCTCCTTGTGCTGATCATCGCCGCGCCACGTCACGCAGGGAGAGATGATGTCGAGAAACGCGAAGCCCTTGTGCGCGATCGCGAGCTTCATCAGCTCCGTCGTTCCCTTCACATCGCCGCTGAACCCGCGGCCGACCCACGTCGCCCCGAACGAGATCGCCAGCGCACACGGATCGACCGCTGCCTCCGGATTGCCATACGTCGTCGACTTCGTCTTGTCGCCAAGCGGCGTCGTCGGCGCGGCCTGACCCTTCGTCAGACCGTAGATCTCGTTGTCCATCATGATGTAGGTGAGATCCGTGTTGCGGCGCGCGGCATGGAGGAAGTGATTGCCGCCGATCGCGACACCATCTCCGTCGCCGCCGACCGCGATCACCTTGAGTGCAGGCGAGGCGAGCTTCGCGCCGGTCGCGATCGGCAGCGCGCGGCCGTGCAGCGAGTTGAAGCCGTACGCTTCGACATAACCCGGCAGACGCGAGGAACAGCCGATGCCCGACACGACGACCGTGTCATGCGGCTCGATCTTCAACTCGGCCAGCGCGCGATAGAGCGCGTTGAGCACACCGAAGTCGCCGCAGCCGGGACACCAGACCGGCTTCAGATCCGTCTTGTAGCTGAGTGGCGAGTAGCCGTTCATGCCGTCACCTCTGAGAGCGCAAAGCGCTTCACCTGTTCGATCACTTCATTGACGCGCAGCGCTCGTCCGCCCGACCGCGCATACACATGCGTCCGCGTGCGCGGCATGTCCACCTGCGTACGGAGGTAGCGATAGAACATCTGCGAGTGGCTGAGCTCCATGACGACGAGCTCGTCGACCGACGCGATGAACTTCTCGATCTCTTCGACGGGCAACGGCATCAGGATGCGCGGCACGAACGCAGCGACGCGGATCCCATCCGCGTTCAGTTTCTCGATCGCCTCGCGCACGACGCCCGCACTCGAGCCCCAGCAGAGGATGCCGATCTCGGCCTGCTGCGGTCCGAAGCGGGTGAAGAGTTTGTACTTCTTCGCGATCGCATCGAGCTTGAGGTAACGCTTGTCGTTCATCCGCTCGTGGACGACGTACATCGAGCTCGGACGTCCCTGCTCATCGTGCTCCAGACCGTTGGTCTGATACATGCCGCCCGACATGCCGGGGATGCTCATCGGCGACACACCGTCGTCGGTGATGCGATAGCGCTTGAAGTCATGCAGTTCGTGCGCGATGCGGCGCTCGATGACTTCATGTTCGAGCGTTTCCGCCGCGATCGTTTCGCGGCGCTGCGCGATCGACTGATCGCTCAGCATGATCACCGGGATCTGGAACTCTTCCGCGATGTTGAACGACTCGACCGTGGCGCGGTATGAGTCTTCGACGTCGCTGCAGGCCATGACGACGCGCGGCGTGTCGCCGTGGCTCGCGTAGAGCGCGTGCATCAGATCGGACTGCTCGCTCTTCGTCGGAATGCCCGTCGAAGGTCCGCCGCGCTGCACGTTGACGACGACCGCGGGAATCTCGGCGATCGACGCGAGGCCGAGCATCTCTGCCATCAGCGAGAGTCCCGGCCCCGACGTGGCGGTCATCGACTTCACACCGGCGAACGAACCGCCGACCACGGCGCCGATCGCCGCGAGCTCGTCTTCCGTCTGCAGCGTCGAGCCACCGATGCGCGGCAGCCACTCCGCGAGGAAGTGAAGGATCTCGGATGAAGGAGTGATCGGATAGCCGGCGAAGAAGCGGCAGCCGGCGTCGATCGCTGCGACCGCACTCGACTCGTTGCCTGATATCAGGAGTCGCGCTTTCGTCTTCTTATAGTCGAGCTTGCGCGCGGGACGCGCGAGCTCGCTGCAGTAGGAGACGCCGCGATCGAAGGCCGCGAGATTCGCGTCGATGACCGGCTGCGCCTTCTTCGCGAAGCGCTTCGCAATCGCCGCGCGAATCGCCTCGGCCGGAAGGCCGAACAGTTCGGCGAGGATGCCGAGGGCGAGAATGTTCTTGCCGTTGGGAGCGCCGGCTTCGCGTGCGAGCTCGTTGAACGGCACGCCGAAGACGCGGTCGGTTGCGATCTCGTTCGGCGCGGGGTCCTTCGCCTCGTGCAGCACGAAGGCTGTCGGGGAGAGAGAGATCTCGCTGCGGAAGCGGGCGAAATCGGCCCAGTTGAAGACGATCAGCGCGTCGACATCGTCCGCCTGCGCGTAGATTCTCTCCGAGCTCACGCGCACGGTGCAGGATGATTCGCCGCCGCGGATCTGCGGCCCATAAGCCTCGGTTTTGATGACATGGAGACCGTCGCGTGCGCAGGCCATCGACAGAATGTCGCCCGCGGCCACCGCGCCGTCTCCGCCGGAGCCGACGATTGCAAAAGTGATTTCACTCATGGAACGAAAGGATGCTGCGGGAGTGAACCTGGAGCGATGCGGGGAATCACTCGGGGTTGTGATCGTGATCACGGGATGGAAGTCCCATCGAGCTGTCCACAATCCGCACACCAGGCCTCGATCCGCACACCTCCCGCGGTTTTGAAACTACTACTTAGTCCAAAGCCATCAATCACTTACGCTCCAACCACCACCTGGGCCAAAACCCGCACTACCGGCCGTCCATGCCCGTTGAAAAGACTCGACGCTCTGCCGGCATCTATCTATTGTTCGCGTTGCTGAATCTCGCGACGATCGCGATGAGTCTGGTCCTCTCGCACAGGACGCAGCAGGCGTTCGCCGGCCGCATCGATTCCGACAAGCAGCTGGCGGAAGCGGTCAGCCGATTCGATGCGCTCAGCGAGACGATCAAGGCGCTCGACACGCCGCTCAGCGTGTTCGATCGCAACAATCCCGCTGCGATTCGCGGGCAATTCATCGACGCGTGCAACTCCGTTCAGCACGACGCGGCCTTCCAGGATCTCGGCCCCCAACTACGCGATGCATCGTTGCACCTGGCGAGTCTGCGCAGCACGGGTCTGGATCTCCTCGATCAATTCGCGCAGGGCAACGTGCGTGGAGCGGCGACCGCCGTCACGCAATTCGACAAGCAGCAGGAAGAGCTCCTCTCGAACATCGAAGAAGCAGAGGACTCACTTCGCACGCAACAGCTCGAAGGCTTTCGCCAGGAGGTGCTCGCGAGCCAGAAACTGCGCGCGCAGCGCAACTACCTCACGATCTTTCTGCTCCTGATGGTCATCGCTTCGGCCGCCTACGGCTGGCGGACGATTCATGACTCGATCACCGCGCAGGAGCGCGAGCAATACCTCGCAGCACTCCGGCGCACGACGGCCATGCGCGACACGATCCTCAACTCGGTGACCGACGGCGTCTGCGGCATCAATGACGACGGCCAGGTCATCTTCATCAACGCGCCGGGTGCGAGCCTCCTCGGCGAGGAAGATGCAGCGCGACTCTTCGATCGCGACGCGCGTGATCGCCGCACAACCATCAACGACGTTCCCATCGAGTACAGCGCCTCGTCCATGAACGGCGAGGGCATCGTCGTCACATTCCGCGACATTCGCGAGCGCGTTGCGGTGGAGAAGCTGAAAGACGAATTCGTCTCGACCGTAACGCACGAGCTGCGGACTCCGCTCACGTCGATCCGCGGCTCGCTCGGCCTGCTGGCCAGCGGCAAGCTCGGAGTGCTGCCGGAGAAGGGAAAGCGACTGCTCGACATCGCATCGGCGAACACCGAGCGACTCGTCCGTCTCATCAACGACATCCTCGACATCGAACGGATGGAGTCGGGCCGCATCACGATCGTGAAGAGCGCGTGCGATACGCGGGCCGTCGCGATGCAGGCGATCGAAGTCGTCCGCCCGCTCGCCGAGCGGGCCGGCATCGCGCTCGAGGCCGAGGTGCCGTCGCTGCCGCTGCTGGCGGACGGCGATCGGGTCGTCCAGACCTTGACCAATCTCCTCGGCAACGCAGTGAAGTTCTCCGACGCCGGCACGACGATCCGCGTCCGTGCAGCGCGCGAAGACCGCAACATTCGCTTCAGCGTCAGCGATGAAGGCCGCGGCATTCCGGAGGACAAGCGCGGGGCCATCTTCGAGCGCTTCCAGCAGGTCGACTCTTCCGATGCGCGCGAGAAAGCGGGCAGCGGCCTCGGCCTCGCGATCTGCCGCAGCATCGTGCGCCAGCATGGCGGCGACATCGGCGTCGAGAGCGAGCTCGGAAAGGGTTCGACGTTCTTCTTCACGATCCCGGCCGAGGCGGAAAGCATCAGCGCGTCGAAGTCGATCCTGATCTGCGATGGCGATGCAGACGAACGCTCAGCGATGGGTGCGATTCTCACGGCACGCGGCTATGAAGTTCGCGAAACGTCCGATTCCATTGCGCTGGCCGATGCCGTCGCGGCGCAACCGCCGGACGCGATTCTGTTCGATGTGGCGACCGTCGCGGAGACGGGCGATCTCGAGTCATTCGGCGACATCCCGATCGCCATCGTCGCTTCCCCCTTCAACGAAGAGACGCTCGCCTCGGCAATCCAGAGCGCGTTCCGCAAGCAGAAACGGCGCCCGCGCGTGATGCTCGTCGAAGACGACGCCGATCTCGCGCGCGTCATCGCGGCCTCGTTCGAACGCCACGGGATCGAGACGGTACACGCCGCCGACGGACAGAGCGCGCTGCAGCTCGCATCGAGCGCCGATCCCGATCTACTGGTGCTCGATCTGATCCTCCCCGACCTCGACGGCTTCGCGGTCGTCGAGGCGCTGCGCCATCAGCACGATTGGGGCACACGGCCGCTCGTCGTCTACTCCGCGCTGGAGCCGACTCCGGCAGAGCGCGCGCGACTCACCCTCGGACAAACCGAATTCATGACGAAGTGCCGCGTGACGCCCGCGGAGTTCGAGGAGCGCGTCGCCATGCTGGTCGAACAACTGACGAATCGCAAGGAAGCACTGCCCAATGTCGCCTGAAAGAATCCTGATCGTTGATGACGAAGAAGACATTCGCGAGGTCGCCACGGCTGCGCTGGAAGCGGTCGGCGGATATGACGTCATTGCCGCTGGCAGCGGCGAGAGCGGAATCGCGCGCGCCGCGGCCGAGCGTCCGGACGTCATCCTGCTCGACGTCATGATGCCGCTGCTCGACGGTCCTGCGACGTTCGCGAAACTGCGCGAGCGCGAGGAGACGAGCGGCATCCCGGTCATCTTCATGACCGCGAGAGTGCAGCCTGCCGATCGCCGCCGCATCGAGGCGCTCGGAGCCATCGGCGTGATCGCAAAGCCATTCGACCCGATGACGATTTCCGCGCAGGTGGCGGAGCTGTTCCAGGAGGCATCGAAATGAAGAGCACCATGGTGACCAACCCCTCAACCATCGACTGCACCCGCTGCCATGCACCGATCGACGCGCTGCGCGCGCCATGGTGCGAGGAGGTCAACCTGACCTGCGAGCTCTGCGGACAATGCCTCTGTCATGCGCCGGAAGCAGACGTGTCCCGCTTCTGGGCGATGGCGGCAGCCGAGGTGGCGGTGCGCCGCGCGAACGAGAGGAAGCAGCGCGCGGGATCGAAGAGCAATCGCGAGGAGCCGAAAGAGTGGTGGTCCTGGATCCGGCTGACCGCCGGTCTGCTCCGCGAAGCACTCGGAACTCGCGCCGCATGATGGCGCGCCGCCTCAAGGCACCGCCGGCCAGTTACCCGGCGGTCTCTTCATGTCGCACGCCGGCTCCTCCGCATGATTGCAGCGCGCGTTCTGCACACAGGCGGCATATGCGTCCCACTGTTTTTGCAGGCACTCGTTCTCTTTGCTGCGCACGTCGTTTGCCAGCTTGTGGAACTCGTGCAATTCGTCGAACGCGCGTTGCATCGTCAGCAAGTACTGCTGGGCACGGACGCGCATGTCGTGCGAAAGCGGGGCATCGCAATCATCGAGCTTCTGCAGAAACGCGTCCGCGTTGCCGCTATTGCGCAGTTGATAGGCATCGATGAACTGCTGGATCGTCTCCGTTGCGGTTTGAAGATGATCGATCTCGTCGGGCGTCCATAAGTCGCTCGAGTCGCCGGTGGTCACTGTTTTCACCAGTCCGTTGATCGTCTCGAGCGCCTCTTTCACTTCCTCCGCCTCGTGCACGATTTCCTCCGGCGCGCCCGCGGACGGCAGATCCGTCGCCATCACGACTTCCAGCGCGAGCTGCGTAGCATCCCAGGCCGTGCAGCCGACGATGGCCTGTTCGAAGGCCGCGCGATTGGGCGCGGCATCGTTCAGCGCATTCTGATAGCGCGTCCAGCGCGCGTTCATGGCATGCGTCAGCTCCCGCTCCTGGTTCTGGCAGACCTCGAGCAATCCATCCTGTTGCGCGGTGCCGCCGCACGGGTTGCTCTCCGCGGATGGAGGAGCCGCGGCGCACGGCACGTCGTCGCGGCAAAGACTCCAGCGGACCTCGAGGTCGTGGTGAAAGCCCATGTCATCGGACCAACTGCGGTGAAACGACCCGGCCATCCGCCCGTTTTCGCCGGCGATCGTGCGCGCTTCGGGGTCGCACTCGTGTTCCAGCGGACCGTCGCAGCGGACGAGCGGCGGTCTTCCGGCGACGGCGAACGCGAAGGCCTCGTTCGTCGTGCTCTGCGATTCGCGGCGTCCCTTTGGAGTGTCTAACCATGAGTTGCAGTTCGCAACGAACTTGTCGGAAGACGTTCCATGGATGCTGATCACGTAGCGCGGCGTGCCACGCTTGATCGAAAAGCCGAGCCACGGCGTCGTGTCGGCGTCGATGCTCGTAATCCAGATTCCGGATGCATGGCCGTAACCCTGTTGCTGCGGCTGAATGGTCAGCGTGAGATCCGCATTCCCCCGGCACGTGGTGCCACCGGCAGGCGTCGTCACTTCGGAATGAAACGAGGAATGGAGAACCGAGCCTTCGGGCTCGAGGTCGATGTGTGTGCCATAGCGCTTGCCCGTGTCGGGGCGAATCAGCGGCGACGGATACTCGCGCATTCGCGCCTCGATATCGCTCTTCGCCTCGGAGGATCCGTGCGCGTGCGTCAACTTGAGCGTGACGTGCATCTCGCCGGACCAGAGATGCGCCGGCTGACGCTGTGCAAGCGCAGGCCAGGCGACGAACAACAGCAGCGCAGCACGACGCATGATTCCAATATAGGGCCCAGGTGACGGCAATCACACCGGCACATGACATCGGTCATGTGCCCAGGTTCGTCTCTGCTCCATATTCACTGAGACTATGTCTCAACACGCGCAGTCTCTCGTCCTCATCGGCAACCCGAACGTCGGCAAATCGCTCCTCTTCGGTTGCCTGACCAACCGCTACGTCACCGTCTCCAACTACCCAGGCACGACCGTCGAGATCACACGCGCGCGTGCGAGCTTCGGCGGCGAGACGCGCGAGGTCATCGACACGCCGGGAACGAAT
>CAZKID010000240.1:0-8264 GCA_964552405.1 uncultured Thermoanaerobaculia bacterium
AAAAAAACTCTCTGCCCAGCTCCGGCCTGTGGTAGGCATGGACAGAGCGCCACAGGCCCCCGGCTTCGGGGCACTCCCCCGCCTGCACATCGATTCCCCGTTCGGCAATCCCGAGCTGTTGTTCCGCTACGCGGAGGCAAAGTCGAGAATCGTCGAGCTCGAACTGGCGGCGGCAGCGGCGTCGATGAAAGCGGGGCGGGAACTGACCTCGACCGGCTTCCTCGGCATCAACATTCATCCATCCGTCTTCTCCCTCGCCGACCGGATGTGCGACGGAATCCTGGACGCCGCCGCGGATGCAGGGGTTCCGCCGGCGCGTCTCGTGCTCGAGATTACGGAGCAGGGCGCACTGCCGAGCGTGGAGAAAGTGGAAGCGGTGACCGATACGCTGCGCGCTCACGGAGTGCGATTCGCATTTGATGACGTCGGGAGCGCCTACTCGCATCTGAAGTCGATCGCCGCCGTGCGTCCCTCCTATCTCAAGATCAGCCAGCAGTTCGGTACGGACTGCGAGTCGAACGACATGCACCGCAAGATCATCGAGAACGTGCAGAACCTCGCCAATGCGTTTTCCAGCGAAGTCCTGCTGGAAGGAATCGAGACGGCGCGCACGGCGACATTCGCGCGCGACTCGGGGATCAAGCTCGGCCAGGGCTATCGCTACAGCCGCCCCACCGACGCGAAAACGCTGGCCGCGCGCTACGCGGGAGCGTGAGACGTGGTGGAGCGACTCACGCGAGGATGCGCTTTGAAGAACTCCCACATTTCTCTGGTCGCGTCGATGCTGTGCGTCGTCCGGCCGGTGATGCCTTCGGGCAGCTCGTCATGCCCCGGCCAGTTGTGCCCGCCCTGCTCGATCGTATAGAGCACGACATCCGCCCCGCATCCTTCGTACGCGCGCCGCATCACATCCGCGGCGATCCTCGTGTCGATCGCCCGACCGCAGCGATTCCGTTTCGCCCACTTCGCCGTCCAGTTGGCGATGTCGGGAAAGCCACCGGACCAGATCCATGACGATCCTCCGTGATACGGCGCGACGGCATCGCGTGTTCCGTGAAATGCGATCATCGGAACCGGCGGCGACGCTCCGCACGACGCGAAGGGCTCGGTCTGTGCCGCCGCAACCATCCCGGCCGCCGCGATCCGATCCGCCATCGCACATGACAGCACGAACGACATCCCTCCGCCGTTCGAGAGTCCGTTGACGTAGATGCGATCTCGATCGATCGCATACTCCGACTCGAGCCGGTCGAGCAGATCGGAGATGAATTGCACATCCCCGCGATCCCAGGTGCGCGGCCCGGCGTTCCCGGCGGCGGTGGGATAGACGGCGATGAACCCTTCGCGGTCCGCCAGTTCATTCCATCCGCTGGCCTCCTTCTGCTGCACGCCCCAACCGCCCGCGCCATGCAGACTAACCACCAGCGGCACCGGTCTCGACCTGCCGCAGCCGCGCGGCACGTGCAGCAGATACGTGTACTCGCGTCCCGACGACACGAGCGTGCCGTTGTCGCGATTGCGCAGGTGAAAGCCGGCCGCCTCAAAGAGCGCGAATGCGCCGGGGAGCATGAGCAAAACGAAAACGCGTTTCATGTCGATCACCGATGACGATTCCACGCGAGCGCCAGTGGAGCGGTGGCGACGCGCACGAGGGGCGTGACGAGAATCGCGACGAGCGCGAGCGCGTAATGCCGGACGATCAACTCCGGCACGGTCCACGCGAGCAGCGCGAAAAGCGCGAACACCGACGCGTTCCACAGGAGCGCGCCCGCCAGCAGCGCACGGTCACTCATCAATTGCTGCTCGTGAAGCCGTTGCGCGGCCCACGCACCAGCCGCGATCTTCAGGCAGACGAGGAGCCCGAGAAACCACGGCATCCCGTTCCAAACGAACTTCATCACCTCGTGCTCGTGAAGTGCCCAATGCGCGGCCGGCGGAAAGAGTGCGAGCAAAGTCAGCGTCCCGAAAACGCTCGTCTTGGCGAGCCATTCCCGTCCGCTCATCCCGATGAAGAGGCTCTGCACGAGCTGCTTCCAGGTCGCAGCGATGACGAACGCGAGTGCGAGCAGCACCAGCGAGACCGCTCTCGCGGTTCCGACGATCTCGCGAAGCTGACGCGCGTGCTCCGCGACCAGCGCGTCCGTTCCTGACCAATGGAGAACGGCGAGCGTGGAAACGAGAACGAGCAGCCAGGTGACGGCCGTGCTGTAGAGCGCGACCCGCAGCTTCGCCGCGATGAGCGAAACGTTCGACAACGGCCGCATGAGGGCGAACGCGCCCGACCTGCTCATCGTCGCGGCGACGAACGTGGCCATGATCGGCGGCGTGAACGAGATCAGGAGAAGCATCTCGGCGGCGATCGCCGGCGTCTGGCGGAAGAGCGCCAGCATCGCGAGCTCGAACGGAAGCAGCAGCGCGACGAGCAGCGGAAGCGATCGGCCGCCCCATCGCCACTCGAACCACGACTGCGCGTGCATGCTCGAGCGGAACGGCGCGGCCGCCTTCGCGCGGCTCGCGGTTGCGGCTCGCCAGTCCGGCGTGTCGCCGCGGCGCGCGCGCGCGACCGCATGGCGCGCGACGAGATACGCGAGCGGAATCTGCGGCGCTACCAGCGCAATCATCACCGGCTCCGACGCGTGCAGATCGAGCGCGATCATCACGATCGTGTCGATGATCATCAGCCAGAGCACCGTGACGACGACGCGCATGCCGCGCAACGGGTAAGGCATCCAGGTGAGCGCCTGCGTCCAGCCGAGCAGCGCCGCCGCGAGCAGCGCCGGCCAGACGAACGGCACGCGCACGTCCGCCGGCCACAAGACGACGAGCCGCGAGAGGATCCAGAGCGCGGCCATGGCGATCGCGCCGTAGAGCATCGGCCAGACGACGAGCGCGTTGGTGGTCAGCGGCAGCGTGAAGAGCCGCGCCGGATACATCGACTGCCTCGCCGCGATGTCGCCGCCGAGGCCGAAGGTGAAGACGGCGAGGAAATACATGAACGTCGCGGTCAACGGCACGATCACCGCGAACGCGAACGACTCGTCGTCGACGAACGTAATCGTGATGCCGCGCAGCACGATCACCAGCTTGATCGCAGCCAGAATCGCCGCGTACGCCGCCAGCGCGATGAGGCCCCAGCGGTGCCGCGCGCGGAGCTCCCAGGCGATCGCGGCCGCGGGACTCACGACGCGGCTCCGCGCACGCGGCTCACGAAGATCTGATCGAGCGATGGAACGCTCTCGCCGGCGCGATGCGACTCGCGGATCTCCTGCAGCGTCGCGCTCATCGCGATCCGTCCCCGATCGATCATCGTCACGTGATCGGCGACCTGCTCCACCTCATCGAGCAGATGCGAGGAGAAGAGGACGGTCCGCCCTTCATCCGCGATCGTGCGCAGCACGGCGTTGAGGATGTCGCGGCGGACGATCGGATCGAGACCCGACGACGGTTCGTCGAGCACGAGCAGCTCCGGCCGGTATGCGAGCGCAATCACCAGTCCGGCGCGTGCCTTCTGTCCCTTCGAGAGATCCTTGATCTTCGCCGCCGCATCGAGCTCGAACGACTCGCAAAGCTCCGCGGCATACGCGTCATCCCACGCGCGATAGAACGCGCGCTGGTAGCGAATCAGCTCGCCGACCCTCATCCATCCCGGCAGCTCGTTCTCCTCGGAGAGATAGCCGATGCGCGACAACACGCCGGGAGGATCGGCGACGGGATCGAGGCCGAAGATGCGAACGGAGCCGCTCTCCGCGCGCAGGAGGCCGAGGAGATGGCGGATGAGCGTGGTCTTGCCGGCGCCGTTTGCACCGACGAGACCGTAGACACCGCCGCGCGGAATCGAGAGTGTCACGGAATCGAGCGCCCTCTTCGAGCCGAAGCGGCGTGTCAGCGAAACGACGTCGATGACCAGATCGCGCATGAGAGCAATATCGGCCCGATGAGCGAGAAGAGTCTTTGGAAACTTCTCAGGATTTTCTCGGAGGGCACGCGGCCAGCAGCGGACCAGAGATCTTGCCCTCAGCGCCAGTCAAGGAAGCGCGAACGCATCACCTCCGGCTTTTTTCGATTTCAGCCAGGAGCGCGGCCTTCCCCAGCGCTCGAAGGCGCTCCGTCAACTCGTGAACGCGCGTACTGGGGTTCGCATGCTTGCGGCCTTGCTCCTCCTGCCATTTTGCGAGGTCGTGAGCGCGCCGGACCGCCTCGGAATAGCGCGGGCGCAACTGTGAATACGAGGCGACCTTTTCATAACCCGGAAGATGCGTCCGGCAGACACTCTGAAGTTTTTGGCGTTCGATGTACGCCCGTTGATCCGCGAAGTGCAATACAAGCCAGAGCTCGAAGCAGGGATTCGAAAGAGCTACGTGGATTGCGTTCGCTCTCGCCTGGTCGAGTGCCTCGTCGAGCTTCGGATGCTCATCGACGTCGAACACGCACCAGACCTCTTCGAAATCGAGATTTGCATCGCGCTGACGCCGCGCTTCGCGCTCAGCCTCATGTTTCAAATCGACAGCACACTGCACGAGCGTCTTAGGGACACCGCCCCTCCGTATGATCTCGACGTGAATGAGACGGACTTCTTCCTCCTGAGCAAGGTCATGGAAGTAGATCGGCTCGGTCTTTTCGCCCTCGCAAACGACCAGTATCCTCGGCCTCGGATTCACGCTCGGCTTGCGCCGCTTGAGACTATTTCCCATCGGCCACACGATCCACTTGATTGCGGACGAGCGCGTTGAAATCCTCGCGGCGGATGAACGGCACCGCTCCGTACCTGCCCTGAAGATATCCGCGCTCGAGGTTTTCTTCGCGGCGCGGCTTGTAGTCCGTCAACGGATAGAGATGCGTTGCACCACACCGGTCTTTCTCCGTAAACCAGATCTGATCGCGGCGCAGAACTTCAGCATTCAACAAGTTTGTGTCGTGCGTGTTGAAGAGCAGTTGTGCGCCCTTCGGATTGCGCTCTTTGTCATTGAATATCTTCACGATCTCCAGTGCGAGGAGAGGATGAAGACTCCTCTCGAGCTCATCGACACAAAGGACGCCTCCGTTCTCCAACGTCTCAATGACTGGACCCAGAAGTCCGAGATAGGCAAGCGTCCCATTCGATTCATCGTGAACGCCAAGACGGACTGATTCCCCGTTCTCGCATCGATGAAGAAACGAGACGTCGGCAATTCGCTCGGGAAGATGAATTCGTTCGGCTGCGTCGGGGACCGCATTCGCGATCGCGGTGTAGAACCGTTGCATGTCTTCAGGAAGCTCGCGTTCCTCGAAGTCGACGCCGGTCAACCCGAAATCCGCGGCGGCCAGCAAACGCTCAAGGATTGGTTTTCGAGACGCGTCTGAGCACAGGCCGAGGGTCTCTTCGTTTGGCGCTTCGCGTGACCCGACCGCAAATCGAACGGAGCCCGCAAACCAGTTGTAGATTGGCAGCAATGCCTCGTGGTTGTTCTGTGCGGCCGCCGAGAGAAAAAGACTGTTCGATCGGGTGAGACTTGCGATCAACTGATTCGGTCCGGTTGTGAACTTGCCGAAAGAAAACTTGTCGTAGCTTCGGCGAAAGATCAATCGAGGCCGCACCTCGGGAAATGAGTGGAGAGACTCTTCCACCACGCGCTCGGCATCTACCGAAAATTTGTATTCGTACCGCGTATCGTTGACGACGAAATCGACTCGGAAAGCGGTGGCTTCCTCCGCCCGGACCTGCCGCATCCTGAAGGGCTGTCGCGGGATTCGCTGTTGCGGTTTCCAACCAACGTGCGAGTTCTCAACCGCCGCACAGACAAAGTTCAGCGCCCTCAGGACATTCGATTTTCCGGAGGCGTTCGCGCCATATACAGCTGCAACGCGAAGCGCACCCTCTTTCGAAGCGGGGATCCTGATGATGTCGGATTCGCTCTCCTTTAGCGCACTTGCCACCAGAGATAGCTCTTGCTCTGAATCGAGGGAGCGGAAGTTTGAAGCGGAGAATCGGAGAAGCATTTTAAGCCGCCCTTCATTGCATTTAACGCGCAATATGTGCAAAATATCACGTGAAGAGCGATGCGGATACACCGTAGCGCAGACAGTTTCCTCGAGCTGCACTCACTCCACGACGGCGATCTGGTACTGCTCGAGCTTCCCATCCGGCATCGTGAACGTCGTCAGGCGCAGCGACCGGTTGGGAAACGCGATCCGATAGCGGCGCAGCGTCATCCCTCCGCGCAGCGACTGTGCGATCTGCGTGAATTCCTTCGGAGCTCCGAGGGGAGCGAGACTCGTGGAGAAGTCTTTGATGGCTGCTTCTTCGAAATACGAATTCGCATTCGCCGTAAACAATGCGCGATCGATCTTGCCCTTCTGCAGCGATGCAAAGACTCGCTGCACGAGCTCGAGGGCAGCGGCATCGGTCGTTGCGAAGATCTGCTTCGCGAGCGCGCCCGCGATCAACTCCGACGCATTGGTTGCATCGAGATTCGTCAGCACCACGATCGCCGTCCGATCCTCGGGATAGACCTCGTTGCGCGCCGTGAAGCCGGAGACTTCTCCGCCGTGCGAGATCTGACGCCGGCCCTCGACGGTATTCACGGAGACGCCGAGTCCGTAGTGCGAGCCCACGCCGCTCGTGAGGAGAGTCTCGGTCTGCATCGCGCGATACGACTGCGGCTGCATCACACTCTGTTCGATCATCGAGATGTCCCACAGCGCGAGATCGTGCGCGGTCATCGCCAGTTCGCCCGCGGCATACATCCAGCCGGCGCCTTCCTTCGGCGCAGGACGCGGAGGACCTGCCGCGTAGCGCAGATAGCGCATCGGATCGTTAGGACCGAGCGGACCATCATCGGTGTTGCTCACCGTCGTCATCTTCAGCGGCGTGAAGACGCGCTGCCCGAGGAATTCGAGCAGGGGCATCCCTGCGACTTTCTCGGCGATGAGACCCGCAATCACGTAGTTCGTGTTGCTGTACTGCCACTTCGCGCCCGGCTCGAAATCGAGCGGGATCTTCGCCCAGCCGGTGAGAATCGCCTGCGGCGTCACAGGCTTCTTCATCATCGGCATCACATAGTCCTGCGGCCAGAAATCCTGATAGCCGGAGGTCATCGAGAGCAGCTGGCGAATCGTGACGTCCTTCGCGCGCGTGAGCTCGGGGAGCCAGCGCACGACCTTGTCGTCGAGTGTCAGCTTCCCTTCTTCGGCCAGGAGAAGAATGGCCGCCGCGGTGAACTGCTTGCTGATCGAACCGATGCTGTAACGCATCTGCGACGTCGCCGCCGTCTTGGGCTCGAGCTTGGCATCGCCGTAAGCTCTCACATAAACAATCTGCCCGTCTTTGACGACAGTGATCGAAGCGCTCGGCACGCCGCTGCGCGTGAGGGCATCGGTGACTACAGTATCGATCTTCTGAGTGACGTCGGCGGGTAGTTGGTTTTGGGCTCTAGCAGTCCCGGCCAACGCAACGAGAGTCAACGCAAACGCGATCATTACAAGTCTGCTCCTGTTTTGGTACATAAATCTCCTTATGGGCGCGGCGGAAGTGCGAAAGGTTTGTCGCTTACTTTAAGTGTCGCCATTGTATCGGTCAGGAACTGTCGCACGCGACCTTCCTCTTCCCCAACCTTCACGTTCGACGCCAGAACGATCACGTAGTCTCCGTTTATGGTGCTAAGAAAGATCGTTTCTCTTCCGTGGTTCCGGAACTTTTCCGGCAAATCGAATTTCCAAAGCAAGGCAGTTCGCCCCGTTTTCAATTTCACTTCCGATGATTCTGTCACCGTGATCTTGCCGAGAGTTTTCTCGACATATTGCGCTTCCCAGTTCTTATGTCGCGTCAGTACTGTCGGCTCGTCAGGCCGCGACTCGGAACCGGCAATAAACTGCGCGATAGCCGCCGACTGGATTTGGATCTCAATTCCATCAGCTTTGAAATATACGTCGGGGCTATTGTTATTAGGTCGCACGTCATTGCCGATGATTTCCAAGGTAAAGTTATTGCCCGGCTGGTTCCAAGTTAACAGTGCACCATCCGCTGTTTTCATCGCCCCCCGCACCGGATCCCCCACGCCAGGCTGCCCCCCCACCAGCCCTCTCCCCGTGTCGTCCACAGGCTCTACGGTGCTCTCCACGCACCACCACCGTCCTGACCTGCGGAACGACATGCTTGTCATCCACATGTCCA
This sequence comes from uncultured Thermoanaerobaculia bacterium, assembly GCA_964552405.1. Lineage (GTDB taxonomy): Bacteria > Acidobacteriota > Thermoanaerobaculia > Gp7-AA8 > Gp7-AA8 > JAJPHC01. The sequence goes on from CAZKID010000240.1 coordinate 8,150, forward strand.
CACCATCCCCAACCCCTAGAACTCTGTACTGATACCTAGACCTCTAGAAGGCACAACCCACCGATCCCCTGCACCTGGGGATGAACCAGAGGAGCACCCGAGCACCATGCGGTTC
>CAZKID010000241.1:0-8214 GCA_964552405.1 uncultured Thermoanaerobaculia bacterium
GAGGGAGCCCGGGCTGCGGAAACTGGACTAGCCGGATCCTGTGGAGCTTCCGCATACGGAGAACGCATCCTTTGCGATCTGGTCACCCGACGGGACAGAGATCGCGTTCGACACGGCATCGAGTCTGGTCAGGATGCCGATCGGCGGAGGGGACCCGATCGTTGTCTGCGAGCTCAAGCCAGGTGCATACCAAAGCGCAACGTGGGGTGAGGATGGCACCATCCTCATCAGTCAGTTGCTCGCCGCGGAGGGTGCGAACAAGCTGACGCGTGTTTCTTCGAGCGGCGGACCGATCACCGAAATCATGTTCGAGGGGAGAAATGTCGTGTTTCCTCGCTTCCTCGATCGCGATCGCTTTCTTTACTGCTCATTTTCGGTACCGAGCGACTTTCGGCTTCATGAGCGTTCGCTTTCAACTGGTGCCGATCGCGACCTTGGACCGATCGAGTCGCGTGCCGAGGTGGTTGGGGATACGCTCCTTTTCGTTCGAGCGGGATCGCTCTGCGCCCAACGCCTCGGGAAGGACTTCGCACGCTCGAGCGAGCCCGTGGTCATCGCACCGGACGTTGAACTCTATGGGACGCTTGGCGGCGCAGAGTTTTCTGCCTCCGAGCGGGATGATTGCGTTCTATCCGATGTTTCGCAATGCAACTCTGACTCGCTTCCATCGCGAAGGGCGGATGACCGGGGTCGTCGGGCCGCCTGGTTCTACTCAGGTCTTTCGCGTCTCGCATGACGGGAAGCGCGTCGTCGTCACCATGCGCGACGGCGAACATGGGACCTACGATCTCGGCGTAGTCGACATCGCGCGCAACAGCATCACGCGCATCACGCAGTCGAGGCCCAGCGAGTGGGTGCCAGTCTGGTCACCGGACGACCGGATGCTTGCTTACGCATTCGAACAGAACGGACCCTCTCACATCTTCATGATGCCGGTATCCGGCGGGGATCCGGTGATGGTGACGAAGGCGCGTGGTGTGCAGTACACGTACGACTGGCTGAGGAATGGGAAGATCCTGTTCAGCGAGCTCGCACCCGGCACGCAACGCGACATCTGGCTTGTGGATGCGAAAGGCGGTTCTGAACCGGAGCCGTGGCTCAAGACGCCTTTCAACGAGGCGACCCCGCGTATGTCGCCGGACGGCGCGTGGATCGCCTTTACTTCGAACAGCTCCGGGCAGACGCAGGTCTATGTTGCACCATACGAACGGCCCGCCGATCGTGTGCAAGTTTCCACGGATGGAAAGGCGGCGTATCCATTCTGGAGCGGCGATGGTCGTGAGCTGTTCTGGGGAACGAACGACAGCAGCATGTACAGCGTAGCGATCCACACGACACCATCATTCGATGCCGGCAAACCGCAGCTCCTCTTTCAAGACAGCGGCGGGAGTTGGGTCGGCATCGACATCATTCCGGGCACGAACGATTTTCTCATTGCGCGGCAGGCGGAGCAGCCACGGCAGGTTGAGTTGATCGAGAACTGGCGTTCGTTGCTTCCGAAGTAATCGGGTGCGGAAGCAGCCGAGGTTGTCCTACGCCATTCGCCGCAGCACGAGCCGTGCGCGCGTACCGCCAAGGGGCGAGGATTCCAGCGTGACGGAACCGCCGTACAGCTCGGCGAGCTCGCGGACGATCGCCGGCCCGAGTCCCGATCCATGTACCCGCTCATCGGCTCTAACACCTCGCTGCAGCTGGCGTGACCTCAGTGTGGATGCGAACTCGTGTTGCGGCCCGAGTTCCGGATTCCTCGTATCGCTGAGGAGGCTTACGGAGGCTTACCGATACGCTCACGGTAACTCCGGGACGGCTCGGGACCCTTCGGTCAGCTTGTGAAATGCTCGTGTCCCTGAGAGTGCCGTAGTTGCCCGCCGCACGATCGCGACGATCTCCGACCCTCAAGAGCTGAAGGTCGCAGGTTCGAATCCTGCTGGGCGCACCAACCCTGAAGCAAACAAAGAAGGCCACTTGATGTGGCCTTTGTACCGGAGCGCGAAGGTCCTCCCGAAATAGGTGAGCGCTACGCTGCGTCTTCCTTACGTGCAGTAAAGAACGTAAGGAGAAACGAACATGGCAGTCTCGACGATGACCAGCAAAGGGCAAACGACCGTCCCGAAGGAAGTCCGCGAAGCGCTCGACCTGGAGCCCGGCGCAAAACTGCGGTGGGAAGTCCACGGCACTCGCGTCGCGATCACGACGGAACGTCCGGCGCTCTACGCGCTGCGCGGCTTCATCAAGCACGGCCCCGATCCGTTGACCGCCGTTGCCGAAGCCCGCAAGACGCGAGGCCGCGTCTGACGTGCGCAGCGTAGTCGCCGACGCGAACGTCTTCGTCTCATTCTTCGTCGAGCGTAACAAGGCACAGCAAGACGCCGCGCAGGCCTTGCTCGCCGCCGCGGAAGAAGGCGCGATCGGCGGAGTCATCCCCCAATCCGTCGTCTTCGAAATTTTGAGCGCGCTACATCGCCAGTAGATGGTCGCGGTTCGCTCGCAGTGCTTTGCCCAGCTCCGGGAGAATCGCGATGTACACGGCAACGGCCGCTGCGAGCGTGAGGATGAGCGCGATGGCGCCCGCGCCTTTGGCAACGAGCTCTCCGAGCGCGTGGACACCGATCAATCCAGTGATGGTCACCAGCAGCAGGACTGGCGAGATCCAGGAGAGGTGCAGCGGAATCTGGAGACCGGCCACCCCATCGATCCGGCGTGGAAATCGGATCGACAGTAGGTGACCCACGGCAGTCGTGACGATGAGCGCGAGACCTCCGGACGCGAGGCCGATCATCACTTCGCCCAGCGCGGGTCTTCTCATCGCGAACAGCGGAAGGACGGCGATCGTCGTCTGGATCGCCGTAAATGCAATCAGCCCTCGCAGCTTGCCGGCAAGCAGATCGCGTGGCTCGAGCGGGAGCAGCAGCATCGTGCGCAATCCTCCGCGATCCCATCCGAACTGATTCATCCAGATCTGCGGATTCATCGCCACAGCCAGGACCGGAACGATCGCGAACCACATCACCGTGTCCCCGCGCGCCACGAGTCTCACCAGATCCTCCGGCATCGTCTTCCCTGCGGCTCTCCCTCCGTGAATGAACGCGGTGATCATCGCGACAGGTCCCGTGAAGAGCAGCGGAAGAAAGAGCTGAACGCGCACCGCGCCTCCGAGCAACTGTCGCAGAAAGAGCCGGCCAATGCCCGACGCAGGGGAGCTGAAGTCGAGCATGCGCTCGCTGCCACTGCGCGAGCCGTCAGACTCTACTTCCGCCATCAGCCGTCGCCCGTGGATCTGCGCCGCGGCGGCGAATAGCGCGATGGCCGAGACAGTCGCAATCGCGATTCCGCCGAGTCCGGCGGACACGCGTCCCGATCGCAACGCCACGACGCCAGCAAATCCGCGCGAAATCGGCATCGCCTGCGCAAGCGCGAGCAGACTTTCTTTCAATCCATGGAGACCATGTGCATACGAAGCAACGACCATTGACGCGACGAACGCAATCGCGACTCGGCGGTGTCGGGCGAGTGAAGCCCACAGAGCGGCGACGATGATCATCGTCGCCAGCATCGCCACCACACCATCGAACATGAGCAGGAGGATCAGCAGCGAGAGTCTCGGCATCCTCAACGAGAGTCCGATACTCAGGCAGACCGTTGCCCCCGCGCCCAGCAACGGAAAGACCTCGAAGAGACTTGCCGGCAGGTCCGCGAGGAGCAGCTGCAAGGGTGTGATCGGATAGCGGCCGAAGCGAGTGAAGGGAAACGCCGGCTTGAATCGAAAGCTGCCCAGGAGCGCGAAGCCGAGTGTGAACGTCACCTGCAGAAGGTTCCAGTTCCGCAGCACGCCAGCGTCCGCCGGTTGTGCGAGCTCGCCGCCCATGCTGAACCCGAGATTGACGGCCATGAGTCCAGGCAGGATCATGACGAGTCCCACGATCACCAGCATCACGACAGTGACGACTTTCCCGCCGAGCCCTGCGTCGCGCGCGATTTGATTCCACGTGCTGCGATAGTGCGCGAGCACGAGAGCGACTGGCTCGTTCAGAGCCACGAGAGCTCTCCCGGTCTTGCGCCGCCCATCAAGCCGACGAACAACTCCTCGAGGTTGTCGAACGCACCATGGCGCTGGCGAAGATCGCCGAGACTCCCGAATGCCAGCAGGCGTCCCTTGTCGATGATGGCGATCGTGTCGCAGAGACGCTCGACGATCTCCAGCACATGCGAGGTCATGACGATGGTGACGCCCTTGTGCTGAAGCTGAGCGAGGATGTCGCGGATCGTGCGACTGGTCATCGGATCGATGCCTTCGAATGGCTCGTCGAGGAAGACGAGCTCCGGCCCGTGGATCAGCGCGGCCGCGAGTGCCAGCTTCTTCTTCATGCCGTAGCTGTAGTCGCGCACGAGCGTGCCCGGCTGCGGTGCGAGGTCGAGCGTTTCGAACATCTCGCGCGCGCGAGCGCTGATGACGCTGGTGGGAAGTCCGTGGATCCGCCCGACGAACTGGAGGAACTGCGAGCCGGTGAGGTACTCGAGGAGGCTCTCGTCCTGAGGCATGACGCCGATGCGCCGTTTGATCTCCATCGGATGTTCTTCGATGTCGAGCCCGAGGACGCGAATCGTTCCCGCGGATGGGCGCAACAGGCCTGTGGCCATGTTGATCGAGGTGGTCTTGCCCGCGCCGTTCCGGCCGAGGAGTCCTACGAGCGATGCGCGGACGATGCGCAGAGAGACATCGCTCACCGCTACGGTGTCGCCGAAGCGCTTCGTCACGCCGTCGAGCGCGAGCGCCACTGGAGGGCCGTTCGTAGCTTCGCGTTCCATCGAGTCGCGTCCTTCTCGCTATTGAACTCATGATCGCATTCAAGGTCATGGGGCGCTAATCGTGAAAAACCGGCCGCGCCCCACACTCCACTAGAATCGACGACCATGCTCACGATGCGAAATGCCCTCGCACTTGTCACGTTTGCTGCAGTCTGTGCTCTCACCACCACGCCGGCACCCGCGCAAACTCGCAACTACGACCTGCTCCTCGGTCCGGGCAAAGCGGGATTCGAGACGGTGACGGTGCACGCCGGGCTCCACGAGGTGCACTACGAATACAACGATCGCGGCCGCGGGCCGAAACTCGACTCGACGATTCATGTTGATGAGCATTCGATCCCGGTCTCTTTGAGGACGACAGGCGTCGACTACTACAAGACTCCCGTGACGGAGTCGTTCGATACGAATGCGGGACGCGCTGCCTGGTCTAACGGTTCCGAGAAGGATTCTGCACCCGCGGGCAGCGGCTTCTATCTCAGCATGTATGGCGCTCCGGAAGAGAACGCGCTGCTCGCGCGCGCACTGCTCTCCGCGCCGGAGCACCGGCTGTATCTTCTCCCCGCGGGCGAGGCGGCATTGCGCAAGCTTGGCGACACCACTGTCGTCAGCGGCGATAACAAGCAGCACGTCACCTGCTACGAAGTCGCCGGTCTTGGCTTCGTTCCCGATCCGCTCTGGCTCGACGACGACAACGAGCTCTTCGCCTCCGTCTCTTCATGGTCATCGCTGATCCGCGAAGGGTGGGATGCCTCCGCGAAGACACTCCTCGATGCGCAGAAGCGGTGGCGGGACGAATCGAATCACGCGATGACGAAGCGGCTCATGCACGACGAAGGACCGCGGATCGCGATCAGGAACGTCGCGATCTTCGATCCCAAAACCATGAAGACCAGTGCGCCGGACAGGATGGTCACCATTCGCGGCAATCGAATCGAGCGCGTCGGACCGGTCACCACGACGGACGCATACACCATCGATGGTCAGGGCCGCGTACTGATGCCGGGACTGTGGGACATGCATCAGCATTTTTCGGAGGTCGATGGACTGCTCGACATCGCGAACGGCGTGACCGGCGCGCGCGATCTCGGCAATGACGTCGAGTTCATCGCCGAGCTGAAGAAGAAGTTCGAGAGCAACGAGCTGATCGGACCGCGCATCGTGCTCGCCGCTCTGATCGACGGCACGAGTCCATACACGGGACCGACGAAACTGATCGTGGACAGCGAAGCTGACGCGCGCCGAGTCATCGATCGCGTCGCCCCCCTCGGGTTCGAACAGACGAAGATCTACAGCTCGATCAAGCCCGAGCTCGTGCCGTTCATCGCGAAGGTTTCGCACGAGCATCACATGCGCGTCAGCGGTCACATCCCGGCCGGCATGACGGCGGCGGAAGCCGTACGCGCCGGCTATGACGAGATCCAGCACGCGAACATGCTCATGCTCAACTTCATGCCGGATGTGAAGGAGACGCGCACTCCCGCGCGCTTCACCGCCGTGGCGGAGCGGGGAGCGGCGCTCGATCTTCGATCGGAAGAGGTGAAGAAGTTCATTGCGCTCCTGCGCCAGCACAAGACGGTCATCGATCCGACGCTGAACATCTTCGAGAATCTCTTCACGGCGCGCAGAGGCGAGATCGATCCGTCGTACGCGATGATTGCCAATCGTCTTCCGCCGCAGGTGCGGCGAGGTTTCCTGACGGGAGGCCTGGCCGTACCGGAAGGGATGGATCGGCGGTATCGCGATTCGTTTGCGAAGATGCTGGGCCTGGTGAAGTTGATGTACGACGGCGGAATCACAGTCGTCGCGGGGACCGACACGCTCGCCGGCTTCGCGCTGCACCGCGAGCTCGAGCTCTATGTGAAGGCCGGAATCCCGGCACCAGCAGTGCTGCGCATCGCGACCCTCGGCGCCGCAACAGTCGCGCGGCGCGAGCAGGAGCTCGGCACCATCGAACAAGGCAAGCTCGCAGACATGGTCCTCATCGACGGGAACCCGGCGAAGAACATCAGCGACATCCGCAAGGTCGCACTCGTGATCAAGGATGGGAAGGTGTTCGATCCGAGAGAGATCGAACGGGAGCTCGGGGTGCAATCACCGGCGAACCCGGGAGATTGACATATCAACAAAAGTTGATATGATGTCTCGCGATGGCTGAAGCAGTCCTCCGCACCTTGCGCTCCGATGATGCCGTGGCGCGGCTCGCGCGCATTTTTCACGCGCTCTCCGATGAGACGCGGCTGCGGATCGTCGGGCGGCTGCTGACCGGCGAGCAGTGCGTCTGCAACCTCACCGACATCCTGGGCGCCTCGCAGTCGCGCCTCTCCTTTCATATGAAAACGCTGAAAGACGCCGGGCTGGTCACGCAGAGGCGCGACGGCAAATGGATTCATTACTCGATCGTTCCCCAGGCCGTAGTCGAGATCAGGCAATTGCTCGGCGGGATCGCCGAGCGGGCCGCGAAGTGTTGCGGCTGAAAAAAATTTTGAACAATCCATCAACAAATGTTGATGCGTAAGAAGGAGAACAACATGTCAGAGAATTCGATCAAGGAAGTCGTCAAGGAGAAGTACGGCGCTGCCGCGCAGCGTGTGTCCTCAGGAAAGATCGGCTGCTGCGGCGGGAGTTGTGATGGCGATCCGATCACCTCCGATCTCTACAACGAGCTGGAGAAGGGCAGCATCCCCGAGTCCGCCGCTCTCGCGTCCCTCGGCTGCGGCAATCCGACGGCGTTGCTGCAACTCAATCCCGGAGAGACGGTGCTCGATCTCGGGTCGGGTGGCGGCATCGACGTCCTCCTTTCGGCCAAACGAGTCGGGCCGGCAGGAAAGGTCTATGGGCTCGATATGACCGACGAGATGCTCGAGCTCGCACGCCGCAATGCAGCGGAAGCCGCGGCCACGAACGTCGAGTTCCTCAAAGGCGAAATCGAGTCCATCCCGCTGCCCGATGCCTCGGTCGACGTGATCATCTCGAATTGCGTCATCAATCTCTCAGCGGACAAGGATCGAGTTCTGCGCGAAGCCTATCGGGTGCTGAAGCCCGGCGGGAGGTTCGCCGTTTCCGACGTCGTCGTGCGCGGCGATGTTCCTGATGCCGTTCGAAAGAGCGTGGAGCTGTGGGTCGGTTGTGTGGCCGGCGCGCTCGGAGATCGGGAGTACATCGAGAAGCTCGAGAACGCAGGATTCACGGAAGCCTCGATCGAGCCGACGCGGGTGTATCGCGTCGAGGATGCGCGAGCATTCCTCGCCGATGCCGGAATCGACGCAGACACGGTTGCGCCCGAGGTCGACGGCAAGTTCATGAGTGCGTTCGTTCGCGCGCGCAAGTGAACATCGAAATGTGGCCAACGGCGCGCTCGGGCCATCAGTTCCTTCTCCCCTCCGCGAGGGGAGAAGGTGCGCGAAGCGC
>CAZKID010000242.1:0-8190 GCA_964552405.1 uncultured Thermoanaerobaculia bacterium
ACGAGAAGTGCGAAACCTGCGGCGCACCGATGGTCATCAAGTTCGGCCGCTTCGGTGAGTTCCTCGCCTGCTCCAACTATCCCGAGTGCAAGACGACGAAGGAAATGGCGAAGGGCCACGCCGCGGAAGTCGCCGAGGGCGAAGAGCAGATCGTCTGCGAGAAGTGCGGCAAGCCGATGCAGCTCAAGCGCTCTCGCTTCGGGCAGTTCTACGCGTGCACCGGATATCCGGACTGCAAGAACACCAAGGATCCGCGCCTGATGAAGGCGAACATCCCGAACGAGCCGCAGCCGCCCTGCGAGAACTGCGGCAAGGAGATGGTGCTCAAGAGCGGCCGCTACGGCCCCTTCTACTCCTGCTCCGGATATCCGGACTGCAAGAACATTCGCAAGATCGGTGGCGGCAAATCGACACCTCCCAAGCCGACGGGCGTGAAGTGTCCCACGTGTGGCGAAGGAGAACTCGTCGAGCGACGCTCCCGCCGCGGCATCTTCTATTCGTGCTCGCGCTATCCGAAGTGCGACTTCGCGCTGAACAACAAGCCGATCGCCAAGGAGTGCCCGAAGTGCCACGCGCCGTATCTTCTGGAAAAGACGACGAAGCGCGACGGCCACATCGAGTACTGCAACAACGCGGAGTGCGACTACAAGGCGCCGGCTACCACGCCTGCTGCAGCGAACGGTTAGCTCGTCAATCGAGGAAGTGGCGTACGGGCGGCGTGATCAAGTCGTAGTCGATCAGAAACGAGTCGTGGCCGTTCGGCGATGTCATCCGCTCGTGCAGTACATCGACTCCCAGCGACCGCATGGATGACGCAACGCGCTCCGATTCGGATTGCGGAAACAGCCAGTCCGTATCGAACGAGATGATGAGCGTCCGCCCGCGCCATTTTGCGAACGCCGCCTGCAGCGATCCGTGCTGCTCTTCGAGATCCATCTCGTCCATCGCCGCCTGCACGCGGATGTAGGAATTCGCGTCGTACTGCGAGGCGAACTTTTTCCCCTGATACTCGAAGTACGAGTCGATTTCGAATTGACGCGTATTGCCGCGCCGCCGGCGTCCGAACTTCGTCTGCAGCGCCTGCGCCGAGAGGTAGGTCATGTGACCGACCATGCGCGCGACCTCGAGCCCGCGCATCGGATCCGGCTTGTCGTAGTAATCGCCACCGTGGAACCGTGTATCGCTCTCGATGATCTTGCGGCCGATGATGTGCCACGCGATACCGAGCACCGGAACCGCGGAGCCTGTACACATCCCGATGATCGAGTCGGTGAGCTCCGGGTATAGAGCCGCCCACATCAGCACCTGCATGCCGCCCAACGAACCACCTGCGACTGCGCGCAGATGCGTGATGCCGAGACGATCCAGCAGGATCTTCTGCGAATGGACCATGTCCTCGATCGTCGGCCATGGATAACGCGAACCATACGCGTTGCCACTCATGGGATCGACCGACTTCGGAGCGGTGGTTCCGTAGCACGATCCCGGGAGATTCGCGCAGATCACGAAGTATTTATCGAGATCGATCCCCTTGCCGTAGCCGATGAGACCGTCCCACCAGCCCGGCCGCTCATCTTCCTTGTCCGTGTACTTTCCCGCGGCGTGCGCGCTCGCGGATAGCGCGTGGCAGACGAGGATCGCGTTCGACTTGTCGGCATTCAGCTCGCCGAATGTCTCATAGCGAATCGTGAAGGGCGCGATCGTCTGGCCATGCGTGAACCGGAAGCCCTCATCGAGCACGAGGTCCTTCGGTGGTGCGGCGAGAAACGAGTTCTGAATCAAGGCTGGCATTCGTGGATCGCGAAGGATGTCATTCCTGTCGCTCCCGTTTCAACTGTCCCTCGTAAATACGCCGGACTTCGTCGATCGTGGAGATCTCGCCGGCATTCTTATCGTCGCGGATGCGCACGATTCGCGGGAAGCGCATTGCGTAACCGGACTTGTGCCGCGATGACTCCTGGAGGCGATCAAAGGCGATCTCCAGAACGACCGATGGCGTGACGATGAGCACGGGTCCATGCTTCGAGATCGTCGTCTTCAGTACGTGTTCGGTCAGCGTCGCGATCTCGGCGTCCGTCAATCCTGTGTAGGCCTTGCCGATGTTCACGAGCTCATTCTCACGACGCACGGCGAAGGTCACATCGCTCAGAACGCCGCGCCGTTTTCCATGTCCGTATTCGGCAGCCGTTACGACGCAATCGAGTGTCGCGAGCGCCTTCTTGTACTTGAGCCATGACTTGCCGCGGCGCCCTGGGGTGTAGATCGAGGACGGATCCTTGATCACCAGACCTTCGTTTGCTCGCGCCCGCGCAGCAGCGAAGAGTTCATCGATATGCTTCGCGTCGCGAATGGGCGTCGAGTCGCCCAGGCGGAGCGAAGAAGGAGATCGCAGAAGGGACTTCAATTTCTCCGCGCGTCGCACGAGAGGCGTTTCGAAAAGCGCTTCCCCATCGAGATAGAGGAGATCGAACGCGAAGAAAGCCACTGGAGCCTCCTCGCGAAGTTTGTCCGATACCTTACGCCTTCCGAGGCGCTTTTGAATGATCGCGAAGGGAAGGATGCGATCGCGATACGCGACGATCTCGCCATCGAGAATCGCGCCTCGCCCAAGCCCACGCGCAGCCTCCTCGATTTCGGGAAAGCGGTGGGTGACGTCATCGAGCGTGCGCGAGAAAACGCGAACGCGCTCGCCGTCGGTGTGGATCTGCGCGCGGATGCCATCGTACTTGTCGTCGGCCAGTGCACCCTCGCCGAGCGCCGCAACGATCTCCTCTGGATCCTCCTCCGGTTGCGCGAGCATGAATGCGAAGGGATGAAACAGGGTCATCTTTGCGGCGGAGAGAGCGTCGCTGCGCGCGAGCAGCGCTGTTGCGCCGATGTCGCCAGTGAACATGTTCGCGCGGCGGACGTCGGAGAGAGTTCGATGAAACGCCTTAGCGATCGCTGACTCGACGAGGCCTTCGACGAGGCCGATGCGTAACTCGCTCTGCAGGATCTTCGCGATGTAACGCGCACCCTGCGCATCGACTTTGCGAAACAGCCCGACGAGCACACTCCTCTTTTCGATCGATCCCGAGGTTGCGGCGAGGCGATCGAAGAACTCAGCGAGCTCCACGAGCGAAATCGTGCGCGGTGGGGTGTCAGCGAGAATGTGCGCGATCGTGTCGCCGAGGTCCGCGTATTTTGGCCAGGCAGCGGAAAGTTCCTCCGCGGTTCGGCCACTCGACTCGAGCACGGCGTCGGCGATCGTCGACCAACCAACGCCAACGACTCGTTGTTCGCGCCGGGCGAACGGCGCGCCTGCGAACCAGACGACCGCGCGCTCCAGCGAAGCATCATCGAGCGAAGCGAGATATTCGGCCAGAATTCGCTCCTTTTCGCCCTTTTTGGCCGTACTGCCGATGGCGTTGGCCGTCACCGTGAAGTCAGAAAACATGAGGTAAGATCCGCCCGCAAATTACACACCCGGAATAGAGGATTCACGATGAAAACCAAAGTCACAGTGGTCGGCGCCGGGAACGTTGGTGCCACCGTAGCGCAGGGAATTGCGATCAAGGAAATCGCCGACGTCATACTCGTCGACATCGTCGAGGGAGTGCCGCAGGGAAAGTCGCTCGACATGAATGAGACGGCGCCCGTCATCAAGACGGACTCGATCCTTTTCGGGACGAACGGCTATGACGATACGGCGAACTCCGACGTCGTCGTGATCACGGCCGGCCTTCCGCGCAAGCCGGGCATGAGCCGCGATGATCTGCTTTGGAAAAATGAAGAGATCGTCGCCGGCGTCACGCGTGAGGTCGTGAAGCGCTCACCGAACTCGATTCTCGTGATCGTATCCAATCCTCTCGATGCGATGTGCGAAGTCGCGCGTCGCGTATCGGGCTTTCCGCGCGAGCGTGTGATCGGCATGGCCGGCGTGCTCGACTCCGCCCGCATGCGCCACTTCATCGCAGCGGAGCTGAACGTCTCCGTCGAGAACACACACGCATTCGTCCTTGGCGGACACGGCGACACGATGGTGCCGCTACCGCGTTATTCGACCGTGGCCGGAATCCCCATCACGGAGCTCATCGCGAAGGAGCGTATTGATGCGATCGTCGACCGCACCCGCAACGGCGGCGCCGAGATCGTCAACCTCCTGAAGACCTCGGCGTGGTACGCGCCGGGCGCATCGACGGTCGAGATGGTCGATGCGATTCTCAAGGACAAGCGAAAGATCCTCCCCTGCGCTGCGTTCCTCACGGGCGAGTACGGCCTCGACAAGCTGTTCGTCGGCGTGCCGGTGAAGCTCGGCCGCAATGGCATCGAGCAGATCATCGAGATCAAGCTCACGGATGAGGAGCGCGCCTCTCTGCAGAAGTCGGCAGACGCAGTGAAGGAGCTCGTGGACAAGCTCAAGACCGCATAGTTGACGAAGTGGAGGACAGGCGCCCTCGTCGCCTGTCCTTCGCGTCGTGCAGGCGTGGCGCCTGCCCTATATGGCGGAATGCGGCGCGCTCTTGCGCTGTAAACTACATCAAACCCGCCATGAAAAAGCTCGTCATCGACATCGAGACAGTCGGCATTCCCTGGGAAGAGCTCGACCCGTACGTTCGCGAATATCTAATCAAGGGATTGAGCGAAGGCGACGCGGAGGAGACGCGCCGCGCTGGTGGTCTCTCTCCGTTCCGCGGGAAGATCGTCGCGATCGGAGTCATCCGGCTCGATGACGGCCGCTCGTGCGCTCTCTACGAAGCGCCGGGACAGAAAGAGCTTCGCACCGAGAAGATCGGCAGCCGCACGTACATTTCCGGGAACGAGAAGCAGATCCTCGAGAAGTTCTGGCAGTTCTTCGACGACGATTCTCGATTCATCTCGTTCAACGGTCGCCAGTTCGACGGCCCGTTTCTGATGATTCGTTCCGCGATTCACAACGTGATTCCAAGGCGCGATCTCGTCGGCTATCGCTACGGCTTCCATCCGAATTGCGATCTGCGCGAAGCGTTGAACTTCTTCGGCACGACGAACAGCCGCCAGTTCAAGTTCAATCTCGATCTGGCGTGCAAGACGTTCGGCGTCGAGACGTCCAAGAGCGAGGGCGTGGATGGACGTTCCGTCGAGATGTGGTATCGAGCCGGAAAGCATAAAGAGATTGCAGACTACTGTCTCGAAGATGTGCGCGCGACAGCAGAGCTCTACGAGAAGATCGTCCCGACGTTGCTGATGTTCAATCGCGACTTCCGGGACGCGGAGGAACGTGCGCCGCGCCGTGCTCCGGTGGAGCAGGCCGAGTTGCCGATGGTGATGACGCGCGCGGAGCAGAGTTTCATGGATGCAATCGAGCAGAGCTCGATGGAGTTGACCGCATCGCTCGAACGCGTCGACGTCGTTGACGACAAGGGACCCGAGAAGGTCGTAACCGCGCGCCATCAGGCGATCGTGTTCGACAAACTGTGTCAGGACGACAAACCGGAAGAAGACATCATTCCGACCGGCCTTTGATCCGCAGCAGCAGTCGCTGCGCCTCCGCAGATCCCGGATTCTCACTCGCGAGCGCGGACAGTTCGCGTTCAGCTTCCGCGACGATTCCTGCTTCCGCGTACGCCAGCCCGAGCGCAAGATGCGAGCGCGGCTGCACGCGCTCCAACCGCTGAATTTCTTCTGCAGCCTTTTGGGTGACGATCGAGAAGCGAGCCTCGTGCAGCAATCGCGCTTCTCCGGCGGCCAGCGCTGAGACGCGCCAGACATAGGTCGCGCCGCGCCCTAGCGCAGTTGGGAGCATCCACTGATTGGCATTCGTCACGCCGCTCGCGACAGGCCTCAGTTCATCGGAGAGAACATCGACCCGATAGCGCGCACCAGGAATCGCGGTCCACTGAATCACAGGTTGGTCGTCGAGGATGCATCCGGAAGGCGCCGATCGCGGATCATCGGATTGCGATGCGGGGGAGAGATGGGTCGCAACAGACACCGGGATCAAGACCGCGCCGCGCAACGCACTCGAGATTCTGCTCTCTTCGGCGGGAGTGATTCCCGCGACTCCTGCGAGTCTGCCGTCGTGTGTGAGCCGGATCTCACGATCGTTGTCGCGGAGAGAAAGGACTGTCGGGGACGAACGAAGGAGCGGAGTGAGTGCTGCGATGAGCGCGATGCCAACAGCGGCCATTGCAGCAAAAACCCAGGCACGGTTGCGACGCTTGCGAGCAGCGAACGCTTCCATCTCGCGCACTTCGCGGCCACACATGGTGCAGAGCGCGATATGGGATTCGACGATGCGGCAATCGACCGCATCCGATCGGCGATCCGCGAATTTCTCGATCAACTCGTAGTCGAGATGCAGCGTCTCGGTGGTGACGAGCTCCGAAACTAGGGCGCGAATGAGCGCCGCCCTCTCGTCGGTGGTCATGCCAGCAGCGGTGCTCTTCCAGTTTGAGGCCAACTCTGGTGAGGAACGGGCCCGCCTTACAATTCCCCCGTGCAAGTCTTCCGTTCCCGGATCTTTACACCGACCAGCGATCCTTTTGCGGCCGACATTCCAAGCTCGTATCGAGTCTGGGACGACGGCTATCTCGCCATCGACGAAGGAAGAATCGTCGGCGTTGGCGACTGGAAGGATCGCCCTGATCACGGAGAGGTGATCGACCTCGGCCGGCACAAGCTGATCTCGCCAGGCTTCTTCGATACTCATCTTCACGCGCCGCAACTGGAAATGATCGGATCGTATGGCGGCGATCTGCTGCAATGGCTGAATCGATACACGTTCCCAACGGAAGCGAAATTCGCCGAGCGCGGCCATGCCGAAACCGTTGCCCGCGTCTTCTTCGATGAGCTGCTGCGCAACGGAACGCTGTGCGCATTGATCTTCTCGACGATTCACTACGAGGCGACGGATATCTTCTTCGCCGAAGCGGAACGACGGGGGTTTCGCGGAATCATCGGCAAGAACATGATGGACCGCAACGCCCCCGAGTTTCTGCTCGAGGAGCCGCGCACGTCGTATGACCAGAGCAGGGAGCTCCTGCAGAAATGGCACAGGCGCGGGCTGCTGCGCTACGCCATCACGCCGCGCTTCGCTCCGACTTCTACGCCGGAGCTGCTCCGTTTCGCCGGCGATCTGAAGCGCGAGTTTCCCGACGCGTATGTGCACACGCACATCTCCGAGAATCGCAACGAAGTCCTCTGGGTTCAGCAGCTGTTTCCCGAGGCCGAGTACGCGGATGTGTATGACGACTACGGACTCCTCGATGAAAAGACAGTGCTCGCGCATGGCGTCTATCTGAGCAACGAAGAGCTCGATCTGCTCAATCAGCGCAAGTCGCGCATTGCACACTGTCCGAACTCGAATCTCTTTCTGGGCAGCGGTCTCTTTCCGCTGTTCCGCACATTGAAGGCAGGCGTCGTCGTGGGACTCGGCAGTGACATCGGTGCGGGAACGACTCCTTCGATGCTCACGGCGATGGCCGATGCATACAAAGTGCAGCAGGTACAGGGCGTCTCGCTGAGTCCGTTCCAGCTCTGGTATCTCGCGACCCTCGGCGGTGCTCGCGCGCTGTCACTCGAACAGGAAACAGGCAGCATCGAAACCGGCAAGTCGGCCGACTTCCTCGTGCTCGACCTGCATGCAACACCATTGATCTCGATGCGCAGTGATCGCGCATCGTCCGTCGAGGATCTGCTCGCCGGTCTCATTTTCATGGGCGATGATCGTGTCGTGAGCGAGGCGTGGATCGCCGGACGGCAAGTGTCGAAACGATAGGCCCGCGATCTGCTACCAGAAACTCGCTCAGTGAAATACAGGAGGTCACTATGGGGCGATTGGGCGTAATTGAGCTGGTCCCAGTGTCCTCGTTTGGACAAAACAGTCCTCAATGGCGGTCAGCGGCGGATGTGGCGGAAGGTGCACGTGGATCGATTTCCGGGACGGTGATGGATATCGATGAAGGTGCCGGCCGGATGCAGATCACGACGGATGAAGACCGTTTCAGCCGGATCACGGTGCTCGCGGATAGCGTCACGACGCAGTACAACGGCTTCGGCGGAGTGATCAACGGTCAGCCGGAGATCTTCATCGGCACAAAAGGCTTCTCGAACGTGCGCCTCGGCGACCGTGTGGATGTGCGCGGCATCGGCCGCGGCAATCATGCTATTGGCGCCGACGTTGTCACGCTCCTCGGCCGTGCTGTTTCTGCCAGTCAGACCGGCGTTGGC
>CAZKID010000243.1:0-8189 GCA_964552405.1 uncultured Thermoanaerobaculia bacterium
GCGAAGCCGCGGCTCGGGGGGCTCGCGCGGGAGCTCGGCGGAGCGAACTTCGTTCTCGGCTCGACAGACGCGGGCCGCGCGAAATGGGTCGAATCGCTGGCGAACGGTCTCGCCGTTCCCGCGGCATTCGTTTACAAGCGGAGGCGTGGTCCGTCGGAGACCGAAGTGACGGCGGTGAGCACGAGGCTGGAGGGGGAGACGGTGGTCATCTACGACGACATGATCCGCACTGGCGGCTCGCTCATCAACGCGGCGCGTGCGTATCGCGAGGCGGGAGCCGGCGCGGTCGCTGCGGTCACGACGCACGGTGTCTTTGCTGCCGGAGCGCTCCAACGGCTTCGCGACAGCGGATTGTTCACGGCCATCGCCTCGACGAACAGTCATCCGCATGCGCACGAGTTGGAAAGGGACGGATTGCTCGTCCGTTCGGTCGCACCTCTCTTCGTCTCCTGTCTGCGGAGGACTGCATGAGGCTCATTCGCGTTGCTGCTGCGAGCATCAATCAGACGCCGCTGGCGTGGCAGTCGAATCGCGAACATCTGCTGGAGGCGATCGAGCGCGCGCAACGCGAAGAGGTATCGATTCTCTGCTTGCCCGAGCTTGCAATCTCCGGCTACGGCTGTGAGGATGCCTTTCTCGGCAGTGGAACGCTGAATGAGTCGTGGAGGCTGCTGCAGTCGCTGGTTAGGGCGACGAAGGGGATGCTGGTCTCCGTCGGTCTTCCGCTGATGCACGGCAACGCGCTTTTCAACTGCGCGGCAGTGCTGTGTGATGGCGAGCTCGTGGCCTTCGTGCCCAAGCAGCATCTCGCGGGCGACGGGATTCATTACGAGCCTCGCTGGTTCAAGCCGTGGCCAGCCGGTGTGCGGTCGCTGTACGTTGCGCCGGACGGACGCGAATATCCGATCGGCGATCTGCACATCGACGCAGGCGGCATCGGCATCGGCTTCGAGATCTGCGAAGACGCATGGGTGGCGAGCCGGCCGGGATCGCGGCTCGCCCAGAAGGGGATCGACGTCATCCTCAATCCGAGCGCGAGTCACTTCGCGTTCGCGAAGCTCGAGACGCGCAAGCGATTCGTGCTCGAGGGCTCGCGCGCGTTCGGTGTGACGTACGTTTATGCGAATCTCGCCGGCAACGAAGCGGGACGCGCGATCTACGACGGCGGCGCGCTGATCGCAACATGTGGAGCGCTCGTCGCGAGTGGCAGACGCTTCTCGTTCGCAGAGGTCGACCTGACGAGCGCAGTGGTGGACGTCGACGCAACGAGACACATGCAGGCTTCGACGGCGAGCTTCACACCAGCACTGATTCACGAATCCGGCGAACGCGTGTCGGTAACTCTGGGAGAGCGGGCGTCCCGCCCGCAGGCGCCGGCCGTCCCGGCCGCCGGCCAAAAATCCGAAACCAAACACGAAGAGTTCGAAAACGCAGAAACTCTCGCCCTCTTCGACTACCTGAGAAAGAGCAAGTCCCAGGGCTTCGTGATCTCCCTCAGCGGCGGCGCTGATTCCGCAACTGCCGCGGTTCTCGTCGCAAGCATGGTCGAGCGAGCCGTGGGCGAGCTCGGCATCGAAAAATTCAAACAGCGCCTCGCCTACATCGAGAGGATTCAATCCTGCTCGACCCCTAGAGAAATCGTCGGCAAACTCTTGACGACCGTTTATCAACGGACCGCAAACAGTTCGACCACGACACGCGATGCGGCGAAAGCGGTTGCCGAGGAAACCGGCGCAACGTTCTACGAGCTCGACGTGCAGGAAATCGTCGACGCCTATCGCATGAGAATCGAGAAGGCGATCGGCCGCACGCTTACCTGGACGGACGGCGCCGGACCCCTGCCAAACCTGCAGGCGCGTGTGCGCGGCCCATCCGCGTGGATGCTGGCGAACATCAACAACCCGCTCCTGCTCGCGACGAGCAATCGGTCCGAGGCGGCGGTCGGTTACGCGACGATGGATGGCGACACATGCGGGGGACTTTCTCCGCTCGCCGGCATCGACAAGGCGTTCATCCGCGACTGGTTGCGCGCAATGGAAAAGCGGTTTCCGGCGCTCGCTGCGGTGAACTGCCTCGCCCCGACCGCGGAGCTGCGTCCCGCCGAGCGTCATCAAACCGACGAGGAAGATCTGATGCCCTATCCGCTGCTCGATGCGATCGAGCGCGCGGCGATTCGCGACAAGCGCTCACCGTCGGATGTCCTCGCGTTGATGCGCGGCGCGTTCTCCCAATACACCGAACAGCAGCTCGAGATCTGGGTGCGCCGCTTCTTCCGGCTCTGGTCGCGCAATCAATGGAAGCGCGAACGCTATGCGCCGTCGTTTCATCTCGACGACGAGAACCTCGATCCGAAGACGTGGTGCCGCTTCCCGATTCTCTCCGGCGGATTCGAGAAGGAGCTGGACGAGTTATGACGACGCCGCACATCGCGTTAACGGTCGACTGCGTCGTGTTTGGGTTCGACGTCGGCGATCTCAAAGTGCTCTTGATCGAGCGCGAGATTCCGCCGTTCAAAGGGAAGTGGGCGCTGCCGGGCGGCTTCGTGCTGGTCGACGAAACGGTCGAAGATGCCGCGCGGCGCGAGCTCGAGGAGGAGACTGGAATCACGAAGCTCTATCTCGAGCAGCTCTACACGTTCGGCGAGCTCAATCGCGATCCGCGCGAACGCGTCGTCACCGTGGCGTATTACGCGCTCGTGAAGCTGAGCGATCATCGCATTCGTGCGGCCAGCGATGCCGCGCAGGCGGCGTGGTTCTCGGTCGACGATCTGCCGAAGCTGGCCTTCGATCATGCGCGCATCGTCGACATGGCGCTGACGCGGCTGCAGGGAAAGGTTCGTTATCAGCCGATCGGATTCGGGCTGCTGCCACCTAAGTTCACCCTGTCACAATTGCAGCATCTGTACGAGACGATCCTCGAACGGCCGCTGGACAAGCGCAACTTTCGCAAGAAGATTTTGAGCATGGGGTTCCTGCTCGAGCTCGATGAGATCGAGCAGGACGTCGCGCATCGTGCGGCGCGGCTCTACTCGTTCGACCGGAAGAAGTACGAGCAGTTGGTGAGGGCGGGGTTTAATTTCGAAATCTGAGTGGAGAACGATGAAAGCCGCTTTGATTCTTGTCGACATCCAGAACGACTTCCTCCCGGGCGGTTCCCTCGCCGTTGCACATGGCGATGAGGTCGTCATGGTGGCGAATCGTGTGCAGGCAGAGTTCGAGCTCGTTCTCGCGACGCAGGATTGGCACCCGCCGGATCATGGCAGCTTCGCGTCGAATCATCCGGGACATCGCATCGGCGACGTCATCGAGCTCGCCGGGATGCCGCAGGTGCTCTGGCCCGATCACTGCGTGCAGAATTCGCGCGGCGCGGAGTTCCATCGCGAGCTCGATCTCTCCCGCGTTGCAAGTGTCTTTCGCAAGGGCGTCGATCCCGACATCGACAGCTACAGCGGCTTCTACGACAACGGCCACCGCCGCTCGACAGGTCTCGGCGAATCTCTTCGCGAGCGCGCCGTCACCGATGTCTACATCCTCGGTCTCGCGACGGACTACTGCGTGAAATTCTCCGCGCTCGATGCGATCAAGCTCGGTTTCACGACGCATGTGATTCTCGAAGGCTGTCGCGGCGTCGAACTGGACAAAGGTGACACGCAACGCGCGATCGACGAGATGCGCGCAAGCGGCGTGCTCATCGACGACGGTTCGTCGACCAATGGACCGCACCCCGCGGTCATTTCGCTATCCTCCTGAGCAGGAACCGATCGGGTTCAACGGTGGCGACATAAATTGCGCACTGATCGACGACGATGTTGTCGGAGTTGATGACAGCCTCGAAGTGGACAACGCGGTCGCGGCCATCCGCTGCGGCGACCGAGACGATCTCTGCTTCGTTTCGGATCGTGGGGTAGTAGAGGCGGCCGTCGAGGATATTCATGAACGAAGGAGTGGCGAGGCGATCGCTGACGATCAGCCGGGGCGTACCGCCGCTTTTCGGCATGCGCCGGATTTCGGTCAACAGCCGGTCGTAGTTTTCGGTCAAGAGCAAAAGGTCGTTGCCATCGACGAGCACGTGTGCGGCATCACCGTCGTAGAGCCTGGTTATCGCGCCGCCGGCCTTCGATACACGTCGCACGCCTGCGCTGGTATTTCCGATGGCAAGGCCGGTTTCGACGAAGTAGACGAATTGATCGTCAAGGGCCAGCGAGTAGGCGCCCGATAAATTTGTGGCAATCGCGAATCGCCCGGAACCATCCTTCGCAACGCGTTCGACTCTTCCGTCCGAATTCACATAAGGGTCGGTCGCCAGCGTCCCATAGGACGCCCAGTAAACATAGCGATCGTCGACCACGAGAGCTTTGGGGTTGGGCACTCCCTCAGCCAGGGTGGAAGGTGTACCGCCTCCGGCCGGAATTGCGAAGAGCGTGTAAGGATCCCGGAACGAGGCGTTGCCGCCGTGCGGCCGGACAAATGTGTAAACGAGATTCCCGTCGGTCGCGATGAGGACCGGTACAAATCCTGGAAAGGCCGCCAGGATCTGCGGCGTTCCACCGCGGGCACCGACGCGCCACACCGCCCGCGTCTCCCAATCGGTGTAATAGATCGAACCCCCGGCCGCGGCGATTTCAGAGACGGCCGCCGTCGCGAGTACGGCCGAGGTGCAGGGAGGTGTTGGGCTGGCTGCGCGGCGCCGTTGAGCGAGGCCCGGTACGGCAATCGCCAGCAGAAGGGTTGCGACGGTCAGCTGTTTCACCATACCGATGGGTATGGAACTATAATCGCCAGCGAGTGATGAGTCAATACCGATCGGTATGGTAACGCGGAGAGCGGAGGTGAGTCGCGGCGCCGCGGATTGGGAAGAAGCCGCCCTGGAGGCGCTTGCGCGCGGCGGCGTGCACGGCGTCTCGATTCCGTTGCTTGCTCGCGCGCTGGGCGTGACGAAGGGAAGTTTTTACTGGCATTTCGCCAGCTTCGATGAACTGATCGAAGCGGCGATGCGGCGGTGGGAAGCGCGAGATGCGGAGGCGCTTGCGGAAATCGAAATGGTGGCCGAACCGCGCGCGCGACTCGAGGCGCTCTTCCGTGAAGCCATGGATGCCCCGCAGGCACATGCGCTGTACATTGCTCTCAGCGGTTCGGCCGCGCCTTCTGTCTCCGCAGCGATTCGGCGGGTTTCGCAACGGCGGGTGGCCTTTCTCGTTGACGCCTATCGGGCTCTCGGACTTACCCCTGCTGACTCGCGGCGCCGGGCTCTGCTCGTTTACAGCGCTTATGTCGGGCTGCTCCATTTGCGGAGTGAAGCATCTCCGTCGTTTCGCACCCGTCGAGCCGTCGAGGACTATATCGAGCATGCGGTGGCCACGCTCATTCCGGCACGGAGGAAGTCAGGTTGAAAAGTCCTTCCTTCAGCGAGGAGTTCCTGAACTATTTGGCTGAGCTCGAGTGCGGCTCGGGCGGTGCGACCGCGAGCATCGACAGCGCCGCAATGACCGCGATCCCCGCGCCCGTGAAGAACGCCGCGCCGCGCGAAACGTGGTCGTAGAGAAGGCCAAACAGCAGCGTCCCGAGCAGCACGAAGATCCCCGTGGCAAGGTAGTAGAGTCCGAAGCTCTTCCCGCGTACTTCCGCCGGCACGAGGGTGCTGATCAACGCCCGCTCCGCTCCTTCCGTCAGCGTGAAGGGAATTGCATAGAGGATGAAGAGCACGAAGAACGCGCGCATCGACTGCGCGAACGGAAACGCGAAGTAGATCGCGGCGTAGCACATCCATCCGATGACGAGCATCGTGCGCCGGTCCATCCGATCCGAGAGCGCGCCCGCGCGTGTCGAGAAGAGCGACTTGATCACGTGATGCGCCGCCCAGAGCAGCGGCAGCATCGACGTCGCGACGCCGGCGGCCTTCGCCTGCAGCAAGAGGTAAGCATCGCTGGAGTTCGCGAGCGAGAAGAGCGCGATCGAGGCGAGCGCGCCCCAGAAGGGTCGAGGCAGGGGAGTGTGGCCATCCGCCGCCTGGCGCACGACCGGCTCGCGGTCGGGCTCGGAAAGAAGCGTCATCAGCAACACCACGGCAATCGCGCCTGGGATCACCGCGATGTAGAAGACGGTGCGGAGCGGCAGATGGAAGCCCTGCAGCAGCGCGACCGCCAGCAGCGGTCCGACGATCGCACCCGTGTGGTCGAGCGCGCGATGAAATCCATACGCCCGGCCGCGTTGCTCCACGGGCGTGACGTCGGAGATCAGCGCATCACGCGGCGCGGAACGAATGCCCTTGCCTGTGCGATCGATCAGGCGGGCCGTCAGCACCCATGGCCAGGCGGCCGCCGCGGCGATCAACGCACGCGAGCCCGCCGCAAGCGCATAGCCGCTGCTGATCATGACCTTGCGTTTGCGGAGCCGGTCGGACCACGCGCCGGCGTAGTACTTGAGGATGGACGCCAGCGCATCGGCGAGGCCTTCGATCATGCCGACATCGAACGCCGTCGCCCCGAGGGTCGTGGTGAGAAAGACGGGGAGCAGCGGATAGATCATCTCGCTCGCCGAATCGTTTAGTAGCGAGACGAGACCCAGAAGAATGACCTGAGGCCGCAACCGCGACGAGGAGCTCACCCTGTCATCGCTCATCCTTCACCCCTCATCCCTCATATAATCCGCCGGATTTTTAGAAAGGGAGTCAACGTCAATGGCAATCAAGAAAGTGGGCGTTCTCGGCTGCGGTCTCATGGGCTCGGGAATCGCTCAGGTCGCCGCGCAGGCCGGATACGAAACGGTCGTGCGCGAAGTCGAACAGAAGTTTCTCGACAAAGGCATCGCCGGCATTCAGAAGTCTCTCGGCAAATTCGTCGAGAAGGGAAAGATGCAGCAGGCCGACATGGATGCCTGCATGGGGCGTCTCCAGGGAACGACGAGTCTGGAAGACCTCGCGGACTGCGACATCATCATCGAAGCGATCATCGAGAACGCGGAGCTGAAGAAAGAGACCTACGCGGCGCTCGACAAGATCGTGAAGAAGGAAGCGATCTTCTCGTCCAACACGTCGTCGCTGACGATCACGGAGCTGTCGATGGCGACGGCGCGGCCGAAGCAGTTCGTCGGTCTTCATTTCTTCAATCCGGTTCCCATGATGAAGCTCGTGGAAGTCGTTCGCACGATCCTTACCAGCGACGCGTCGTTCGACGAAGCCTTCGCGTTTGCGAAGTCGCTGGGGAAGGAAGCCGTGTCGTGTCGCGACAACTCCGGCTTCATCGTCAATCGCCTGCTCGTGCCCTACATCCTCGACGCGATCCGCGCGTTTGAAGAGGGCGTCGGCTCGATCGAAGACATCGACAAGGCGATGCAGCTCGGCTGCGGCTATCCGATGGGACCGTTCACGCTGCTCGACTTCGTCGGTCTCGACACCACGTACTACATCAGCCACGTGATGTTCGACGAGTATCGCGAGAAGCGCTTCGCGTCGCCGGCGCTGCTGCGCAAGATGGTGCTCGCCGGACGTTATGGCCGCAAGACGGGCGCTGGCTTCTACGACTACTCCGGCGAGAAGCCGGTTGCATTCGATAAGGCGAAGTGACTTATGGAAAACGTACGCATTGAGATCAACGATGGCGTGGCCATCATTACAGTCGACCGTCCCAAGGTGCTGAATGCGCTGAATGCGCACACGGTGCAGGAGATCAACCAGGCATTCGAGCAGGCTCGCAACGATGAGTCGGTGAAGGCGGTCATCCTCACTGGCGGCGGCGAGAAGGCGTTCGTTGCCGGCGCCGACATCGCCGAGCTGGCGAAGATGACGCCGATCACCGGCAAGGCGACGGCGGAGAAGGGGCAGGCAGTCTTCGCGAGCATCGAGAAATTTCCGAAGCCGGTCATCGCCGCGATCAACGGTTTCGCACTCGGCGGCGGCTGCGAGCTCGCGCTCGCGTGTCACATCCGCATCGCGTCGGAGAAAGCGCAGATCGGTCTGCCGGAAGTGACGCTCGGGATCATCCCCGGCTACGGCGGCACCCAGCGGATGGCGCGCCTTCTCGGAAAGGGGAAGGCGCTCGAGCTGATTCTGACGGGCGATCGCATTCCTGCCGCGGAAGCGGAGCGGATCGGACTCGTGAACAAGGTCGTCGTCCCCGAAGAGCTGAAGAATGTTGCTGTGGAAATGGCGAAGAAGCTCCCAACCCGCGATGCGCACCTCATTCGCGCATCAAA
>CAZKID010000244.1:0-6130 GCA_964552405.1 uncultured Thermoanaerobaculia bacterium
TGAGATCGGCGGTGGAACCGAGGAGCGTGACGTTGCCGTTCTGGCTGGCGTAAACCTTGTAGCCCGTCGCGCCTGCGACTGCGGTCCAATTCAATGTAACCGGCAAGGCGACGTTGGCCGCCTTGTCGGCAGGAGACGTCAGCGTCGGCCCCGTCGTCGGACAGGTCGTCTGCGTGACGCTGAAGCGCGAGGCCTGTGAGTTCACGGAGGTGCACGTCGCGTCGTAGTTCGTCCGAACGTACCAGACGTAACTGCCGGCAGGCAGCGACTACGTCAGACTCGAGCTCGTGACGTTGCCTGCATTCGTGAAGTTGACGCCTCCGTCATTCGACGCCATCACGTCATAGGAAACCGCTGATGCGTTACCGATCCAGTTGAACGTGACCGGTGTCGTCGATGCGATCGACGCTCCGTCGGCAGGCGCGGTGAGGTTGGCCGCGGCTGTCGGACAGCTGCGAACCGTGAACGTGTACGTCGATGTGCTTCGCGTTGGCGAGCTCGTGTTGCACGACGCGTAGGCGTCGACGTTCCAGAAATACGTTCCAGGGCTGAGTGGCGTGGTAGGGGTGAAGCTGGTGCCGCTGACGAGCGGATCGTTTGCGCCCGCCTGCGGCGGATTTGTCGTTCCGATGTGGACGATGTATTTGAACGCGTTGGTCGAGGTGTTCCAGGAGAGAGTCGGTGTCGCGCCGACCGTCAGGTTGTTCGGCGCTCGGAGGTCGAACGCGGCCGGCAGGTTGCAGTTCGCCGCCGCGGTCGTGAAGACACCGCACGTCGACGTCGTGCTGGGACAGTCCGTCTTCTTCGCCACGACGCGCCAGCCGTATTGCGTGCCATCCTGCAGCGCTGGAGGCGTGAAGGTCGTCGTACTCGAAGATGCGAGCTGGCCATTGAGTCCGCAGTTTCCAGCCGACGTCGGGCTCACGTAGATGTCGTAGCTCTCGGCGCCTGCCACAGCGCTCCAGCTCAACGTCACGATCGTCGGGACGTTCGTTGCATTGTTCGAAGGCGACTGCAATGAAGGGTTAGCCGTGAGGCAGTCGATCGTGAACGTCTTGGCTGCCGAAGGCTGGTCCGAGCAGGTGGCCTTCTTCGTCTTGACGAGCCAGTTCCACGTTCCGCTCGGCGTGAAGCGGCCGGTGCATGTCGTTGCAGTCGTATCGGAACAGACGGTCGTTGGATTCGTGATCGTCTGCCAGGCGATGACGTCGTACGTCACACCCGAAACTGTCGCCGCATTCCAGGTGAAGGTCACGTTGTCGCCCGCCGCGAAGTTCGTTCCGCTGGTAGGCGAGGTCGGCTGCGCGTTCGTGAGATTCGACGGACACTGCGCCGATGCGATCGGAACAAAAGGAACGACGAGGAGAAAGAGCACGACCAAGCGGCGAACGGAAAGCATGCAGGCTCCTGCGGCAAGTTGTGAAATGGAACTGTCCTTAGCTACCTTGACGTACAAGGTAACGAAACGTTGACATCGGGTCAGTGAGGCGGGTCACGCGGTGCGATACTTGTTCGCGCCGGTGTTGAAAAGGACGACGAGCTCGCTTTCGCGGATTTCTCCCCGTGCCATCAGCTGCTGAAACGCGGCGAACGCGGCTCCGGCCTCCGGCCCGGCATCGATTCCTTCACGCGTTCGCACCTCGGCGGCCGCCGGTTCGATCGCGCTCTCATCCACAGCGATGGCGCCCCCTCGCGACTCTCGCAAGGCGCGAAGCATCAGCCGGTCGCCGATCGCGCGCGGCACCCGTAACCCCCAGGCTTCCGTGTGCGGCGATTCCCACTCGGGAGCATGATCGAGATTCTGCTCGAAGGCTCGAACGATCGGTGCGCAGCCTGCGGATTGCACGCTGTACATCCGCGGCCGCTCCGCTCCGATCCAACCGAGCCGCTGCATCTCATCGAACGCCTTCCACATACCGATGAGTCCGGTGCCGCCGCCCGTGGGGTAGAGGATCACATCCGGAAGCCGCCCGAGATCCTCGAGGAGCTCGTAGCCCATGATCTTCTTCCCCTCGACGCGATAGGGTTCCTTGAGCGTCGAGAGATCGAATCCCCCCGTATCGCCGAGGTATTGCGCGACGCGCTTCGCAGCATCGGTGATGACACCGGCGACCAGCTCGACTTCCGCACCGTAGCTGCGGCATTCATCGACGATCGACTGCGGCGTGTCGCGCGGCATCGCGACGAACACCGGCAGGCCCGCGCGGGCACCGTATGCGGAGAGAGCCGCGCCGGCGTTGCCGGCGGTGGGGGCGCCGAGGCTCTTCGCTCCGAGTTTCTTCGCCATGGTGACGGCGGCAGCCATCCCTCGCGACTTGAACGAGCGCGTCGGGTTCTTCGATTCGTCCTTGAAGTAGAGGTTGGGCTGAACGCGGGAGGGGAGCAGTGGCGTGATGCCTTCGCCGAGCGTGACGATGTCAGCGTCACTAACCGGCGGCAGCACCTCGCGGTAGCGCCACATGTTGGCGGTGCGCGAGACGATCTCCCGCCGCAGCTCGGGCCGCGGCGAGAGATCGTAAAGCGCGAGAATCGGCGCTCCACAGTTGCGACAAACGTTGATTAACGCATCGATGGGGAAGGTCTGGCCGCAACGGGAGCAGGCAAGCGTCACGCGTTACTGTCCCTTCTTCGCGTCTTCGACTGCCTTGTTCACGTTCTGCTGATACTGATCCATGTTCTTCTGCGCGTCGCCCTTGTTGTCTTCCCACTTCGCCATTTCGTTCGTGAGGGCGTTGAGCGCGTTCTCGTACTTGCTGAGCAGCTGGCGGTTGTACTGGATCGCCGGGTCCTGCTTCTCCTGGTTCTGGTTCATCTCCTGCTTCGACTTGTCCATGTTGGCGAGCATGTCGGCGTAAATCTTCTTCGTCTGCTCGTCCTTGGCCTCGTCGTAGGCCTTCTTCGCCTGCGCATAACCGGCGTCCATCGACGCGTTCATGGCTTTCGTCGACTGCTGCGTCATCGCCGAGACGCTGGCTGCCAGAATCTGTCCCTTCACCCAGAGATACTCCTGCGTGTTGTAGTGAAGATCTTTCGCGGCGCGGATATCGGCCGTCACCATCTGGGCCGCCGAGCTCATCGTCTTGATGCCTTCCATCAAGCCGCCAAGCGAATGCTCGCCTTCCTTCTTCGCTGCCTCGGCATGCTGTTGCGCCTCGGCCTTCGCGACCTGAGCGATGTCCTTCTCATGCTCGCGGACTTTCAGATACATCTGCACTTGAGCGTCAGTGAGTTTTCCGTCAGCGGGCGGTGTGTACTTGTCGTCGGCGACTTCCTTCATCAGATCGACGGTGCCGCGTTTTTCGAGATCGGGAGAGATGGCTGCTTTGTCGATGGCTTCTTTCGCCTTGCAGCTCGAGAGAGCAACTGCCGCGATGGCATCTGCTTCGAGAGTTCTTGCCATTGTTCCTCCGGTTGGTTTTGATGAGGCGGGCCATGATCGCACAAACGAAGTTTTCGGCGGTGCTCCTCATGGTACGGTAGCGGCAGCCTGACGACATTTTCGTGGACGGGATTGATCTATTAACCTCGACTGAACAGGCCGTCGTCGCGACGGACCTCGAAGGGCGCATCACGCACTTCAATCGAAGGGCGGAGCAGCTCTACGGGTGGCCTGCGACCGAGGTGGTTGGACAGCCGGCCGCTTCCGTTCTGCTTCCTCCGCGACAACTCGGCCGGGTCCAGGAGATCGTCAGGGAGCTCGTGCGCGGGAGGGTCTTCGCGGGTGAGTTTCCGATTGTCCGGCGGAACGGCAAAGAGCTCCTCGCCTGGATGTTGGCCTATCCCCATCGGCGGGACGGTGCGATCAGTGGAATCGTGACCATCGCGATGCGCTCGCGGCGCGGTTCGCGCGCATTGCAAAAGCGAAAACAGGATTTGCGTTTGCGCGGACTCCTGCGCGCGATTCCGGACATGGTCTTTCGTATCCGGCGCGATGGTGTCTACACGGACTTTGCCGGCCTTGAAGACGGCCTGCTTGCGAGTCCCGAAGCGTTTCTTGGCCGCACGGTGCGTGAACTCCTTCCGCCCGCGACTGCTGCACTCGTCGAGGATGCCATCGCAAGATCGTTTCAGACGAAGGCCGTGACGACCATCGCATATGAGCTCGACATGGGCGCGGGACCGCAGATTTTCGAGGCGCGGCTCGCACCGATCGACGACCGCGAAGTCGTGACGGTCGTGCGCGACGTGACGCAGCATTTTCTCTGGCGGGATGAGCTGGACAACCAGGTTGCTGAGCGCACGGTGGCGCTACAACGAGCGAATCGGAAACTGAACGAACTGTCAAAGCAGTTGTTGATCGCTCATGACGAGGAACGGGGCAGGATTGCGAGTGAGTTGCACGATCACCAGGCGCAGCTGCTCACCGCGCTGTCGCTTTCGTTGGAGAACTGCAGGCGCGAGGTCCCCGAATCCGACCGCTATATCGCGATGGCTCAGCCGATCGTCGATGAGCTCACGAGGCAGGTACGCGAGCTCTCGCTCGCCCTGCGACCGCCCGATTTCGGGGCGATCGGACTGATTGGTGCGGTGGAGGAGCACATCGCACGATTCGGCCAGCAGACGGGAATGCGTATTAGTTTCTGGCCGTACGTAAGTCTGCAACTTCCGCGGGCGGCTGAGATCACGGCCTATCGCATCATCCAGGAGTCTTTGACCAATGCCGCGCGCGCCAGGGCGACGCATGTGGTCATTCAGATGAAGAGGGCCGGCGACGCGATCGAAATCACCGTCGATGACAACGGACGCGGCTTCGACCCGACAACCGTCGACCGAAGCCGTACGTCTGGCCTGACCGGGATGCGCGAGCGCAGCCTGCTCGCGGGCGGCACGTTCCTTGTCGAGTCCTCGCCAGGAAGCGGTACACGAGTGTTGTTTACGCTGCCGATCATGAAAGAGGGTGACCGTGAGCAAGACGATCGCGATCGCGGATGATCATGAGCTGGTGAGGCGGGGCCTTCGCGAGCTGCTCACTCAGGAGGAGATGGTCGTCGTGGCCGAGGCGGCGAATGGTCTGGAGGCCGTTCGGGTCGTGGAGCGGCACAAGCCCGACGTTCTTCTCCTCGACATCTCGATGCCGGTTCTCGATGGCATCGAAGCGATTCGTGAATTGCGGTACGCGTCAAAACGGACCGCCATCATCGTTCTGTCCATGCATCTCGATGAACGCTTCGTAGCTCGGGCGTTCAAAGAAGGAGCGATGGGCTTTGTGAGCAAACAAACTCCCGCCTCGGAAATCGTGACAGCGGTCAGGGAGGCCACGCTTGGCCGCCGGTATTTGTCCTCGCTCTTCTCGCAGCCTGCGATCGACGCCTATCTGGAACGGCTCGATGGCCAGAATGACCGGCCCTGGAATCGGCTGACGGACCGGGAGCGCGAAGTCTGCCGGCTGGCGGTCGAGGGATCCACGAATCGAGAAATCGCGGAAGCTCTCAGCATCAGTCAGCGCACCGTCGAGAGCCATCGCGCCTCGCTGATGAGAAAGTTCGGCGTCCGGACGCAGACCGAGCTGGTGCTTTTCGTCGTTCGCAACTCCGTAATCCCCGATCTGCTGAATCAGTAGGAATACGGTAGCGCGTTCAACGTCACGTCTGCTGTCATGAAGACGTGTGGACCCTCGCCCGTAAAGGTCTGCTCTTCGCGATCATTCCGACGGTCTTCAACATCGTGATTCTCATCGCGGTCGGCGCGTTCGTGAGGATGGCGGTTCGCGAACGCGAACGTGAAATCGCGGCCCGCGAGATCATGGCGTCCTCGAACCGGCTGTTGACGTTGCTGGTCGACGCCGAAACCGGAATGCGCGGCTACGCGCTGACAGCGGACCGGAAATTCGCCGAACCCTATGTGTGGGCGGTGGCCAGCTACCAGCGAGAACTCGAACGTCTCGATCAGGCCAACGACAAGCCTGGGGCTCTGACTCTGAAACGCGGTGCTGAAGAAGTCATGGGCTATGAGACCGGGATGGTCCGCCAGTTGGACCTCGCTGCGCGTGCTGATGTGGTGCGGATCATCGCCAGCGGCGAAGGCAAGAGGAAGATGGATGCATTCCGCCAGGCAGTGGCGAAATTTCAGGAGACGCAGCGCCGGGAGAGCGAGCAGCGGGCCAGATCGGCGGTCCATGCGGAGAGGCTGC
>CAZKID010000244.1:6140-8187 GCA_964552405.1 uncultured Thermoanaerobaculia bacterium
TTCCAGCCGACGCTCGAGAACACGCGGCGCTTCGAAATGGGGGAGCCGCTGCTCGACGCGCAGCCTCAGGGTGTGGATGAGATCGCGGTGCTCGACTCGCGGTTTCATCACATGGCCGTCGCGGTCACGGCCACGCGCGACGAGCTCGAGTCGTTCTCCTATTCGGTCTCTCACGATCTGCGAGCGCCCATTCGTGCGATCAATGGTTTCTCCCGCCTTCTTCAGAATGACTACGGTTCCATGCTGCAGGGGGATGGTGCGCGTTACGTCGGGATCATTCGATCCGAGGCTGAGCGGATGGGGGCGTTGATCGATGACTTGCTCGCCTTCTCCCGCATGGGCAAGGCCACGCTGCGCAAGAGCAGCGTGGATATGGATGCGCTGTTTCGAAGTGTGGCCAGCGAGCTGCTGCGGCAGCAGCCTGATGCATCGCTGACGATCGAGCCGCTCCCTCCGGCAATCGGTGATGCATCACTACTGCGGCAAGTTGCCGCGAATCTCGTGGGCAATGCATTGAAGTTCACGAATGGCGAGCCGGCCCGCGTGTCGATCACCGGCAGCCGTCACAACGGTTTGAATCGCTATGTGGTCGCCGACCATGGGGTGGGATTCGACATGCGGTACGTCGACAAACTCTTTGGCGTATTCCAGCGGCTGCACACCGGCGAACAGTTCGAGGGAACAGGGGTTGGACTCGCGATCGTGAAGCGAATCGTGAATCGACATGGCGGCGACATCGATGCCGAAGGGGAGCCTGGGCGAGGCGCTCGCTTCACGTTCACGCTTCCCGCGGATCCTGGTGGAGGTGGGCAGTGACGAAGGAAGGGGTGGAGATTCTCATCGTGGAAGATAGTCCGTTCGACCTCGAGCTGACGATGCGGGCACTGAAGGACCGGCATCTGGCCAATCGGGTCATGACGGTCAGCGACGGTGCGGCGGCGCTCGATTTTCTCTTCGCGCGAGGCGATTGGCGCGATCGCGAAGGGGAGGCCCTGCCGCGTGTGATCTTTCTCGATCTCAAGCTGCCCAAGGTCGATGGGCTCGAGGTGCTGCGGCAAATCCGCGAGTCCTCGGCGACACAGCAGATTCCCGTCGTGATCGTGACCTCATCGGCGGAAGAACGCGATCGGGTCCGCAGCTATGCGATCGGCGCAAACAGCTACGTCGTGAAGCCGATCGACTTCGAGAACTTCGCAAGAACCATGGCCGATGTCGGCTTCTACTGGCTGGCGATCAATCACTCCTCACAATGATCGATATTCTGCTGCTCGAAGATAACCCGCTCGACGCGGAGTTGCTGTCGAGAGAGCTGCACCGGGCCGAAGTACGGTTCACCATCCAGCGCGTCGAGACCGAGCTCGCGTTTCGTACACGCCTCACCACAGAGCCGCTGCCGGATGTCATTCTCGCGGACTACCATTTGCCCTCGTTCGACGGGCGCGCTGCTCTGCAGATTGCGCGAGACCTCGTGCCGCAGATCCCGTTTCTCTTCGTCTCCGGATCCATCGGCGAGGAGCAAGCGGTTGACGCGTTACGCGCCGGCGCAAACGACTACATCCTGAAGGACCGCCCCTCGCGGTTGCCTTCGGCGATCGAGCGCTGCATCGAGGACCGCCGCCGGAACGAAGCGCGGCTTCGGGCGGAATCGCGTTTCCGGCTCGCCGCGTCAGCGACCCGCGATGTGATCTGGGAGCTGGATCTGGAGACGCTGCAGCTCGAAGTTAGTGAGCCGCTCCGATCGGAATGGGGGCACGAGCGTCTCTCCGGCCTCGATCAGCAATGGTGGCTCGCGCAGATTCACCCGGATGATCGCGAGCGCGTCGTGTCCGCACTCGGAAACTGCCTGGCCTCTCCCGCGAAGCACCTCGTCATCGAATATCGCTTCCAGCGGGGCAACGGGACGTTCGGGCATGCGCTCGATCGAATGACCGTCGTCCGACTCGCGGACGGCACTCCGTTTCAGATCGTCGGCGCAATGCAGGATGTGACTGCGCGCAAGGAAGCGGAGAACGCACTCGCGGAAGCGCAGAGGATGGCGAAGATCGGC
>CAZKID010000245.1:0-8178 GCA_964552405.1 uncultured Thermoanaerobaculia bacterium
TTCACTCAGGTCTGATATCAACGTCACGCCGCTCGTCGACGTTGTTCTCGTGCTGCTGATCATTTTCATGGTCATCACGCCGGTCGTGCAGATGGGTTATCTGGTCAAGGTGCCGCCCAAGGCGCCTGCGGGCCTCCCTCCGTCCGCAGTCAACGACCAGATCATCCTTCGCCTGATGCCGGACAACCGTGTCCTCATCAACAAGGACGACGTTCCGATGGATCAGTTTCCGCAGCGCATTCGCGAGCTGATGCACGGCAATACGTCAAAGATGATCTTCTTTGCGGGAAACCGTGACGTGGACTACGACGCCACGATGAAGTTTCTCGATGTCGCACGCCAGAACGGTGCGAAGAACATCGGCATCATCGTCGAGGAGCCGGCGCAGTAGCACGAGCGGTCGTGTTCAGAACTCATTCAGCGGCGGCTTCGGCCGCCGCTTCTTTTTTTCTGTTCGTCGCCGTAGACGCCGCGGCCGTCTGCACGCTGGCGATGCTTGCCATGCTCGCAGGCTTTCCGTGGCAGCAGTGGATCTGGCTGGCAGGCGTATCGATCGCAACGATTGCGACGCGCTTCATCCTCGAGCCCCGAGGCTGGCCGGTTGGAATTGCAGCGCCGCCTCGCCGGGCAATCCTCGAACTGATCCTGGGTATCGGGCTCGGGGTGGGCGTAATCGGTGCCTGCGATGGCGCGCTGCAGTTGATCGGCGATGTTCATCACGCGTTTCGGGGCGCATTTCCATGGATCGAGCTGGCGGGCGTGTTCGTGCCTGCAGCGCTCCATGAAGAGCTCGCGTTTCGCGGCTATCTCTTTCAACGGCTGCGCGTCTGGAATCGCGGAGTGGCGTTTGGATTCAGTGCCCTGGTATTCGCGCTGCTGCACCTCCGCAATCATGGCCTGACGCTCCTGGCACTCGGCAACATCGCGCTCGCAGGCGTTCTCCTCGCGCTCGCGTACGAGCGTTACGCGCGGCTTTGGTTTCCCATCGGCATTCATCTCGTCTGGAATGTTTTCTCCGGTCCCGTCCTCGGCTATCCGGTAAGCGGATTCGTCGCACGCACGACTGTGTTCACCGCCACTGCCGCCGGTTACGAGTGGGTGACGGGGGGCATGTTCGGGATCGAGGGGAGCGTTCTCATCACCGTCGCGGAGATCGCCGCGATTGCAGCGCTCGGGTATCATCCGCGGCGCAAATCAAAGGAGTCCTTTTCATGAAAGACATCGTGATCGTCGACGGCGCGCGGACGCCGATGGCGGAGTACAACGGACAATTCGCAGACATCAGCGCGATCGAGCTCGCATCGATCGCCGCAAGAGCTGCGCTCGAGCGCAGCGGCTTTTCCCCGGACGAGATGGATCATGTGATCGTCGGCAATGCGCTGCAGACGTCAGGCGACGCGATCTACGGCGCACGCCACGTCGGCCTCAAGGCTGGCGTTCCGAAGCAGGTTCCCGCGCTGACGGTGAATCGCCTTTGCGGTTCCGGGATTCAATCGGTCGTGAATGCGGCCGAGCAGATCATGCTCGACGAAGCGAAGACGGTGCTCGCCGGCGGGATGGAGAACATGTCGCAGGCTCCGCACGTCGTTCGCGGCGCCCGGAAGGGACTGAAGCTCGGCCAGGGAGCACTGGAAGACTCACTGATGGTTGCGCTGCTCGACACATATTGCAATCTGTACATGGCGCAGACCGCGGAGAATCTCGCGCGGAAGTACGAGCTTTCGCGCGAAGAGCAGGATCGCTTCGCGCTGCGCAGCCAGCAGCGCGCCGTTGCCGCGAAGGACAAGCTGCGCGAAGAGATGGTCCCGGTCGTCGTTGGCCGCAAGGGGGAGACGTTCTCGGACGACGATCACGCGCGTCCCGACACGACGATGGAGGGACTGGCGAAACTGCGCCCGGCATTCGCGAAAGATGGCTTCGTGACCGCAGGCAATGCGAGCGGCATCGTGGATGGCGCGGCCATGCTCGTCGTCAGCACAGCAGAGAATGCGGAGCAGCACGGAAAGAAGCCGCTCGGGCGCATCGTCTCCTGGGGCATCACCGGTTGCGATCCCGAGATCATGGGCATCGGTCCCGTCCCGGCAGTGAAGATCGCGCTGCAGAAAGCGGGGTTGAAACTCGACGACATGGATCTCATCGAGTTGAACGAGGCGTTTGCCGCGCAGGCGCTTGCGGTGGCGAAAGAGCTCGGCATCGATCACGACAAGCTGAACGTGAATGGCGGTGCGATTGCGCTCGGGCATCCGCTCGCGGCATCGGGAACGCGCCTCCTGCTCACGCTGCTCTACGAGCTGCGCCGCCGGCAGAAGCGCTACGGTATCGCCACCGCCTGCATCGGCGGCGGGCAGGGAATTGCAATGATCGTCGAGAGTCTCGGCTAACCATGCGCTGCACCATCATTGTTTGCGCACTGATGTTTCTTGCGCAATCGAGTGCTTACAGGATCCGCGTCAAGGCCAACCCCGAGGAGGGCAAGTCGGTGAAGGTCAGCCTCGAAACGCATGACGAACAGACGCTCATCACGCGTGACCAGCTGGGAACGGTGACGAAGAGCGAGACGAGGAAAATGACCGGGCACGAGGATTGGGTCGGAACCACCGTGGAGGGTGGTTCAGGGAAGGTGACGCTGCGCCGTTCGTGGTCTCGGGCGGAGCAGATCGTCGACGGCCGGCGTGCGGCGCTTCCCATGGAGGGACAAACTGCGACCATCAGCGTTAGCAGCAAAGACATCGGTGTGACGCTGGCGAGCGGGCGCCCGTGGTCGAAAGGCGCGCGGCAGAGCGTCGTGTCGATGGTTCGTGGCCAGTGGCGTGCGGACGCGGAGAACCATTGTGTTCCGGCGATGCCAACGGCGGTTGGCGCGACCTGGGATGTTCCGAGCGAGTGGGTGGGCGATTGTTTCGCCGAGACCGCCGTGTTGGCCGGACCTGCAGAAGCGCAAGGCAAGCTCCTATCGGTCGATGCCGGCTACGCGATCCTCGAGATCAAATTTGCGATGAAGGCCAGCGCTTTCGGCGCTATCGATCTTGCATCGCCTGCCGCCATCGACGGAACCATGCGCATGCGCGTCTCGCTGACGAATCCTCTCGACTGGACTTCGACACGCGACCTGCATCTCGTTGGAACGGTTCGTGTTCCGGGTATGGCCGGCACGACGGCAGCCGACCTCAAAGGAACCACGATCACGAAGGTGGGCGGCTGAGCCGCTTTTCCCCGGTTGACGGTGGGACTAATAGGCGTGACGACCATGTTTTTCCAGCCTATGAGAGCTGCCGTCCTTGCCGGGCTCATCGCCCTGACCCCGCTCGTCGCGGGTGCTGTGGAAAAAGAGCCGGCCGCGACACTCGACGTGAAGGACGAAGACATCCGCGTAGTGTTTCAATCGCTGAAGGAACAGTGTGGGGTCAGGAATCTGCTGGTCGATAAAGATGTCAGTGGGAAGGCGACCTTTTACCTTCACGATGTACCATGCACGGCGGCATTCGACATCGTCGCCCGGACGATGAGCCTCGCCTATGAAGTCGAACCAAATTCCGTGGTGAGCGTGCGGCCCAGACGATGACCAGCAAGACACGCAACATCCTGAAAGTGGCGATCGTATTGTTCATCGCCGCCGTCGTGGCCGGACTGTATTTCACGCCGGCCCGCCATTACATGACGCGCGAGCACATCGGCGAAGGCGTCGCGTTCATGCGCGGCCTCTGGTACGGACCCGTGGTGATCGTGCTTGCGTATGCGATCGGTTGCATCTTCGCTGTTCCCGCGAGTCTCTTCATCATCGCTTCAGGCGTCGTCTGGGGATGGAAGCTGGGCGGAATCTATGCGATGACCGGCGGAATGCTGGGCGCGGTCGTCTCGTACTTCGTCGGGCGTTTTCTCGGTGAAGGTCTGCTCGAGAAGTTCGGAGGGGCAGGGAAGATGGTCGAGCGTCAAGTTGCCTCCGCCGGTCTCAAGACCATGTTGATCGTGCGCCTGATCCCCGGGCCACCGTTCGCCGTCTGGAACTACGGCGCCGGTGTCGCCGGCGTTCGCTTCAGCGATTATTTCCTCGGCACACTGCTGGGGACGTTTCCCGCGCACATGATTTTCGCCTACTCCGCGGATCAACTGTTCAACGGCACGATGACTCAGGGTGACGCCGTGAAGCGGCTGTTGATCGTGGCCGCGCTTCTCATTGCATTGACACTACTTCCGGGCCTCATCAAGAAGCGATTGGCCGGTCCCGCGGACGTTGCCTGAGCGGCCGGCTTGCACGAATCCGTGTGCTACACTGATCCTTCCGCGATGTCCGAGCGGGATCTGTCATGATCGAGATCCAGATCCATCCCAGCGACATACGTCGTCGTGTCCGCTATCTCTTCTTTGATCGGCGGCGCGTGACGGTTGGAATCGTGGCGGCAACGGTGCTCCTGGTGATCGTGATTGGATCGATGGCCGCGGCACCGACTGTCATCCGCCGCGTCTACAAGACGAACATCCTTCACTCCGCACGACAGGAGCGTGGCGTTCAGCGTGAGCGCCTGCGTGAGAACGTCACGCAGATGACCTCGCTCGAGAAATCACTCGAAGAACATCGCGTGCGCGTCGAGAAGCTCATCACTGTGTACGGACTCGATCATTCGCTCGGTCAGGGCGGCTTCTCGCTGCCGCTGCACTCGCGGCCCGGTGCAGAGGATGAACTGGAAGATGCGCACAGGCGAGAGACGTCGCTGCAGGCAGCGATGCGCCGCCTGCAATTGCAACTCGATCTGCTCGCGCAGTACGAAGCAGCGAACACAGACATGGTTCGGCATACGCCGTCCGTGCTTCCCGTACCGGGGGATCAGTTCGTGCTGACGTCGCCATTCGGCAATCGCATTTCGCCCTTCACGCGCGCTGCCGATTTTCACAAAGGTCTGGATCTCTCCGCGGCGACCGGCACGCCCGTTACGGCGACGGCTGACGGCGTCGTGAGTTTTGCCGGGCGTTATCCGATCTCGCAGAGCGTCGCGTGGTGGCGCTTCGGAAACGTCGTCGTCATCAATCATTCCGATCGCTTCATCACGATCTACGGACACTGCGACACGGTGAAGGTCAAGGCGGGTCAGACCGTCAAACAGGGTGAGGCGATCGCCACCGTCGGCTCCACCGGATGGAGCACGAACTCGCATCTTCATTACGAGATTCGCAGCGACCTCGAGGAGCCGGGCGTTTACAAGCCGGTCGATCCTCGCATCTACATCCTGAACTACACATGGAACAATGAGGCGACGCTCCTGATGCGAGCGCGCACGGTCAAGGAGTACAAGGACTTCGATCCGCTTCCGCCGGCGTTCATCGGAAAGAGGAGGGTGTGATGACGAATGCAGCCGCCGACCAGGCCAATTTTCCAACCATGATCATCCCGAAAGGGACCGAGATCCGCGTCAATGCCCAGGGACAGCTTTCGATCAAGACTCCTGGCAATCTCGGGATTCAGAATTCGGTAAACTACGCGGAGGTCGAGTCGACCGCCGGCTCCATTCGCATCGACGACACGATGAATGTCGACCGGGTGAACATCAAGGCCGAGCATGCTTGCCTCATCCGGGGAACGGTTACCGCGTGGAAGGTCCATGCGAAGCGCATCGCGCTCGAAGACAAGGCGAAGGCGTTCATCATGCTGCAGGAATCCGAAACGCTGGAGCTCTCACGCAACAGCCGTCTCGTCGGTAACTTCGCCAGCGAGAAAGAGCTGTTCCTGATGATGGGCAAGTTCAGCGGACAGCTGAAAGAGTTGCCCGGAAATGTCGACGTTCACGCACCGTCTCCCTTGACCGATCGCGTACCGCCGGCGATTGCAGCCCCTCGCCCGGAAGATGCGGAGCATCTACGGCAGGCGCAGGCGCTCATGGAGAAGGAGCTGGCACGCACAGACCTCGCACCGCAGGAAGTCGAAGCGCTGCGCGAGGTGCTCTTCTCGCTGCGCGAGAGGAATCTGCAAAGGATCTCGAGCGTCTATCGCCAGGCATTCGCCGAGTTGCGGAATCCGTCCGATGCACTGAAGGCCGCGTACGAGCACCTCGAGGCGTATTTCGCGCGGTAGGTTCTCCAGCCCAGTTTATCCTGCGCGAAGACGCTTCATGATCGCCCTCACTCGCTCTGTTCCGGCATCGATCGCAAACTGCGAGCTCACGCATCTTCAGCGCGAGCCGATCAATGTCGAACGAGCCAGGCAACAGCACCGTGCTTATGAAGAGACTCTCGCGCTCCTCGGCTACACGATCGTCCATCTGCCCGACACCCCGCAGCTTCCGGATTCCGTGTTCGTAGAAGACACCGCGGTCGTGACGGACGAGATCGCGATCATCACGCGTCCCGGTGCCGAATCGCGGCGTCCCGAGACAGACACGGTTGCGGATGTGCTTCGTCAATATCGGCCGGTCGTCCACATTCAGGAGCCGGGGACGCTCGATGGGGGCGATGTACTCCTCGTCGGCAGGAAGTTCTTCGTTGGAAAGTCCGACCGCACGAACGAAGCCGGCATCGAACAGCTGCGCATGTATCTGACTCCGTTCGGCTACTCCGTCGATGAAGTCGCGCTCAACGATTGTCTGCACCTGAAGACCGCGGTAACGGCGCTCGATGACACGACCGTGCTGCTCAACCCCGCGTGGGTGACATTGCCGGGATTCGACGCGATCGAGGTCGATCCGCAGGAAGCATTCGCGGCGAACGTGTTGCTGACGCCGCACGGCGTGATGATGTCGGCGGCATTTCCTCGCACGATCGAGCGAGTCCGCAACCACGGCATCGATGTTCATCCCGTCGATGCCAGCGAGCTGGCCAAGGCCGAGGGCGGCCTGACCTGCTGCAGTCTCCTGTTAGCCTAGGCGAGCCGCCGGCGTCCACCCATCATCAGCACCAGGATCATGCCCGCCACGAACCCTCCGATGTGTGCAAAGTAGGCGACGCCGCCGACATTCTGCGCACCGAGCGAACCGACGCCGGAGAAGAACTGCAGCACGAACCAGAAACCGAGGATGAAGACGGCGGGCAGCTCGCGAATCGTGATGAAGAAGAAGATCGGGATCAGCGTCGTAACGCGAGCCGAGGGGAAGAGAATCAGGTAGGCACCAAGCACTCCTGCGATTGCACCCGAAGCGCCGATCGATGGCACGACGGACGCCGGATTGAAGAATGCGTGCGTGAGCGTCGCGATGAATCCGCAGGCGAGATAGAAAACGAGATAGCGGAAGTGGCCGAGCCGGTCTTCGACGTTGTCCCCGAAGATCCAGAGGTAAAGCATGTTGCCGCCGATGTGCAGCAGTCCTCCATGAAGGAACATCGAAACGAAGATCGTGATGATGTTCGGCAGGAGAAACTCTCCCGACCAGAAGCGCGCCGGAACGAACGCGACCGCGGTGAGCTCTCGCTCGAAGCCGCGCCCGAGCGATACCTCCCAGAAGAACATCAGGATGTTCGCCGCGATCAACAGGTAGTTGATGACCGGCGTCGTGCGCGAGGGGTTGTGGTCGCGAAGCGGCAGCATCAGTCGCGGAGCCTTTCCGCTGCGGCGGCTGGGTCGATGATATCGATCATCATGCCGCTGCCGAGCTCGAATCCTGCAATCGTCGTCAGGCGCGGCATCGCCTGCACGTACCAATGAGCCGCATCGTCATTGAAGTTCATCAGCAGCCAATTGTAGGACGCGCTGAGCCGTTCGATGGACACCGCGGTTCGGCTGAGGTGCGAAGCGAGCTCGCGGCGTTCACTGGAATCCATCGACAGAAAATTCGCTCCATGTCGCCGCGGCACGATCCATTGCTCATATGCGAATGACGAGCCGTGCGGTGCGAATCGAATGTAGTGTGTGCTCTCATCGACGATCAGCTCACGCGATGGCGGAATGCAGAGTGGACAGCGATCGCGAAAGGCCGCCAGCTCTCGCTCGACGCGTGGTGGAACCAGTTCAGTTCCAACGATCTGGGAGTGAATATGTGCGAGCGATGCTCCGGCCTGAGGTCCGTGATTTTTGAAGATCAGCACATGACGGATCGCAGCCGCTGCAATGAGTGAGCGATAGCGCGCGACCCAGGCTTCGACCACGGCCTCAGGATCCTCGATCGTGGCGAAGGTCGCATCGTGATGCCGCGACTCGACGATGACCTCATGCCGCGGCGTCATCGGGTACTTGTTGTCGAACACGCGAATGTGCCA
>CAZKID010000246.1:0-8154 GCA_964552405.1 uncultured Thermoanaerobaculia bacterium
CGGCACGCCAGTCGACGGCAGCAAGCTCACCACGTTCGCGCCGATCATGGCCGGCCCAACCACGAGCTACACCAAGTTCTTCCGCGAGAGCGGCATCGCTTCCGCCACGAACACGAACCTCGCGACGTATGACGCCGCGACGGGCCTCACCTCCTTCACGTTCGCGAACGCAATTCCTGCCGATCAGACGGGAACGTGGGCGTTCACGGCCGACGTCTATCGCAACGTCACGCTGAAGCAGAACAACGACAAGGCCGACCTCACGCAGCGCGAAGCCGCGTTCAACAACATCACCTACATTGCCATCACCGGCACGACGCCCGCTCAGCGCCGCACGTCCGTCGTTCTCTCCCAGTGCAACAGCTGCCATAACGCGCTCGCGCTGCACGGCGGCCAGCGCCAGAACACGCAGGAATGCGTGATCTGCCACAACCCGACGAACAACGACGTCGCACAGCGTCCAGCCAGCGAAGGTCAGCCGGAGTCGATCTCCTTCCAGCGCCTGATTCACCGCATCCACAATGGCGGCGAACTGACGCAGGACTTCACGGTCTACGGCAACGGCAAGTCACGCCACAACTACAACGACGTCGAGTTCCCGGGACGCATCGAAAACTGTGCGAAGTGCCACACGGCCACGTCCTATCAGTTGCCGCTCGCAACGGGCATCGACTCCGTGACGACACTCCGCGACTACTATTCGCCGCAAGGCCCCGCGACCGCTGCATGCCTCGGCTGCCACGAC
Organism: uncultured Thermoanaerobaculia bacterium; assembly: GCA_964552405.1. Classification (GTDB taxonomy): domain Bacteria; phylum Acidobacteriota; class Thermoanaerobaculia; order Gp7-AA8; family Gp7-AA8; genus JAJPHC01. The sequence continues at coordinate 746 of CAZKID010000246.1, forward strand.
AATCGTGACGCCGCGGCCCACGCGTTCCTCAACACCGCAACGTTCCCCGGCCAGCCTGCAACCCCGGCCGAAGCGTGTGCGACGTGCCACGGTGCCGGAAAAGACTGGGCGGTTGACAAGGTGCACGCCCAGTAAGGGAGGCGGCGATGCGAAGCTATCTTAGGTTACGCGGGCTCGCAGGCTCGCGGGCTGGTGTACGACAGGCGCCCTCGCCTGTCGTTCTTCCGGACAGGCGGGGGCGCCTGTCCTACACACTGCTCCTCCTGATCGTACTGAGTATCCCGCTGTTCGCCCAGGACGCGGTCCCCTCCTGCGGCGATTGTCATGACGAGCAGGCCAAAGCCTTCATCACCAATCCACACGGAGAAGGCGCCGTCAAAGGTGTGCTCCCGAACGCCGTCTGCGAGAAGTGTCATGGCGACGGCAAGGGTCACATCGAAGGCGGCGGCGACAAGAGCCTGATCTATAAACCTGTGGGGATGGCAGGTTCGAACAAGACCTGCCTCTCCTGCCACGATCTCAACAACGATCGCGTCTCGCGCCACGCAGGAACGCATGCGAACTCTCCGGCCGTGAGCTGCCTGACGTGTCACTCGATCCACGCGTCGAAGGCCGCGCCGCTGCTGGCGAAGAAGCAACTCGATCTCTGCGCAATGTGTCACGCAACACAAGTCGCCTCCTTCCGCGACAAGCCGTACGCACATCGCCTCGGCCGCGGCGGAATGGAGTGCAGCTCGTGTCACGAACCGCACGGACGTCCGGGACGCGAGATGCTGCGCAAGACGATCGCAGGCGAGCTGCCATGCGTCGGCTGCCACGTGCAGCAGCGCGGACCGTTCGTCTTCCAGCATGGCTCCGCCGCAATCGGCGACTGCCTTACGTGTCATGAGCCGCACGGCTCGTCGAATCCGAAGCGCCTCATTCGCGCAACGACGACGCAGCTCTGCATCGAGTGTCACTCCGCCATCAGCGACAACACACTCGGCTCGCAGCCACCCGCGTTCCACAACCTCTCTCTGTCGCGCTATCAGAGCTGCACGACCTGCCACACGGCGGTCCACGGCTCCAACCGCGACCCGCAGTTGTTCAAGTGAAGGAGTGAGACGATGACCATCAAGAGAATCTTCGCGCTCCTCCTATTCACTGCCGCAACCGTTGCGCAGGCGCAGACGGGCGGCCTCTGGGACATCGAAGCCGGCTATCGCTGGCTCGATCTCAAAGGCAGCCACGGCATGTACAAAACGCAGCTCAACGAACAAGAAGGATTCCTCATCCGCAGTTTCAACCTCGCGACGACCGGTCCGGAGATGGACCGCCTCGTGATTCGCGCCAGCGATTTCGGCACGAGCCCCGCGGGCTCGCTGCGCCTCGAGGCCTGTAAGCAGAATCTCTATCGCTTCACGCTCGGCTATCGCACCGCGGATCAATACTCGATCTTCTTCGGACAGCATTACTACAACCGCGCGCGGCGCACACTCGACGCCGATCTCGAGATCTTCCCCGATGCTCGCGTTTCGCCCTACATCGGCTATTCGTTCAACCGCTTCGCGGGCCCGGGCGAGACCACGTATCACTTCGGACAGGATGAGTTCCTGCTGCGGCAGAAGCAGAAAGATATCGACAATGAAGTGCGCATCGGCGCGAGCTTCAAGTACGACTGGGTCTACGGAAGCTTCACGCAGGGCTGGCGCCGCGCACACAGCACGATCGACTCCTCACTCTTTCCCGGCGCCGGTGCCGGCAACAACACCGACACAATCCTCGGTAACCCGGTCAACGCGACATCGATTACGCGCCACGACACAGAGAAGACGAAGACTCCGTTCACCAATCTCTATGTCACGGTGCAGCCCATCTCGCGCGGACGCGTGATCGCCAACTATGTGCATCTGTCCGCCGATTCCGATGGCAACGAAGCGGAAGCGGCCTACGGCAGCTTCGCATCCTTCGCGATCAGCCGTTTCTTCACCGGCGCGACCGAGACCATCTCGTCGCACGCGAAGAACACGACGTGGCGCAGCGGGATCCGCGGCGAGTACACGATCGCCGAAGGCCTCGACGCGTTCGCCGGCTATCAGAAAGATCATCGCGATCTCGATGGCAGTGCGCTGATCGATACGCTGTATCTGCAGAGCATCACGTTCGGCGGCGTCGACCAGCGCGACTTCCGCGACATCCTCCAGTCACAGAGCTCGATCCGGCGCGTGGAGACCACGAACAGCGCCGGCGTGTCGGCCCGCAATCTCGGTAACCTCTCGGTCCGCGCGGAGTTCCGTCAGTCGAAAGTCGAGGCAGACGTAGCGCCCGACCTGTCCGAGATCGTCGTTCCCGGCAATCAGGAAGGTTCGTTCGAGCGGCGTATCAACACACTCGACACCAACGCGCAGTACGCGATGGGCGGCTGGCTCGTCGGCGCCGCCTGGCGCAGTGACAGCGCGAATCACCCGATCTTCCGCACCGATTACAAGGACCGTGATCGCTATCGCCTCCGCGCACAGTGGTCGCAGTTCAAGTGGGCCAGGATCACGACTGCGTACGAGCGGACGACGATGTCGAATGACACCTCGTTCGACAGTCGCGTTCGCAACTACACGACCGACGCGGCGTTCATCCCGAACGACACCGTGACGGTGCACGCCTCGGTGTCCTCGTTCAAGAGCGAGAGCTCGATCACGTACCGGCGCCCGCAGACGTTCGTCACGGCGACCTCGCTGCACAGCGAGAACGGTCACACCCGCGAAGGCGGCGTGGCGTTCACCCTGCCGCACTCGATCTACCTCGACACGAACATCACGCGGCTTCACAACGACGGCACGTATCCGTTCAAACTCAATCGCTACAACGGGAGGGTGACGTTCCCGCTGAAGTCGCGCTACGGACTCGCGGTCGAATACAACAAGGACCGCTACACGGAGTCGAGCGCACTCGACTACGACGCCACGCGCTGGGGCGTGTTCCTCCGCATTCAGTAACCAGGTCCCTTCTCCCTCGCGAAAGCGGGGGAGAAGGTGCCGGTTCGCGCTCGAAGAAGCAAAAGCGAAATGCAGAATTCAGAATCGCAGAATTCAGAATGAACAATGACGCGCGAAGCGCCACATCAATTCTGAATTCTGCATTTTGCATTCTGCATTCTGAATTTCGCTTTTGACTTTCCGATTTGGCAAAGCCCCCCAACGCAGCGCTGCACTTCCCCGTATCACTTGCAATGCGGCACACGCTCGCACTTCTCTGTTGTTTCTCCCTCGCGCTTTACGGGCATGCTGCCACGATCCGCAATGACGATAGCTGCGACATTGCGACCCTTCCTGCCGCAACGCTGCTCCTTCCCTACTTCGAAGTCGACCTCCATTCCCCTGCCACGACTGCGCGCACGACGCTGTTCACGGTCCTCAACACCTCGAGCGCGCCGCAGATCGCGCGCGTGACGCTTTGGACCGACTGGGCGTTTCCCGTCCTCACGTTCAACATCTTCCTCACGGGTTACGACGTCCAGTCGATCAACCTCGCCGACGTCATCGGCACTCGCGGCACGATCGCGCTGCAGGAGCGCAACGTCGGTTCGCAGTCGCTGCCGAACGACGCGAATCCTCACTTTCTGCCCGGCGCAGCGGCCGCGTGCGAGTACCTCCCCGGGCCTGTTCCCGCGGCGCTGCTCGCCGACCTGCAAAGCGCGCTGACGAACGGACTCCACTCGTCATGCGGCACGACGCACGTCGGCGGCACACATGTGAATGCATCCGGCTACCTCACAATCGATCTCGTTGCGACGTGTGGTGCGACGTTCCCCAATGATCCGAAGTACTACGACGAACTTCTGTACGACAACGTTCTCGGCGGCGACTGGCAGCTCATCGATCCCAATCCGGTCACCCGAAATTACGCGGGCGGCAATCCGCTCGTACACATCCGCGCGATTCCATCCGGCGGACCGGCCGGCGTCATCGCACATACCAATCTCCCCTTCACGTTCTACGACCACTACACCCCGCACGGCGATGCGGATCAGGCGCGCATGGATCGCCGTCAGCCGCTCCCTGCAACATTCACCTCGCGATTCATCCAGGGTGGAACGGGCGCATTCAATACGAACTTCATGATCTGGCGCGAAGCCGTCACCGGCGGCTCTTCGTCGTGCAGCGATTACCCGAAGAACAACAGCTCGGCGATGCAGGTCTTCGACGAGGTCCGGTTCGACGAGCACGAGAATCCAACGACGAATGCCGGCGGTGTTCGGATCGCCGCCTATCAGACGGTCTACTACATCCTGCCCGCCACCTCGAGCACAGCGACGTCCGCGGGACTCTTCCCGCCATTGTCGACTTCCGGCGATGTCGGCGGCTGGATGTATATGAATCTCCGGAGCGGCCACACCGCTCCGCGCCCAACGCAGAATTGGATCACCATTGCGATGCAGGCCGAGGGGCGGTATCAGACGATGGCGGACGCGACGCCGTTGGGTAATGGGTGTTCTGCGCCGATTCCGGTAACGATGAACGATAGACGCAGCCCGAGCATCGGACCGTCACCGTAGGTTCGCGCTCGAGGAACCAAAGCGAAATGCATTTCGCTTTTGACTTTCCGATTTCTCAAAAGGGTGCCCCAACGCAGCGCTGCACTTCCCGTATCACTTGCAATGCGGCACACGCTGGCGCTTCTCTGTTTCACGCTCGCGCTTTCGGGGCATGCTGCAACGATCCGCAACGATGACACTTGCGACATCGCGGCGCTGCCAGCGGCGACGCTGCTCCTTCCTTACTTCGAAGTCGACCTCAACACCGCGCCGGTCTATGCGCGCACGACACTGTTCAGCGTCATCAACACGACGGCGGTGCCGAGGCTCGTACGCGCGACGATCTGGACGGACTGGGCCTACCCCGTCTATTCGTTCGCTGCTTCTTTGACCGGCTATGACGCGGAGTCATTCAACCTACGCGACGTCCTGGCCGCACGCGCAACGCCGTTCGAAGAGGTCCGCTCCGCTCTCACCACGGGAAGGATTTCGTCGTGCGGGACGAAACACGTGGGCGGCACGCATACAAACGCAATCGGCTACGTCACGATCGACCTCGTCGCCAAAGAGAGCGGTGCGATGCCGAACGAAGCCGCGTACTACGACGATCTCCTCTACGACAACGTGCTCACTGGCGACTGGCAGATCATCAATCCCGATCCCGTGAAGGGCAATTACGCGTCTGCCGATCCTCTCGTCCATATCCGTGCGATTCCGTCAGGCGGTCCGGCCGGCGTCGTCACCCAGACGAATCTTCCTTACACGTTCTATGACCGCTACACGCCGCATCAGGATCGCGACACCACTCGGATGGATCGCCGTCAGCCGCTGCCGGCAACCTTCGGTGCGCGATACATCCAGGGCGGCACCGGTGCGTTCAACACGGACTTCTACATCTGGCGTGAAGGCGTCATTGGCAATGGCGCTTCCTGCAGCGACTACGCAACGAACAAGGGCGACGCCATGCGGGTTCTCGACGAGGTTCGATTCGACGAACACGAGAATCCAACCATGCTCGTTTCCACGGTCCGAATCCTCGTACCGAGCATTTATGTCGACCTTCCGGCGGCGTCGAGCACGACGACCTCCGACATCATCTTTCCACCCCTCTCCTCCAGTGGCGACGTCTCCGGCTGGATGTACCTCAATCTGACGAATTCGCGCACGACGCGTCCCAGTCAAAACTGGGTGGTCGTTTCGATGGCAGCGGAAGGCCGGTATCAGACGGCCTTCAGCGCGACGCCCCTTGGCAACGGCTGCTCGCCCATACGAGCGGTCACCGACGCGCCCGGAAAGACGAACCCCATCGGGCCGCCGCCGAACACCAACCCGTGAGGAACCTCGACCATGCAAAAGCTCTCGCTGCTACTGCTCATCGTCACCATCTCCGCGTCTGCGAGCACGTTCGTCAGCGGAAGTCCCTCGACGACGAACAACGATGACAGCTGCGACATCGCGCTGCTTCCGGCGGCAACGCTGCTGCTCCCGTATTTCGAAGTCGACTTCAACAGTCCGCAGGTCATGGCGAAGACGACGCTCTTCACGATCGTGAATACGACGCAGCAACCACAGATTGCTCACGTCACGATCTGGACCGACTGGGGATATCCGACAGTCGACTTCAACGTCTTCCTCACGGGCTATGACGTGCAGGCCATCAACATGTACGACATCTTCGGTCCGCGCGGCACGATCGCTCCGCCATCGGGCACCACGAATGAAATCGATCCCGGCGATCGCTCGCTCAACAACGATGCGAATCCGAACTTCGCGCCGCAGTCGGCGCGAGACTGTCAGATCCTCCCCGGCGCGATACCTCAATTCCTTCTCAATGACATTCGCTCCGCTGCTACGACGGGAGCCTACAACTTCTCGTGCGGCACGACGCGCATCGGCGGTAAACACCAGAACGCGACGGGCTATGTGACGATCGACGTCCTGTCCGACTGCACCGTCACGCTGCCGACTGAACCGAATTACTACAGGGAACTTCTGTACGACAACGTGCTGACCGGCGACTACATGTGGATCTCGCCGAATCCCACGACGGGCAACTACGCCGGAGGAAATCCGCTCGTGCACATCCGCGCGATTCCCGAGGGTGGAGCGGCGGGCGCGGTCACGGCGACGGATCTTCCGCGCACGTTCTACAGTCGCTACATGCCACAGATGTCGCGCACGTCCGATCGCCGTCAGCCGCTTCCGTCCACATTCGCAGCGCACTACATTCAGGGTGGCCCCGGCGCATTCAATACCGATCTCGCGATCTGGCGCGAAGCTGTGACGGGCGCGAACGCCCCATGCAAGGACTACGCGCGCAATGCCTCGAGCGAGATGAGTATCAAGAGCATCATTCGTTTTGACGAGCATGAAAATCCGACGACATTGCCGAGCGGATGCCCGCCGATCCTGTGCGTACCGCAGACCGTCACATTGCCCGCCACATCGAGCACCAGCGCAGCCTCCGGCAACACCTTCCCCCCGCTGAGTGCCTCCGGCGACCTCGGCGGCTGGCTGTGGCTGAACCTCTCCAACAGCGCGATGGCGACGCCGAGCCAGAACTGGGTCGTCGTCTCGATGTCGGCCGAGGGACGCTATTCGGTGGCATTCGATGCGCTCGCGCTGTCGAACGGCTGCCAATGAACGCTGAGAGTCGTGAACGGACAACGGGCCCTCGCACGTACCCGGAGATCGCAATATCCCGGTGCCGACAGTCCAAAGATGGCAAACCATCGCGTCCGAACCGCGGCACCTTGCGCCATTAGATATCTACAGGTAGATGTAGATATCTATATGTAGATGGTTGCATCTACCTGTATATGCAAGGGTATCCTACTGACCTATACGTTAGGCCGCAATGATATTGTGAAAGAAATCGCGTCCGGGCACTACCACGTTG
>CAZKID010000247.1:0-8140 GCA_964552405.1 uncultured Thermoanaerobaculia bacterium
CACGTCGGGTGGTTTGTGGTCTCCTCGGACTGCGGTCCCGACGGGCACCGCGCTCGAGACAGGCTCGCACGGGACGATCGTGGCAAAGGCGGGAGTGGCGCAAACGCTTCCGCCCGGTGGCGGCTACGCCTTCAACTTCAACAACGACCGGACGAACAAAGCCGGCTTCGGCACGCTGATCAATCCGAGCTACAACTCGGACTTCGGCGTCACGCTCAACCAGCCGCTGCTCCGCAACTTCGGCATCGACGTCACGAACCGCGGCATCGACATCGCGCGCAACACGCTCGGCATCAATCGCGAGCTGTTCCGCTCCGTCCTGATGAACACTGCCGTCTCCGTCGAACAGGCGTATCTCGATCTCGTCTATGCACGCCGCAATGGCGATGTGGTGAAAGAGTCGCTCTTCCTCGCGCGCGACCAGTCGCGCATCACGCAGATCCGCATCGACGTCGGCGCCTCGGCTCCGCTCGACATCCTGCAGCCGCGCGTGCAGATCGCCACGACGGAAGAGCAGTTGATCGCCGCCGTCGCCTCCGTGCGCGATGCCGAGGATCGGTTGCGGGCCTTGCTGAACCTGCCGCAGGAAGATTGGAATCGCCCGATCGTGCCGACCGACAACGTCGGTTACACGCCGATGACGATCGATACCGATCAGGCAGTCGCGCAGGCGCTCACCCTTCGCCCTGAAGTTCGCGAGAACAGCCTCGGCACCGCGACGCGCAAGATCCAGTACCTCTACTCGCGCAATCAGGTGCTGCCGAAGCTCGATGCATTCCTCGATTACGGCGCGGCCGGTGTCGCGGGCCGCGCGATCACGGTGGACTCGACCGGGCAGCCGACCGGACTGACTTCGAGCTCTTATCCGCACGCGCTGCGTCAGATCGTCGGCGGCGATTTCCCGAGCTGGTCGGTCGGTGTGAACGTTGGCGTTCCCATTCTCAATATCGGTGCCCGCGCAGAAGCTCGGCGCGCGAAGCTCGAGTACGAGCAGTCGAAGGCGACGGAAGATCAGACGAAGCAGAGCATCACCACGGACGTTCGCAAGGCTGTTCGCGATATCGATACCGCGTCGAAGGAGATCGTTGCGTCGCGCACCGCACGTGATGCCGCGGAACAGAACCTCGACGCGGAGCGCAAGCGCTACGAGAACGGCATGACGACCAACTTCAACGTGCTGCAGATTCAGCAGCAGTTGTCGGACTCGCGGGTCCGCGAGCTGCAGGCGCTCGTCGGTTACAACAAGGCCGTTGCGAACTATCACCGCGCGGTGGGCGATCTGCTCGACGTGCGCAACATCAAGGTGGAAGACGACACTCCGGAAGAGCCGAAACTGTTCGGCCGCACATTCGACCGCTATAGCTGGTTAAACTACGAACACCGGCTGAAAGCGGAGGATGCTGCGAAATGACAGAAGCGGAATTCACCCCGCCACCCCCTCCAGAAAACCCAAATTCGTTTGCACGCATCGCCGGGGTCGTTTTCGATCCCGGCGCTACGTTTGCGTCGATCGTCAGAAAGCCCGACTTCGTCGTGCCGATCGCCATCATTTCCTTCTTCGCGATCATCGGTGGAGTCCTCGCCGGGATGCGTATCGACACGACGGCGTTGATGCGGGAGACGCTTCAGAGCAACCCGCGGATACCGCCTGAGCTGGTCGAGCGGCAGGCGAAGATGATGGGCGGCTTCATGAAGATGGTGTTCTTCTGCGCGCCGTTCGTCACGATCATCACACTCGTCGTCATCGCCGGAATCATCTTTGCCGCCTTCAAAGTGTTCGGAGGCGACGGTGAGTTTCCGCAGGCGCTCTCGATCACGGCGTATGCATGGATGCCGATGATGGTGAAGGGATTCCTGGGAACGATTCTGTTGCTGGCAAAGAAGTCGATTACGGTGGAGATGCTGAAGAATCCGCTTGCATCGAACATCGGCTACTTCATCAGCACGAAGTCCCATCCGGTGCTCGCGACCTTCCTGGCGAGCGCCGACGTGTTCACGATCTGGTACATCGTGCTCCTGACGATCGGCTTTGCCGCGATGTCGCGCTTTTCGCGCGCGAAGTCGGCGGCAATCATCGTGTCGCTGTGGGCGGTCGCGGTGTTGTTTCAGGTCGCAGGTGCCGCAGTACAGTTGCTCGCCGCACGGAGAGCGCAGTGACGGTTACGGCGAAGCGGTCCGCGATCCTCATCGCGGCCGTCGTCCTCCTCGGCGTCATCATTTTCTTCAGCGTTCGCGGTACGGGAAGCGAAGCCGAGAAGGTCTACATCGAGCCGGCGCATCGGCAGAGCATCGAGGCGACGGTCACCGCGCCGGGTGAAGTCGAGCCGAAGTTCAAGGTCAACATCAGCGCTCACGTCATTGGCAAGATCGATCATCTCTACTTCAATGAGGGCGATACGGTCACGAAGGGACAGAAGCTGATCGAGCTCGAGAAGCCGTCGTTTCTCGCCGCGCGCGACAACGTCCGCGCGCAGCTCGAGTCACGGCGTGTGGAAGTCGCGCGAGCGAAAGCAGCACTCGAAACCGCGCAGGTTGCGTATGACCGTGTGGTGAAGCTGCGCGATCAGGGCATTCAGGCCCAGGAGGCGTTCGATCAGGCGCGCCTCAATCTCGAGAATGCGCGTGCGGCATTCGCGTCCGCACAACCAGGTGTGCAGCAGGCTTCCGCGACGATCGTGTCGGCGGAGACCGATCTCTCCTACACCACGATCACGGCGCCGACGACCGGCAAGGCCGTGCAGCTCAATGCACGCGAGGGCGAGGTCGTCATCCCCGGCACGATGAACAATCCCGGCTCGGTACTGGCGGTGATTGCCGATATGTCGGAGATCCTCGTCGAAGCCGAAGTCGGGGAGACCGAAGTCGTCGGAATCAAAGTGGGGCAGGCGGCGAAGATTCATGTCGATGCAATTCCCGACAAGGAGTACGCGGGGACTGTCTCCGAGATCGGAAGCTCCGCCGCCGTTCATGCAACTTCGTCCGCGGGAATGCGTTACTTCAAAGTGAAGGTCGCGTTCACGAATGCGGATGACCGGCTGCGGCCCGGCATGACCTCGCAGGTCTCGATCATCACGACGACGGCGAACGCGATCACGGTCCCGATTCAGAGCGTTGTGGAGCGCGTGCCCGGCGCGAAGAAGGAAGACGAAGAGGAAGAGTCGAGCGCGCCGAAGAAGAAGTATGTGTTCGTCGTCGAAAAAGGCGTCGCGAAACAGCGCGAGGTGACGACGGGCATCAGCGATGCGACTCGCGTGGCGATCTCGAACGGAGTGAAGGAAGGTGATCAGATCATCACCGGCCCCTTTCGAGTGTTGAAGAAACTGCACGACGACACCGAAGTCGAAGTGACAGACGAGAAGAAAGCCGCGAAGAGCGGGAAGGACTGACGGCGGATGGCAGAGCCACACCTGATCGAAATGCACGAGCTGACGCGTGTCTATCAGCTCGGACCGCAGGAGATTCACGCACTGCGCGGAGTCGATCTCATCATCGAGAAGGGCGAGTACGTCGCGATCATGGGTCCTTCCGGCTCCGGCAAGTCGACGCTGATGAACATCGTCGGATGTCTCGATACGCCGAGCGCCGGGCGCTACCTGCTGGACGGAGTTGGCGTCGAGTCGCTGAACGATGACGAGCTCGCGGCGATTCGCAACACGAAGATCGGCTTCGTCTTCCAGACGTTCAACCTGCTCGCACGCACGACCGCACTGGAGAACGTCGAGCTGCCGCTGATCTACGCACGCGTGCCGCGGCACGAACGCCGCGAGATGGCGGAAGAAGCGCTCGCCGCCGTGGGCCTCGGCGACCGGATGAATCACCAGCCGAACGAACTGTCCGGCGGACAGCGCCAGCGCGTCGCTGTTGCACGCGCGCTCGTGAACAAACCATCCCTGCTCCTCGCCGACGAGCCGACCGGAAACCTCGACTCACAAACAGGCCGCGGAATCCTCGATCTCTTCAAGGAGCTCCACGAGCCCGGCAACTCGATCATCATGGTCACGCACGAGGACGACGTCGCACACTAAGCGCAGAGGATCATTCGGATTCGCGATGAGCGAATTCAGTGAAGAGAGTTGCGAGTGACGAGTTGCGAGTAACGAGTTGCTACGCGGTGTAGATTTTTTGCATTGCGAATTCGATTTGCGGACGATTTCTTCATGAGAATCGAAAAATTCGAAGACCTGATCGCCTGGCAAAAAGCTCGTCAGCTCACCAAACGTATCTATCTCGAGACCAGAACGAGCATGTTTCGAAGGGACGTTGCGCTCCGAAACCAGATGCGGAGGGCGGTTGTCTCAGTCGTCTCGAATATCGCCGAGGGATTCGAGCGGGGTGGAGCGCAATTCAGACACTTTCTCGCGATCGCCAAAGCTTCGTGTGCCGAAGTCAAGACGCAGATCTATGTCGCTTTTGACATCGGGTACATCCCAGAACACCTGGTCACGGAGTTGCTGCGCGACACCGAAGAAGTCGCGCGCGTCATCGGCGGCCTCCGCAAATCAATCCCCAGCACGCGCATCTCGCGTACTCGTCACTCGTCACTCGCAACTCGTCACTGAGAACTGATGTTCATCGAGAACCTCCGCATCGCCCTTCGCGCCATCTTCGCCAACAAGATGCGCTCGATCCTCACCGTTCTCGGCGTCATGGTGGGCGTTGCGGCGGTGATCGCGGTCGTTTCGCTCGTGCAGGGGATGCAGTACAAGCTCTCGGCCGATCTGCAGACGATCGGGTCGAACTACATCGAAGTCTTTCCCGATGCCGGCGAGGATCGTAATGCCGCGCTGCAGAAGCTGCCGCGGCTGACCCTCGATGATGCCGAGGCGGTGAGGAAGTCGGCGACGGCGATCAGGCAGTTCACTCCGATCTACATCTCGAATGCCGACACGAAGTCGGGGGGCGCGTCGCATCGCGCGCAGCTGTGGGCGGTGAACTCGCAGTTTCAGGAGATCTTCAATCGCTGGGTCGAGCATGGCCGCTTCTTCGGTCCGCTCGACGAAGAGGCCGCAAAGCGCGTCTGCGTGATCGGCGCGACGATCGCCGAACGGCTCCACCTCGCGGATTCGATCGGCAGGAACATCCGGATCAACAACGACGACTACACCATCGTCGGGATGCTCGAAAAGAAAGGCGGGATGTTCGGCAACGATCAGGACGATGTCGTCTTCATCCCGTTTGCGACTGCTTCGGCGACTTATGGCCGCGAGAGCATGGACCGCCTCGTGCTCGCGTTTCAGATGCGCACAGGAAGCGATCTCGATCTCGCAAAGGATCAGATCACCGAGTTGCTGCGCGCGCGTCATCATCTGAAGAAGGGACAAGCGAACGACTTCCGCATCCTCGCGCAGGAAGAGATTCTCAAGATCATCTCCGGCGCGCTCACCACGACGACCGCGGTGATGGGCGCGGTGGTCGGCATCGCGCTGCTCGTCGGCGGCATCGGAATCATGAACATCATGCTCGTCTCGGTGACCGAGCGGACGCGCGAGATCGGCGTGCGCAAGTCGATCGGAGCGCGGCGACGCGACGTGCTGGTGCAGTTCCTGGTTGAAGCCGTTGCGTTGTCCGGCATTGGCGGAGTGATCGGGATTACCGGCGGCTACTTCCTCGCGGCCGGCGCGAGACTGATTCTGAATCACTCCTTCCCATCGTTGAATCTGCCACCGGCGCATACGCCGGTCTGGGCGGTCACGCTCGCCTTCGGCTTCTGCGCGCTGCTCGGCATCCTGTTCGGAATCTATCCGGCAGCGAAGGCGTCGAAGCTCGATCCGATCGAGGCGCTGAGGTACGAGTAAGTTACGAGGTGTGGCGCGGGTTCGCAGGCTCGCGGTTGGGAACCACCCCGGGCCCGCGCGCCCGCGAGACCGCGAACCCCCGTTTCCGTTCTGGCACCTCATTCGAAATGTTCCTCCAACGGAGACGTGTTACTTCTTCCGTGCGCCAATCCCGCAAAACTGCTGCTCTCTTCGCATTTCTCATATTGCTGACGACGGCATCCGCGTTCGCGGAGACGATGCCGCTCTCACAGGTTGTCAAGGGGATGAAGGGCTACGGCCTCACGGTCTTCGACGGCAACAAGATCGAGAAGTTCGACGTCGAGATCATCGGCGTTCTGAACAACATCGGCCCTAATCAGGATTTGATTCTTGCGAAGGTCGACTCGCCGGTCGTGCAGCGAGCGGGCGTCATCGCCGGCATGAGCGGGTCGCCGGTCTTCATCGATGGCAAGGTCATCGGCGCGCTTGCGTTTGCCTGGCAGTTTGCCAAGGAACCGGTTGCGGGCATCACGCCGATCGAAGAGATGTTGAAGATCGCCGACAACGGCGGAGTCCGCATGTCGCCGACCCTTCCCGCGGCAGCACCGCGGATGTCGGGCGCCGAGTTTCTCAACACGATCGTCAACGCGAAGAGCGAGAGCGTGTTCGACAAACTCGCAGCGGACTTCGGCGCGCGGCAGATGAGTACGATCAATGGCGCGAGACCGATCGCGGTTCCGCTCTCGCTCTCGTCGTTTGCGCCCGAGACCGTTTCGCGATTCGGCAAATACATCGACGCGATGAACTTCGTTGCCGTGCCGAGCGGTGCGAGCTCGCAGGCGGGATCGGCCGTACCGGCGAAGAACGCGAAGCCTTTCAAACCTGGTGATCCGATCGGCGCCGTGCTCCTCAATGGCGATTTCAACGTCGCCGCGACGGGAACCGTTACGTACACAGATGGCAATCGCGTCTACGCGTTCGGTCATCCGTTCCTCGACATGGGCGAGATCAGCTTCCCGATGGCGCAGTCGGAGATCGTCGGCGTGATGCCGAGTCTCGCGACGTCGTTCAAATTCGCCAACACCGGCGCGGTGGTCGGAGCGCTGCAGCAGGATCGCGCGAACGGCATCATGGGTGTCGTCGGCGAGACCGCCAGCACGATTCCGATCGAGCTAACGCTCGACGGCAGCGGTCCCTCGCGCACGTATCACGTGAACATGATCCGGCATCCGCAGCTCACGCCGCTGATGCTCGCGATGGCTGCCGACAGCGTCATCGCCAATGCACAGAAAGCCGCGGGCGAGCGCACGGTGATGATGGATGCAGAGATCCAGCTCAAGGGCTCCGCTCCGATTCATCTTCGCGAAGGGTGGGCCGGTGCGCAGGCGCGTCAGGCGATCCCTTCGTATCTCGCGGTGATCACCGGCTATCTGATGTCGAACGAATTCCGCGATGCGAAGATCGAGAACGTGAAGCTGCACCTGCGTCACGACGAGTCGCTGAAGATCGCGAAGCTCGTCGAGGCCTCGATCGTTCCGCCGGCGAACGGCCGCATCGTGCCGGGGGACGACCTCAAGGTACGCGCGGTGTTGAAGCCGTTCCGCGGCGAGTCGTTCGTCGAGACGTTCGATCTCAAGGTGCCGGAGAATCAGGTTCCCGGCAGCGCGTATCTGCTCGTTGGCAGCGGTACGGTCGCCAATCAGATCGACTTCACGCTCGTCCCGCCCGATCCTCGCACGCTCGAGCAGGTGCTCGCAGTCCTCGAGCGCCTGAAGCCATCGACCGATCTCACCGTCGGGCTCTACTCGAACGGCGAAGGCGCCGTGACCGCGGGTGTGTATCTGCCGAGCCTTCCGCCGAGCATTCGCGCAGTCGTCGCCGGCGATACGTCGAACGGTTCGCAGGCACCGGTGAAATACTTCACATCCAACCAACAGGCGCATTCGCTCGGCTACATCGTCGACGGCGCCGTGAAGATCGATCTCGAGATCAAACCGCAAATCTAAAGACGGAGTGACGAGTGACAAGTACCGAGTGACGAGTAAGGTTCCACTCATCACTCGTTACTCGTCACTCGTCACTCCGTGAAAGGGTGGTAGATGCGCATCCGTTTCGCGCTCGCGTTCCTCGTTCTTTCTGCAACGTCCGTTTTCGCCGTGGCTCCTCAGTTCTGGCGTACCCGCAATGCCGATGAGTACCTCGCCGGCGAGATCGACGGCTTCGCCGTCACGGCGCGCGGCGAACTGAGATCGGGTCCTTCACTCGAGAAGATCGCGGCGTTCACCGATCCCTTCGTGCTGTCGCAGGCGCTGGCGCCGAACGGCGACCGCTTCTGAGGTACCGGAAACGACGGTAAGGTCTAACGGCTTCGCAGCAAGGAACAG
>CAZKID010000248.1:0-8122 GCA_964552405.1 uncultured Thermoanaerobaculia bacterium
CGAACGAACGATCGAAGAGCTCCTCGGCCTTCGCGCGATCTCCTTTGATCATGTAGTAGGCGCCGAGCTCGGCGAGTCCCTTGTCGTCTTTCTGATTCATCGCGAGCGATTTCTCGAACATCGCGCGCGCCTTGTCCCATTCACCCGCTTCCCAGTAGACGCGGCCGATGCGCCACCAGTCGGTCGATTCCGGCTTGCGTGACGTGACTTCATCGAAGATCGCCTGCCCTTCGCTCTTCATCCCGGCGAGGTAATAGACACGCCCCACGCCGATGCGTTCCCAGCTTCCTTTTCCCGCCTGCTTGCGGGCGAGCTCGAGCAGCGACTTGCCAGCTTCCTTCGGCTGCTTCCCGTGATAGAGCGACGTGTCGACGCCTTTCGCGAATGCGATTCCCACGGTGAGGCCGAGCAGGAAGACGAGCGAGACAACGATGATCGATTTTCTGTTCACGATTTCTCCTTTAGACTCGCGCGCGTGATGAAGAAGACGATCCTCATTCTCGCACTCCTCTCCACTGCCTGCGCCACGCAACAACAACAACCGTGTGCGATGACGCGGCCCTCGCTCAACGCCACGCTCTGGATGCAGACGTCGGCGGAGTATCACGCGATCACGCGCGAGGTCTACGCGACGGCGCTGCGCACCCTCGATGAAGCCGTGGCCGACAAGACGTGGACTGCAGCCACCGAGCAGAAGAGCGTCGATCCGTCGATGCCGCCGGCGATCATCCTCGATCTCGACGAAACGATCCTCGACACATCCGGGCATCAGGTGAAGTTGATCCGCAGCGGCGAGGGCTACACCGAAGCGGGATGGCACGACTGGGCAATGCACGACAGCTCGCACGCCATCGAAGCGGCGCACGATTTTCTGCTCGAAGTGCAGAAGCGCGGTGTCGCGATCTATTACGTGACGAACCGTCTGAAGAATGAAGAAGAACCGCTGCGCGCGTCGCTCACTCGTCTCGGCTTTCCGTTGACGGCGGACAACTTGTTGACGAAGGGTGGGCGCCCGGAGTGGGAGTCGAGCGACAAGTCTCCGCGCCGCGCCTTCGTCGCATCGAAGAATCGCGTGGTCATGCTGTTCGGTGATGACCTCAACGACTTTGCCGCGGCGAAAGGAAAGACGCTCGAGCAGCGCGACGCGATCGTGCGTGATCACGCCGCAGACTGGGGCCGCAAGTGGTTCGCGCTCCCGAATCCTGTCTATGGCTCGTGGGAGCAGACGATCGTCGGAAACACTGCAGGGTGCGAGCAGATCAAGCGCAAGATGGATTCGCTACGGGAGTGAAGCACGGAGGGACAGGCGAGGGCGCCTGTCCTACATCGGCGGGTCCGTCCGTTTCCCGATTGATGCTCCGGGTGCGAGCCTCTCCAACGCCTTGCCGATTCCGCTCAGCGTCATCTCGCCTCGCTCCATCGCCGACACTTCGGCCGGAGTGAGGCCGATCCTCTCGGCAAACTGTTCGATCGACAGGCCGAGGGCCAGGCGGATGCTGCGCAGAGCTTTGGGGGTCAGGACGATTTCCTGATTGGATGTTACGC
This sequence comes from uncultured Thermoanaerobaculia bacterium, assembly GCA_964552405.1. Classification (GTDB taxonomy): domain Bacteria; phylum Acidobacteriota; class Thermoanaerobaculia; order Gp7-AA8; family Gp7-AA8; genus JAJPHC01. Next base: position 1,546 of record CAZKID010000248.1, read on the forward strand.
CACTTTGGTTGCCAAATGGAATGAACGTAAACACATTGGTCGCGGGTGATGGTCCAGATCACTTGCGCGCTCGAAAGCGCGCCGCGCTGCCGATGACCGCGATGCTTCCCGCGATGTTCGCCGTCATGCCGATGATCAGGGGCCACTGCGCGATGCGGATTCCGTAGACGAGGTAGACGATCTGTCCTCCGAGGAAGAGTGCATAGGTGAGGATCGAGACGTCGTCGGAGCTGCGGCGTTTCCAGATGCGCAGCGCCTGGGGAATGTACGCGGCGCCGGTCGCGACACCGACGACGGAGACGAGCCAGTTGAGGATCGTGTCGAACATGCTCATCGCGACACGATACGCGAACGCGGGGCGAATCAGGCGTGTTGTGTAGGACAGGCGCCCTCGCCTGTCCACAGGATTCGAAAAGACAGGCGACAGGCGAGGGCGCCTGTCGTACACACGAAAGGAATCGAATGACCGCACTCACGATCGCCCCGATCCCGCAGCAATTCCTCGACCGCGTCCGCACCGAAGGCATCGACGACCTCGGCCAGCCCGTGAAGCATGTGATCGCGAAAGGAGGCGAGCCTTGCCGCGATGTGCTGCGCCGCGCGCAGCCCGGCGAGCGTTTGATTCTCGCCAGCTTCACGCCGTTCACGAAATCAGGTCCGTACAAGGAATATGGTCCGATCTTCGTGACCGCGGATGCGGGCAGCGATGACGTGTTGCGCGACCAGCTTCCTGCTGCGGGCTCCGATGGCACGTATCTCAATCAGCAGTTCGTCGTGCGCGCCTACACCGATGCCGAAGAGATCCACGATGCGTCGCTGACGAATCCGCGCGAGCTCGCATCGACGGTCGATCGCTTTCTCGCGATGCCGGAGACCGCATTCCTGCACGTCCGCTTTCCGGCGTACGGCTGCTTCGCGTTCCGCATCGATCGAGCCGGGTAGAATCCGGCGATGCGTATCGCACTTGCCAACCTTCGCTATCCGGAGTCTCCCGAAGAGTCGATTCAGCTGGCGTGCGATGCGATCCACGATGCGTCGCGCGCCGGCGCGGAGCTCATCTGCTTTCCGGAGTGCTACGTCCCCGGCTATCGCGGACTCGGATACGCGCCGCCTCCGCTGGACGCGGAGTTTCTCGAGCGCGCGTGGACGGAGATCGCCTCCGTTGCCGCGAGCGCGAAGATCGCTGTCATCCTCGGCACCGAACGCGTGGGTGACGGCTTGCCGCGTCCCGCGGCACTCATCATCGATGCAACCGGCAAGCGCCTCGGATTCCAGGACAAGGTGCAACTCGATCCGTCCGAGGACGCTGTGTATTCGGCGGGCACGGAACGGCAGGTGTTTGCCTGCGGCGCGATGACGTTCGGCGTCGTGATCTGCCACGAGGGCTGGCGATATCCGGAGACTGTGCGCTGGGCCGCGAAGCGCGGCGCGCAGATCGTCTTTCATCCGCACTTTCATCCGGGTGAAGAGGGGAGTTACGTGCCGTCATCGTTCGGGGATCCTGCGAATTCATTTCACGAGAAGGCGATGCTCTGCCGCGCGGCCGAGAACACCATCTGGTTCGCATCGGTGAATTACGCGAGCAAGGGATCGGGCACGACGTCGGCTGTCGCGCGTCCCGATGGAACGCTACTCGCGCATCATCCCTATGGTGAGCACGGCGTGCTCGTAGCCGGCATCGATCTCGAGGCCGCAACGCGCCTGCTCGCATCGCGCTGCAAGTATTAGCTGGAGCCGGTAATCCGCGCGAGCTCCTTCTCGAGCCAGGCGCGCTCTTCGTCGAAACCCGCATCACGGCAAACGTCGCGCAGCCGCTTGTAGCGTTCGACGACATCGAACCCCACACTCCACTGCAGCTTGCGGAGATCGACAGGGCAGAGGTGCATCGGCTTGCCGTCGAACTCATGGAGATTGTTCGAGCCGTTCATGACGCAGCGATAGAACACGCAGTGGCGAATGCCGAACATGTGTCCCGTCTCGTGCGCGAGCACTTCGCAACTGCGACGCAGCGTCACGGTCTTCGACGCGTCGCCGTAGCGCGCGAAGCTGTAGACACCGACGCGCTCGGTGAGCGAAGCCTGGCCGAAGACGAAGTTCCATTCGGGACCGGGATAGAGGTCGATCATCGTCACAGCGATGATGCAGTACGCATCTGCCGGAAGCCGTCGGCGGAGCAGCGCGAGGATGTCGCCCGTGCGGAGCTGCTGCTGTTCGCCGTTGATGCGGGAGGTGATGCTCGCGCCGATCGGCAGCGGCTCGAGCAATTTTCACGTCGAGCATGAAGTACGCGGCGGCGTAGCGGCGCACCATCTCCAGCGACGGCGCGCCGTCGCCGAACGTGCCAAGAGGCTGCAGGTAGATCGTGTGGCGTTGAACGTCGGGGCGATTCACGCCGCCATGCTCGAACTGGTTGAAGGACTGCGCTTCCTCTTTGTAGACGGAGAGCCAGTCGACGGGTCCCGCCTTTGGAATGAGCTCCGCGTTGACGGGGTCTAGCGCGCGCTGCAATTCGACCGGCAATCCGCCGACGGCACCGATTGCCGCGCGTCGCGGATCGCGCGGCAGTTTTTTCATCACGGGCGGTTCGGAGCGCTCACAGAAGAGGAGCAGCGCGACGACGGTGGCCGTTACAGGGAAACGAAACACGCAGCGCAAGTGTAGGTCATGCGGTCCGGTGGGGGACAGGCGCCCTCGCCTGTCCCGTCTACTTCTGCAACTGGATCTCGCCGCGCAAGACGCGCCCTCGCAACTCCTCATCCGCTTCGCGCACCTCGAAGTGCCCTGCGCCTTTTTCCAGGTTGTCATTGAGGCAGCGCGACCACTCCTCCGCGCTGCGCTGCTGTTCATCGGCGATGACCCAGACGTTCTCGCGAATCTCGCGATGCCGGGCTTCGCAGCGTTCGATCGCGCCTTGTGCGTATTCAGGATTCGCGTGTGGCGCCGGGGTAAAACGAGCCTCGAATATCGATATGTTCATGAGGAAGGCCGCAACAAAAAGCATGACAATGTTGGTGCTGAAGGATCGCGAACGAAGTCGCGCCAAGTGGAGACGCACAGCATACCTCGGATCGATTCTTGCTTGGGCGATCTGTCATTCGAAAACGCGTAGTACGAGGAGGACTCATGCGGCTCGCTCGGTCTCTCGCTGTACTGCTGTTGGTCGTCTTCTCCGCGTCCATGGGGGCGCAGCAACTCGAGATCCACTACATCGACGTCGGTTGGGGTGGGTCGGTCTTCATCAAAGGTCCTGACGGAACGACGGTTCTATTGGAGGCAGGCAATACCGGGAAAGGGACGCAATATGTCGTTCCGTACCTGCAGTCGATCGGCGTGCAGCCGGCGAATGGCCTCGACTACATGATCGGAGGCCATCAGCACTGCGATCACATCGGCGGGCTCGATGAAGTCATCCAGGCCGGCTACAACGTTCGTATCAAGCAGTACTACAACGGCTCGTCGTATTCGTCTACTTGCGCGACAGGATGGCAGAGCGCCGCGGCCGGAACTACCGCGGGGGCGCCGGTCGCGATGCCGGTCGGCACGGTGATTCCACTCGGCAATGGCGCGAAGATCACCTGCATCGCGCGCGCAGGTCAGATCATCGGCGGCGGCTCGGTCTCCGTCAGCGACGAGAACGACATGTCGATCGCGCTGCTGATTCAGTACGGCGGCTTCGACTACCTCTGGGCCAGTGACCTTGGTGGCGGCAGCGACTCGTGTACGGGCCGCTCCACGTCGCAACTCGATGTCGAGACGTCCGTGATCAACGCGATCTCTCCGGGCGGCGCCTTTCCGCTGATCAGCGCGGGCGGCATCGATCTCCTGCACGTGAATCATCACGGCAGCGAGAGCAGCACGAACCCCACGTACTTCAACAAGGCGCAGCCGGCCGTGGCGATCGTCGGAGTCGGTGACGGCGAGTCATCGGGCTGGGATCTCCCTCGCATCGACGTCGTCGAGCACGTTCTCCTCGGGCAATCGTCGTCCTGCGTGACGGCGCCGCCAACGTATGTGCTGCAGACGGAGGAGGGGAATCCGATCGGCAGCCTCGCCAGCCACGCGGGCTATTGCGTCGGCAACATCAAAGTGACGACGGACGGCGTGAATCTCTTCACCGTGTCGGCGGACGGCGCCGTGCATCAGGGGCCGAATGAGCTGACGGCGTCAGGACTCCCGCTCAGCTTTACGATCGACGACGCGCCCCAGAGTCCGGACACGACGCCGCCGACGGCGTCGATCACGTCGCCGGCCAACAACGCGACCGTGTCGGGCACGACGACCGTGGCCGCGAGCGCGACGGACGATCGCGGCGTGACGAAGGTCGAGTTCTATCTCGACGGCGCTTTGCAATCGACGGATACCGCGTCGCCGTATTCGTGGGCCTGGGACACCACGCCGCAGGCTAACGGTTCGCTACACTCGCTGACGGCGAAGTCGTATGACGCCGCAGGGAACACCACGACGTCGGCCGCGGTGAGCGTGACGGTGAGCAACGTTGCCGACACGACGGCGCCCTCTGTACCGCAAAACGTCGTGGCCACAAGCGGCAAGCGCTCGATCAAGGTGACTTGGAGTGCTTCGACGGATGACGTAGGTGTCACCGGCTACGAAGTCTGGCGCGCAAGCGCGGCCAGCGGACCGTTCTCACTGCTCACGACGACGACCGCTACGAGCTACACGAACAGCGGACTCGCGCGGAGCGCGCAGTATTGGTACTACGTGAAGGCGCGTGACGCGGCAGGCAATGTGTCGGCAGCGTCGGCGACCGTAACGGCAAGAGCGAACTAGACTAGTACCTTCTCCCCCGCGTAGCGGGGGAGAAGGTGCCCGAAGGGCGGATGAGGGGTCCCTCATCCGGCGCTCCGCGCCACCTTCTCCCCTCTCACGAGGGGAGAAGGAACTAGGCAGCGCGTCGTATCATCGATCTCCGTTGTTCATCTGTTTTCGTCGCGCTCATGCACTCGCAGTCGTACTGCTCGTAGCGATTCCCGCGGCGGGGCAGCGCTACGCATTCAGAAATCTGACGCCCGAAGACGGGCTGCCCTCCTCGCAGGTATTCGCACTGTATCAGGATGCGAAGGGCTACATCTGGACGGGCTCGCCGGGTGGACTGAGCCGCTATGACGGCGTCGGTTTCACGAAGTTCTCTCAAGCGCACGGCCTCGATAAACAAATGATCAAGGTTATTCTTTCCGATCCTGCAGGCCAGTTGTGGCTCGGTACGAACAACGGCGTCGCGCGCTTCGATGGCCGCCGCTTTCAGCACTATGGTGCGGGCTCCGGTGTCGGCGCCGGACGCGTCACCTCGGGTCTCGTCGATCGCTTCGGCACGATCTGGTTCGGGACGCAGGAGGGCGGCCTGAGCGCGTTCGTGCACGGGAAGTTCATCACATACACGACCCGCGATGGGTTGCCGGTCAACAACATCCTTGCGCTCTTCGCGGACTCGCGCGGCCGGCTCTGGATCGGGACCAACAACGGAGGCGCCGTCGTCGCAACCCTCGAGTCCGATGGCAAACTGCGCGACCTCCATCGCTTCACGAGGGCCGATGGCCTGCCGCACGATACCGTGCGCGCATTCACCGAAGATCGCTCAGGGAATCTATACATCGGAACGCGCGGCGGCGGCGTCGCCCGCTATGACGGCAGCACGTTCGAGATTTTCGACAAGCGAAGAGGACTCTCCGGCAACGACGTCGATGCGCTGCTCATCGATCGCCGCGGAGAGTTAGTCGCCGGTACGTACGATCACGGAGTCACGATCTGCGATCTGCCGGCCATGACCGCCTGTCGCACGATCACGACCGAAAATGGTCTGCAGAACGACACCGTCCTCACACTCATGGAAGATGCCGATGCCACGCTCTGGATCGGCATGGACTACGGCGTCAGTCAACTCGTGAGCGAGAAGTTCGCGACATTCGCCGATCGTGAAGGCTACGGTGAGTCTGTCTTCTCGACATACACCGACACAGACGGCTCCGTCTGGCTGGGAAAGTCGCACGGCGTCTCTCACCTTTCCTTCGATTCGCATGCAGGAAAACTGGAGTGGAATCATCGGCAGGAATGCGCGGAGCTCGAGCCCTACGAAGTGTGGGACGTGCTGCGCGATCGCGGCGGCCGCCTCTGGATCGGCACGTCGGGCGGCCTCTGCCTCTTCGCGAACGGACGCTGCTCGCGCCTTCTGACGACGAACGACGGGCTTGCGGATGATGCGATCCTCGATCTCTACGAAGACGCGGAGGGTCGATTGTGGGTCGGCACGCGCGGCGGAGTCTCCGTCCTGTCGCCCGCCACGATGACGTTCTCGAACTACACGCGCAAAGACGGTTTGCCAGCGGACAACGTGTACGCGATCACGCAGGACCATGAAGGCCGGATGTGGTTTGGGACTTATGCAGGTCTCGCCGTCCTCCAGCAGGGAACGTTCAAGACCTACGGCAAGTCCAATGGCCTGCGCAGCGATGCGATCTATTCGCTGCACACCGCACGCGATGGCAGCGTCTGGATGGCGACGATGGGCGAAGGGGTGGCTCGCTACGACAACGAGCGGTTCCTGCACTTCGGAGCGGCCAGC
>CAZKID010000249.1:0-599 GCA_964552405.1 uncultured Thermoanaerobaculia bacterium
AGGGAGGGGTTCTGGCCTTTGAATAAAGCCAGGAGCGTTACGACATCCAGTTCACGCCCGCTTCCTTGTTCCACTTCGTCGTCATCTTCTTCGACTTCGTCCAGAACTCGATCGAGCCGCGGCCGGTGATGTCACCGACTCCGAACTTCGAATCGTTCCAGCCCCCGAATCCGAACGGCTCGCGCGGAACTGGCACACCGACATTCACCCCGACCATGCCGGCGCTGGCGTTCTCCATCACGTAGCGCGCCGTGCCGCCGCTCTCCGTGAACACCGCCGCCGCATTCCCATACGGCGACCGATGCTGCACGTCCAGCGCTTCATCGACATCCTTTGCGCGAATGATGACCATCACCGGTCCGAACACCTCTTCCTGCGCGATGCGCATGTCGGGCGTCACGAAGTCGATGAGCGTTGGTCCGACGTAGTAACCATTCTCTTTTCCCGGCACCGCGTAACCGCGTCCATCGACCAGCACCTTCGCGCCCATCTTCTCCGCTTCGGTGATGTAGCCCTCGATTCGCTGCTTCGCCGCGACCGAGATGACCGGCACGCGTGTCATTCCCGGCACTACGCCGCGCACCAAGTTCCCCCGCCCC
>CAZKID010000249.1:609-5397 GCA_964552405.1 uncultured Thermoanaerobaculia bacterium
CCGTTCTCGCGTCCCGCCACCACCGTGTTGCGCCCGTCGACGAGCACTTTCGCGCCCGCCTTCTCCGCCTCGGTGATGTACGACTCGATGCGCTGCTTCGCCTCGCGCGAGATCACCGGACCGATATTGACGCCCGGCACCATCGACTTCATGACCTTCACCATCCGCTCGATGATGTGATCGCTCATCCCGACGGCCATCATCACGGACACCGCCATGCAGCGCTGTCCCGCGCAGCCGGCCATCGACGCCACGACGTTCGTCGACGTCATCTCCGGCTCCGCGTCCGGCATCACGATCAGATGATTCTTCGCGCCGCCGAGGGCGAGCACGCGCTTGTAGTTCATGCTGCCGCGGCGATAGACGATCTTCGCGACCTTCGTCGAGCCGACGAAGCTGATGCCTTCGATGCCGGGGTGATCGCAGATCGCTTCGACGGTGGCCTGGCCACCATGAACGATGTTGAGCACACCATCCGGCAGTCCCGCTTCGCGCAGCAGTTCCGCGATGCGGCCCGAGGAGATGGGCACCTGCTCCGACGGCTTGAGGATCATGCAGTTGCCGAGAGCGATCGCGTTGGGGATCGTCCAGTTGGGAACCATGTTGGGGAAGTTGAAGGGAGTGATCGAGGAGACGATGCCGACCGGATAACGCTCGACGCGGCATTCGACGCCGCGGCTCACTTCGAGCACTTCGCCCGCGGTGATCTGCGGCAGCGAGCAGGCGAACTCCGTCAGCTCCGCGGACTTCAGAACTTCCGCGCGTCCCTCGCTGAGGATCTTCCCATTCTCCTCGGTCACGAGCGCCGCGAGCTCATCGATGTTTTTCTCGAGCAGAGTCTTGTATCGGAAGAACACCTGCACACGTTCTTTGATCGGCATGCCGGCCCAGCCGGGGAATGCATTCTTCGCCGATTCGACAGCGCGATCGACATCCGCGCTGCTCGACAGAGGCACACGCGAGATCACGCTGCCGTCCGCGGGATTGGTGATGTCGAGATGTTCATCGGTCGCCGGCTCGACGAAGTTGCCGTCGATGTAATTGCGGACGTCGGGATATTTTGTCGGTGCGCTCTGGTCGATCGCGGTCATGGGCGTGGCCTCCTGTAGGACAGGCGCCTCGCCTGTCCATTTTCAGCGACGACAGGCGAGGGCGCCTGTCGTACACCGGAAGTCTAATATCATGCGCGAACACATGAACATTCGCGATCTGTTCCGCACGAAGTCGCTTGATGAGCTCGTCGCCGAGACCCGGGAAGAGGGTCATCAGCTCAAGAAGGTGCTGGGCCCGTGGAATCTGATCGCGCTGGGGATTGGCGCGATCATCGGAGCCGGCATCTTTGCCACGATCGGTACGGCGGCGGCGGGCGATGCGGCGCGTCCCGGCGCTGGGCCGGCGCTGATGCTTTCCTTCGTGCTGACGGCGATCGTGTGCGGATTCAGCGCGTTGTGTTACGCAGAGTTCGCCTCAATGGTGCCGGTGGCCGGCAGCGCTTACACCTACTCGTATGCAACGCTCGGCGAGCTGATCGCCTGGATCATCGGTTGGGATCTCATCATCGAGTACGCCATCGGCAATGTGGCGGTCGCCATTTCATGGGCGAATTACATGAATACGTTGCTGGAGGGGTTCGGCATCAAGCTGCCGCCCTGGCTGGCTATCGACTACACCACGGCGGCGCGGAAGATGCCGGACCTGGTAGCGCATGCGCCGCATATCTTCGGGATTCCGATCGTCGTCAATATCCTGGCGATGGTCATCGTCGCTCTCATCACCATTGTGCTGGTCTGGGGCATCCGCGAGTCGGCGAGCTTCAATTTCTTCATGGTCGCGATCAAGCTCGTCGTGCTTGGCTTCTTCGTCCTGGTGAGCTTCAAGTTCGTGAAGCCGGCGAACTGGCATCCGTTCGCTCCCAATGGTTTTCATGGCGTCATCACTGGTGCGGCGATCGTCTTCTTCGCCTACATCGGGTTCGATGCCGTCTCGACAACTGCAGAGGAGGCTAGAAATCCGAAGCGGGACATGCCGATCGGCATCATCGGATCGCTCATTGTCTGCACGATCATCTATGCCCTGATCGCCGCGGTCTTCACCGGGATGATCCCTTTCCCGGTGCTGACGAAGACACTCTCGAGTGAACAGGCCGAGCCGCTGACGCTCGCAATGAAGTTCGTGTCGATGCCCAACTGGATGGTCGGCGTGGTTGCCTTCGGGTCTGTCGTCGCGCACACGGCGGTGCTGCTTGTGTTCCAGCTCGGACAGCCGCGTATCTTCTTCGCGATGTCACGCGATGGACTGCTGCCGCCATTCTTCGCAAAGGTTCATCCGAAGTACGGGACGCCGCATGTCGGCACGATCATCACGGGTGTACTCGTCGGCGGTGCGGCGTTGGTGACGTCACTTGATGAGATGGTGGATCTCACGAACATCGGGACTCTATTCGCCTTCGTACTGGTCTGTATCGGCATCATGGTTCTGCGGATCAAGGATCCTCATCGCGAGCGTTCGTTCCGTGTTCCGGGCGGGCCGTTTCTGCTACCGATTCTTGGCGCGCTCTCCTGCATTGGGCTGGCGATCTACCTGCCGCCGACTTCATGGTGGCGATTCGTAAAGTGGTTCCTCGTGGGGATCGTTTTCTATGCGCTCTACGGCTACCGCCACAGCAGATTGCGCCAGCAGACGCCAGGCGGACCGCGTCCGCCCGACTTCAACCCGGAGCAGCAGATGCCTCAGTAGGCAGCAGACAGCGGGAGGAACCGAGCGCGGAAAGGCCACCACAAGGTCTGGCTCCTGCTGCCTGCTGTCCGCTGCCCGCTGTCTAGTCAGCGAAACGTATCGCAATTCTCCAACTCACCGCTCTCGAAGCCGCGCTTGAACCATCCCACGCGCTGCTTCGAGCTGCCGTGCGTGAACGAATCGGGCGTGACATAGCCGCGCGATTGCATCTGCAGATGATCGTCGCCGATGGCACTCGCCGCGTTCAGCGCTTCTTCCATGTCGCCCGGTTCGAGGATGTTCTTCATCTTCTGCGCGTGGTTGGCCCACACGCCGGCGTAGCAGTCCGCCTGCAGCTCGAGCCGCACGGACAGCGCGTTGGCCTGCTTCTCGGATGAGCGGTCCTGAAGACGGCTCACCTTCTCGGAAGTGCCGAGGAGGTTCTGCACGTGGTGGCCGACTTCGTGCGCGATGACATACGCCTGCGCGAAGTCGCCCGGCGCCTGAAAACGCTCCTTCAATTCGCGGTAGAACTCGAGATCGATGTAGACCTTCTGGTCGGCGGGGCAATAGAACGGGCCCGTTGCCGACTGGGCGAAGCCGCATCCCGACTGCGTCGTGCCGCTGAACAGCACGAGGTGCGGCTCTTCGTAGTCGTGGCCGAGACGCTGCTTGAAGTAGTCGTGCCAGACATCTTCCGTGTCGCCGAGCACCGCGGCAACGAAATCCGCTTGCGGATCTTTGGGTGCAGCTCCTGGTTGGGCTGGTGCGCGGCGCTCCTGCCGTGGCTGCGCGGGTTGCTGCTGCAGCAGTTGCCGCGGATTGATTCCGAAGAATGCCGCGATGATGAGAATGATGAGGGTGCCGATTCCGCCGCCGATGACCGGCATGCCGAAGCCGCCGCCTCCGCCGCCATCGCGCTCATCCTCAACGTTGTCGCTACGCCGCTGATCGTCCAGTCGCATCGTTCACTCCGTTTGCAATCGTGGGGCCGCTCACGCGAAGGATGGCATAAGCGATGCCGCCGAGCACCATTCCGCCGAGTGCGGCCACGCTGCACCAGACGTGCGAGTCGATTCATCGCGCGAGCATTACGAGCACGAGCGCGATCAGGCCTGGCACGCCCTGTACGAAGAGGATCGAGCGCTTCGCGGTGATCGCGCCCACGATGCCCGCGACGATGACGCAGGAGAGGAAAAACACTCTGATCCCGAGCGCGCACGGCGCAGGTGCGACGATGGACCAGATCAGCCCCGCGGCAAGAAAGAGGTTGTACACCCCCTGATTCGCCGCGAGCGCCTTCGAGCCCTCGGCAACCTCGGGTGTCAATCCGAAGATGCGTCTCCCGGTTGGCTTCGTCCAAAGGAACGCCTCGAGCACGAAGAACGCGATGTGAAGCAACGCGACGAATCCCAGGGCAATCACAGCGAGCATGGTTACCTCCGCTCAATATTCAATGTCATGTCGAACACTGCCGCTACCGGTTTGCCGTTCGCCATCGCCGGCTTGAACCTCCAGTGTCGCACCATGGCCCGGACATTCTTTTCGACGCATGTCGGAAGCGGTTTCAAAAAGCTGAGCTTCGTGACGAGGCCTTTTTCGTCAATCACCAACTCCATGATGGCGAAGCCGGCGACGTACTTGCGCCCGCACTTGTTGATGTCGGCGAAGTCGCGCGTCAGAAGCACAGGCGCGGAAACGCCGTTCGTCCCGACGCGAACGGGTGCCGCCGCGACATGTGCGAAGAGGATGAGCGCAATTAGCGCGCTGCGGAATCCGGCGTCGAGTCTACTCCGTCTTCGGAGTCTCACTGGATTCCTTCCGCTTTTGAGCCCCAGTTTGTAATCAGGTGAATGCGCGGCTGCGAATCGCCGACGTTTCTCGTCGTGAGGATGCGCCCATCGGGCATCACCAGATAGACAGGCTGCGCAGCGATGAACCTTCGATCCGTCTGAACGTGGATCGGCAGGGGCGTCTGCGCGCCGAACTGCGGCACCGCTCCATCGCCGAACGCGAGCGCGACAAGAGCATTGTCCTTCACGAACAACAGTTCCTTTCCATCGGGCGACCATT
>CAZKID010000249.1:5407-8096 GCA_964552405.1 uncultured Thermoanaerobaculia bacterium
GTTCTCGGCATTGGCCACCGCCGAAGCGAGGACCTTGCGGACATCCTCGGCCATACCCTTGGGAGAGAATTTGAGGATGTTCAGCGCTTCCTCGACCTTGCGGCCGCGGATCATGGTGGCGACGAGGTTCAGCTTGCGGGCTGAGCCACGGATCGTTTTACCGACCGCGAGCGCTTCCTTCTCGCCGACCTTACGGGGTGCACCTGGCTTGCCCATTAGCGCTTGCCATTTCTTTCCCACGTGCGACCAACGCGGGTTCGTCCCGCCGTCAACTGTCGCCTGCCACTTCCCTTCACCGGATGGAAACGACGTGAGGTACACCTGCGGAGCACCCGATTCGGTGGAGACATAGGCCAGCCATTTCCCATTTGGCGACAGCGCCGGCGTGATCTCGTCAGGCGTACCGTTCACGACAGGCGTTCTCTGACCTGTCTCGACCGAGAGTCTTTCGATATCGAATCCGCTCTTCGTGCTCTGCGTGACCAGGATCAGGAACTTGTCGTCGGAAGACCAGTCCGATACGACGGCGGCGCGAGTGAAGTCGCCCGCGTTTCGCACCTTGTTGCTCGTGAGCGAGCGCACCGTGATGGAGATGGTCTGTCCAAATTGTCCCGACGAGACCGCCAGTTGAGAGCCATCATGCGAGAAGCTTCCACTGTGCCCTCCGTTGCTGGAGAACGTCAGCCGCGACTTGCTTCCGTTGTCCGTATTCACGAGCCAGAGATCGCCCTGTTCGAAGCGTTCATAGATTGCGACGACCAGAGTGCGGCCGTCGGGAGAGATTGCGAGAATGGCGTAGCGTGCCGGCGTGGCGTGGAGGTCCGCCGTGCGGCCGCTGCGATCGACGGCAACGAGCTCGCTGATTCCGGACGCTTCGTTCACGTAGACGAGGTTGCTGTCGGTCACGGAGAAGTTACCGATGCTCCGCACCTTGTAGTACTCGACGTGATCCGCGACCGGAGTCAGCGTTCCACTCGATGTCAGCTTCGCGGCGTCGAACGGCTGCGAGAGAAGATTGCCATCGCGAACGAAGAAGATACGCCCACGCGCGAAGGCTGCGTTCGACACATCATCGATCAACCTCTTTCGAAGTTTGCCGTCGAGTGAGACTGCATAGAGCGAATCGATTCCATTGTCGCGACTGATGCAGGCGAATGTCTTTCCATCAGGGAGAAACGTTGGAAGCCGATGCGTCTTGCCGTCGCTCGGAATCACGGCAACGGGAGTGCCTCCGCTCTCATCCACCTTGAAAATCGAAGTCCCAACGTCAGGAGCGAACACGATCACTCCGTCGCGACCCCACGAACCGCCGCGTGCTTGCTTTGCATCGCACAACGTCTGGATCGAACCGCCGGCCGCGGAGATCGTTCTCAGCTTGTCGCCGGCAAAGAAGCCGGCCTGAGTCGAATCGGGCGACCAGAACGGAAACGCCGCCCCTTCGGTTCCCGGCAGGATTTTCGTCTCGCCGTTTGCGAGATTGCGGATCGCAAGAGAAGGCTTGCCCGCTGATCCCGCGAGAACCGCCAGCTTCGTTCCATCCGGCGAGAGCGCCACGGCGCCGATGAGCGCGGAGGCCAGCGGCTCATCGAACTGCAGCTGTGAGTGCACGGGCCGCTCGGCAATGCGCAAGCGGCGAACCACATTGACGATCATCGGAATCGCGCCGGCGACCATGAGGCACAAGGCCGCCAGCGCCGCCGCGACGAGTCCGACTCTTCGTTTTCGTTTCGCTGCGCCTGGCGCTTCCGTCGTTGCAGTTGCCGTCCAGTCGAGCTCCGACGCGACATCGGCCGCACTCTGCCAGCGTTCGTCGCGTTCCTTCGCCAGGCACCTGGCGATCACATGCTCGAGCGCGGGCGGAGTGGCCGGCTGCACGCTCGAGGCAGGACGCGGTGCTCCGCCAAAGATTGCAGTCGCGATGCTGGTTCGTGATTTTCCTTCGAATGCGCGCACGCCCGTGACCATCTCGTACAGCACGGCACCGAGGGAGAAAATATCCGTACGCTGATCGACTTCTTCACCGGCTAATTGCTCCGGCGACATGTATTGATAGGTGCCGAGGATCGCGCCCTCCTGGGTGAGCGGCTTGTGCTGGGTGACATCGGTAATCGAGACGCTTGCGCCGGCGCTGCGAGCGAGACCGAAATCGAGCAGCTTTGCGCCCGACTTCGTGATCATCACGTTGCCCGGTTTCAGATCGCGGTGCACGATCCCTGCGCGGTGCGCGCGATCGAGCGCCGACGCGATCTGACTGCCGAACCGCAGCACCTCGGCGATCGGCAGCGGGCCGCGCGCGATGCGATCCGCGAGTGTCTCGCCCTCGAGGAATTCGAGCACGAGGTACTCGACTCCGTCCGCGTGCCCGACATCGTGCAGCGTGCAGATGTTCGGATGCGCGATCTGCGAGATCGTTTTGGCTTCGCGTTCGAAGCGCAGCCGCAGCTCGGCGTTGTCGGCGAACTCACGCGGCAGGATCTTGATGGCGACCATGCGGTCGAGCCGCGTGTCGCGCGCGCGATAGACTTCGCCCATGCCTCCCGCTCCGATACGCGAGATCACCTCGTACGGGCCGAGACGGCTGCCGGCGACGACCGATGTCATGGGCGATGCGGCGATTATCGCAGTGGGCGCAGAAGACGTCGCGTCGCGTCGATGCGAAAGGCAATCATGGATTCTCCCTCACCTCGCC
>CAZKID010000250.1:0-8093 GCA_964552405.1 uncultured Thermoanaerobaculia bacterium
TGTGTAGTTCCCCTGGTGTTGTGTCGTAGACCGGGTCTTGAAGTTTTCGACGGAAATCAAGGCTTTGTCGACCGGCTTCTGCGTGGCGGCATCCACGGCAACTCCGGTGATGGTTACATCGTAGGGGGTCGTGGCCGAATGACGGCGGGCGGGCGCGGCTGCGCCGAACAGCGGCAGGGCGGCAATCGCCGTCGAACAGGCAACGAGTAGCAACTTTTTCATTCTGGGAACCTGAGTCATCGAGTCTCCTCGGGCAGTTTTGAAATGCGACGCGGCATCATCGCGTGAAGTTTCGCGATCCTACCACCGCGGGTCTGTTACGGACGGCACGCGCGAAACGTTTGAGCTCCCTGCACGTTTCGTGACCGGCGCCACAATTTTTCCTTGAATCCGACATTAATCTGTCGAAACAGAACGAAATGATCTTCTCATCCGTATTTGGTTGAGAGAGAGCGCAAACGATGTTCGCCATCAAGATCGACACAGACCTTTCGCCCGAGCAAGTGCGAGGCCGCCTCAACCGCGTGGTAGGACCTCGTGTCCGCAACGCGTCGGAGACCGCAATCCTCCGTCCGCTCGTGGGGCGAGTGGATGACGGTTCGTTCCGGATTCGCCGGCGCACGCCGCAGCGAGCGATGTGGCAATCGAAGATCAGCGGCAGCTATCGCGCAGCCGAAGTTGGAACGCGGATCGAGCTCGACATGCCGGCCGCGGTGCCGCTCCTGATGATCGTCGTCCTCACTGTGGCAGCCGTCGCGAACGGCGACGCGGCGATTGCGGGACTCCTGGCGATGGTCGTCGCGATCGCGTCCGCAGCCGTTGCGTACGATGCGGGCCGCGCGGTCGCGATCGTCCGCACAGCAGTGGACGGGCGGCGCGAGCACCCTCAGCGGGTTTGCGCCGTCCACTCCGAACGCAAGATCGCGTAGAAGTCGACGTCGACGAACTCGTCCCACTTCTTCGTCGACTCTCGAAAACGCCCTTCGTATTTCATCCCGACCTTCTGCATCACGCGCCCCGATCCGGGATTCCTCGAGAAGTGTCCCGCGTCGACGCGATGCAGCTCCAGCTCGCGGAAGCCGTAGTCGATGATCGCAGCGGCCGCTTCGGTCGCGTAGCCGCGATTCCAGTACTCGACACCGATCCAGTAGCCCAGCTCAGCGCGATCGTGATCGCGATTGAGCACCAGGCCGATCGTGCCGATGAGCGTATCTCCCGCCCGCAAAAAGATCCCGAGGTTGACCATCCTTCCTTCTTCGAAGGACTTCAGATTGGATTCGATCCAACCGGCAGCTGCACCCTCGGGATACGGGTGCGGAATCCTGAGCGTGTTCAGTGCGACCTCATAGGCCGAAGCCAGGCGATGAAGCTCCGGCGCATCCTCGGGCTTCATTGCGCGGAGTGTCAGGCGTTGCGTCTCCAGGACCGGCAGCGTCACTTCCATGATTGTAGAAAATCACGCGTGCGAAGTTCGATCTCTTTCTGCACGTCCTCGATTTCGATCCGCTCGCGATCGATGGCGTCCAGCAGTGAGATGACCGCGCGATAGGCGTCGCCGCGGTCCGTCGATTCGCGGAGCAGCGCGGCTTCGTCGACGCCTCTCGCCGCAAGAAACGCCTGCAGGTTCGCTCGCGTTTCCTCGCGCGGGCGGGTGATGGCGCGAACGCGCGCTCGCAGCGAGAGCGTGCGCCGGATGGGGATCATCGTGAGGCTGCAGATCACGATCGCAAGGACTGAAACCGCAATCGGTTGGAGTGCGGACGTCTCGGCAACTGTGTGCGGACGAGGCGTCCGCACGCCACCTGGTTGTGCAGCAGTCACGTTCAGACTCTTTGCCTCGCAGCGCAGATCCTGTCTGCCGTTGGCCGGCGAAAACGCGTGTGCGACCAGCGGTGGCAACATGAACATGCCTTCGTGTGCAGGAAAAACGAGCAGCTTCCAGTGGCGGGTCATCGTCGCGCCATCCGCCGCACGGACGACATTCACCTTTCCTTCTTCGATCTGCGAGCTGCCGCGCAGCACACCTTCCCACTGAGGCGGCTGCGCGTTGCGTAGATTCGCACGGCCGCTCAACGCCACGTCGATCGTGATCGGTCCGCCGTTGGCCTGCACCGGCTTGCCGCAATTGAGAGCGAGATCGCCGACGACATCGACGGCAGGTCCGGGCGGGAGCGGTTGCACATCGATCTGCAGCGGCGCACTGTGCCGCGAGATGTCGACGACACTCCCTTCGAAGGCACCGAACGGAGTCCCAAGATCGATCTGCCGCACGATCCGCGCGGCGACTTCCAGCGGATCGATCGTCAGCGTCCCAGGCTGCAACGGGAACACCGCGAGGCGTTTCACCACGAGTTTCTGCGCGGTCAGTCCACCCAGCGTGACCTGTTGCGCCTGCTCGTTAGGAGTCCCCAGCTCTTCCGTCCAGAAGTTCTGCAGCTTCGGCGCGTTCGTGATGTCCCACTGATCGACACTGGCCGCGTTGTAGACCGTCCAGGTGAGCACGATCTGCTCGCCGACGAATGCCTTCGTCCGATCTGCTTCGACGACGACGAAGAAGGGATCGCGCCGCGTCGAGAGGAGCTCGCGAAGAATGCTCGCCGGATCGCTGGTCTGGGCCGCGAGATCCTGCGCGACCTGAATCGTCAGCTGCGGCAGCGTCTCACGCGCGCCTTCCCGCGACTCGAGCGTGAGCGGCCCGACGGTCGAAGTTCCCGCCGCCAGCGGCCGCGCCAGATAGCGCAGCGACTTCCGCTGCGTCAACGTCCCGTTCACCCACGTGATCTCGGAAGAGGTCGACGGTCCGCTGATGATCTTCAGATTCGTGAGCGGAAGCTCGACGGAATCGAGTGACGTGAAGGCACCGTCCAGCGAGACGGTGATCATGATCGTGTCGTCGACCATGACGGATGTGCGATCGACGGTCAGGGTGTCGGCAAGGACGGCGGTGGAGAGAATCACGGACAGCAGACAGCAGGCAGCAGGAGCGAAGATCTCCTGCTGCCTGCTGCCTGCTGTCTGCTGTCTGTCCCTCACCACCCCACTCCCGCGTTCTCCGCTTTCCCCTTGCGCATGCGCGACAGCTCTTCTCTCTCCTGCTGCTGCACCGCGCGCAGGAGCGCTTCGGCACTCGTCTGTCCGCTTTGTTGATTCGACGGCTTCTCGCCGGGAGCGGGGGCGCGATTCTGTTGCTGCTGATTCTGTTGCGGACCCTGCGGATTGTGCTGCTGGCCCCCGCCATTCTGCTGTTGCTGCGACTCCGCTTTCTTCTTCAGCGCGATCTCGAGATTCCGTTTGGCCTGCGCATCCTCGGGACGCATCCGCAGCACCTCCTTCAGATCGCGAATTGCCGCATCGAAGGCATTCGCGGCGAGCGCGCTGCTGCCGCGGTTGTACAACGCATCGGCGCGCAGCTTCGGATCGCGCATCGCGTTCGAGAGCGTCTTCGAGCCCTCTTCCTGATTGCCCGACGCGACTTGCGCCGTACCGAGATTGAACTGCGCGGGCGGTGAATGACGGATCGCCTCTGCATCCGCGAACGATTTGGCCGTTTCCTTGTACTTCCCTTTTGCAAACTCGGCGATGCCGCGCGATGTTGCGGCGGGCGAGCTCGTGGCCTGCGTCAACTTCTGCCACAGCTCAGTCCAGGTGATGAGCAGCACGATCGCGATCATTCGGCACCTCGATGCGCGAGCGATCCGAGCAGCAATGCAACGAACGCGAAGGCGAGCGGCCATTGATAGCGATCGATGGGAATCCGCACCTGCTTCTGCTTCGCAATGCCGCTGCCGCTCGACGCGAGCGCATCGAGCGCGTGCTCCGAAAATGGATTGAAGAAGAACAGTCCGCCGGTCTGGCTCGCGATCGACTGCATCACGTCAGGATGCGCAACCGTGCGCACTGGAGTGCCTTCGTTGTCGATGAGCGACTTGCCGCCGCCGATCGGAATCGAGCCGCCGCTCTCACTTCCCACGAGGATCGTCGACACCACGATCCCTCGCCCCTTCAATTTCGCGAGAGATTCGGTCAGGCGGCGGCCCTGCTCCTCGCCATCGCTGATGAGGACGACGTCCGCCTTCTGCGTCGAATCCGCATCGATGAGCTTCAACGCGGCGAATAGTGCCTTGCCGATGTCCGAACCGGGATCGCCGATCTCACCCGCGGCAACGGAATCGAGGAGCTGTGCGACCGCTTCACTATCGCTGGTCAGCGGAGAGATGACTTCGGCATCCGCTTCGAAGATGATCATGCCGATGCGGCCGGGATGCGCGGCGATGATCCGCTTGGCAACCGACTTCGCCGCATCGAGGCGCGACGTTCCGACGTCTTCGGCCAGCATGCTGTTGGAGACATCGAGCACGATGATGCGATTCGCCTCGCGCGTCTCGACGGTCTGCAGGAGCGAGCCGGACTGCGGCCCCGCGAGTGCGAACAACGCAAGCGCAATACCCGCGGTCAGCAGCCAGGGACGAACCGAGCGAATCGTGTTGGAGCTCCCGCGCAATCGCTCCGCCACGAACTGCCGCGCAAGACGATCGCGCATGCGCTCGCGCGCGATGAGAAAGAGCGCGACGAAGGGAATCGCGGCGAGCAGCCAGAGGTAGCGAGGATCGCGGAAGGTCATGACCCTTCCCCTGGGTACGCGGTCACGCGGGCTCGCAGGCTCGGAGGTGAGGCGTCGTTTCCACCGCGAGCCCGCGAGCCCGCGCAACCCCGTATCCTCCCCCTCACGCCGCCACCTTCATCCACAACGTCTCCCCACCAACCAGCGCGAGCGCCAGCAATGCGAGCCCGTATACCAACGGCTGCGCGTACAACTCCTCCACCTTTTCGTTGCGCGGCGCGTTGAGCCGCGTTTTTTCGAGTTGATCGATCCGCTGCAGCACATCGCCCATCGAGCGCGCGTCCGTTGCGCGGAAGTACGCGCCGCCGGTGCGCCGCGCGATCTCGGTTAGCGATTCCTCATCGAGATCCGCGCGCACGAGCTGGTAGGTCGTCTCGATCTCGCCCGTGAATGCGTTCTGACGCTTGACCGGCATCGGCACCGCGCCGCGGCTGCCGACTCCGATCGTGTAGACCTTGATTCCATACTGCGCAGCGAGCGAGGCAGCGGTGAGCGGATCGATCGACCCCGCATTGTTCACGCCGTCGGTCAGAAGAATGATCACGCGGCTGCGCGACTTCGATGTACGAAGGCGATTCACGCATGTGGCGATCGCGTGGCCGATCGCAGTGCCATCTCCATTCTCGCCGACCTGCGCCTTGCCCAGAATGGCCTGCGCAACGTCGCGATCGAACGTGATCGGCACGCGCGTCGCCGCACGAACGCCGAAGGTCACGATGCCGATTCGATCGTCCTGTCTCCGATTGATGAAATCGCCGATCAGCTCCTTCGCCACGCCGAAGCGATTGCGCGGACGGAAATCCTCCGCCGCCATGCTGCCCGACGCGTCGAGTGCGATCACGATGTCGATTCCATAACGATCATTCGCCGCCATCCGGATCACACGTTGCGGCCGTGCCAGCGCGTAGACCAGCAGCGCCATCGCAGCCAGCTCGAGCGCGAAAGGAATCCACGCGAGCGCGGAGCGAAACGTCGCGCGGTTGCGGACGAGCGACAACGAAGAGAAGCCGAACACGCCGAGTCCCGAGCGCCGATCACGCAGCAGCAGCATCACGCGCGCGATCATCACGAGCAGAAGCACGAAGAACAGCGGAGCGGCGAAACGCGTCACTCCTCGCCTCCGATGACCGGCCTCGTCGCAATGAGCGAGAGTGCGCTGCCAGCGGCAGCGTCGAAGTCGCCCGGCTGCGCGCCCCACGGCGCGAACTTCTCGAGATCGCCCCGGTGCAGGATCGTCTGCAGCGGCGCCGGCATCGCATCCGCGCGCAACAACTCCTCGGTCGTCAGCTCGAGACCGAGGCCGCGATGCTTCGACGCGAGATAGGTTCGCGTCGCATCCGCGAGCGCTGCCCACTTCAGCCGGCTGCGCGCCGCCGCTTCGACCGCCTGCCGGAAGCGCTCATCCGCCGGGATCTCCGGCTCGATCGCGATCGACGTCATCCGCTTCGACCGCCGCCAGACGAAGAACCACGCGGCCGCCGCGATCAGTGCCGCGATTGCGATCGCAATCCATGGAACGCGCGAGGGCTCGAGGGCGCGCGGTGGCAGGAGCGGTGCGGGCTTGAGCGCATCGTTCGGCGCGAGCACGGAACGAATCGCAATGACGATGTCCGCCGCGTCACCATTCGCCGCACGTGCATGCACGGTGATCGGATGCGTCTCGAACGTCCGCAGCACGACGCGCGCGCCGCTGTGCGAAACGATCTCGTAGTCCGGCGACGGCTGCACGATGACCGGCTGCGAGTAGTTGATCGTGATGCGATCGCCGATCGCCGGTGAAGCCGGCGCAAAGGTCGCGGTCACGAAGAGGACGAGGAGCGTGATCATCATCTGCGGAGACTGCGCTGCCGGAAGAAGCGAAGCAGATCGCGATCGTACGGAATCGCCGTGCTGAGCGCGAGCCAGTCCGTGCCGGTGGTCTTGAATCGCCGGTCGAGTTGAAGGTGCCGCTGTCCCGCGCGGCGGCTGACTTCACTCGCCGCAAGGTCGACGAGCCGCAGCTCGCCGGTCTCGGCATCGCGCAGCCGCGCGAGACCGCGCGAGGGAAAGCGCTCCTCGCGCGGATCGAAGAGCGCCATTGCCACGACGTCATGACGGCGCCCGAGGCGTTGCAGGGCGCGCTCGAAGTGGAGGTCGAGAAAGTCGGAGATCACGATCAGCACCGCGCGATGCACGTTCACACGATCGAGAAACGTCGCGGCGAAATCGATGTCGGCGTTCCCTTCACACTCTTCCATCGCCGCATCGGCTGCCGCGCGGACGAGCAACTGCGCATGCGCGTGGCCGCGCCGCGGCGGAATGAACTTGCGCACGCCGTCGGAGAAGAGCAACAGTCCTGCGCGATCCGCATTCTGCACGGCGGAGAACGCGAAGATCGCGGTGAGCTCCGCGGCGAGATCGGCCTTGCGCCAGTCGGCGGAGCCGAATGCCATCGACGCCGAAACGTCGGCGACGATGATGATCGTGAGGTCGCGCTCCTCCACGAACTCTTTGACGAACGGCGTGCCATGCCGCGCCGTGACGTTCCAGTCGATCGAGCGGATGTCATCGCCCGGTTGATACTCGCGCACCTGCGAGAACTCGATGCCGCGGCTGTGAAACGCCGATTGATAATCGCCGGCAAACCCGGCGCGCAGCAAGCGCGCCGACGCGATCTCGAGATCGCGCACGCGCCGCGTCATCGGGCGCCGGGGAGCGGGTGGCTTCGAGAAAAACATAACCTATTCAGAGACAGACAGCAGACAGCAGGCAGCAGACAGCAGGAGGAAGGCCGCGCAAGCCCGCTTCCAGCTGCCCGCTGCCTGCTGCCTGCTGCCTGCCCCCTGCATCACGGGACCGGCACCGCGCCGAGGATTTGATCGATGACGCGATCGGAGGTCATCTGCTCCGCTGCCGCCTCGTAACTCAGCACGAGACGATGACGCAGCACATCGTGCGCGACATTCTTCACATCCTCCGGAATCACGAACGCCCTGCCGTGAATGAAGGCATGCGCCTTCGCGACGTGCGCGAGTGCGAGCGTCGCTCGCGGCGATGCACCATATGAGATGTACTGCACGAGCGTGGGCAGCCGGAAGTCGAGCGGACGCCGCGTCGCGGTCACGAGTTGCACGATGTAGCGGCTGATCTTGTCGTCGACGTGCACCGTCGCGGCGAGTTGCGCGACGCCATGAATGTCGGCCAGGGAGAGCACGGGGAAGACGTCGGCGATCGTCGCGGTCGGATCGAGATAGAGATTGAGGATGCGCAGCTCTTCGTCGGCGCTCGGATAGTCGACCTTCAACTTCATCACGAACCGATCGACCTGTGCCTCGGGCAGCGGGTACGTCCCTTCCTGCTCGATCGGATTCTGCGTCGCGATGACGAGGAACGGATCGGGCAATGCGTAGGAGGCATCACCGATCGTGACCTGACGCTCCTGCATCGCCTCGAGCAGCGCGCTCTGCACTTTCGCCGGCGCGCGGTTGATCTC
>CAZKID010000251.1:0-8088 GCA_964552405.1 uncultured Thermoanaerobaculia bacterium
TCCAGTTCGTCACGCTGGCCGGCTTCCACGCCCTCAACTACTCGATGTACGAGCTCGCGCGCACGTATCGCGACGAGGGCATGTCCGCGTACTCCGCGCTGCAGCAGGCGGAGTTCGCATCGGAAAAGAACGGCTACACCGCAACCAAGCATCAGCGCGAAGTGGGCACGGGTTACTTCGATGAAGTGGCGAAGATCGTCAGCGCCGGACAGTCGTCGACG
This sequence comes from uncultured Thermoanaerobaculia bacterium, assembly GCA_964552405.1. Classification (GTDB taxonomy): domain Bacteria; phylum Acidobacteriota; class Thermoanaerobaculia; order Gp7-AA8; family Gp7-AA8; genus JAJPHC01. The sequence continues at coordinate 222 of CAZKID010000251.1, forward strand.
ATCGCGCTCGAGAACTCGACCGAAGCAGCGCAGTTTTAAGGAGAGACGTAGATGGACGAGATCACGATTCAAGACGACGAGATGTGGTGGATTCCCGACGATGAGCGGGAGTACATCGTGGCACCGAATGAAGAAGTGCCGTTTCACATCCCACGAGACTAGTGGAGGACAGGCGCCCCCGCCTGTCCGGGCGTAGGATCCGGGATTAGCGCACGAGCAGCGGGCGTTCTCACGCCCGCTGCCATGCTTTCACTATTCCTGGCGATCTCGCTGACCCGCCCGCCCGATCTGACGAAGCCGCCGGGCGGCAACACCCGCGTCGTGCGGCCCGGAGGCGGGACCGTTCATCCGACCGAGAACGACTTCGTTCGCATTCGCTACGTCCTCTGGCACTACGACGGCACGATCGAGGACAACTACAGCAATCAATTCATGATCGTCGATGTCGCGAAGATGGGGCCCGAGTGGAAACGCGACGTCACGAGCATGGTCGCCAATGAAGAGCGGATGACCTGGCTTCCCGAACAGGGGAAAGTGATCGACACCGAGCTGATGCAAGTGATTCCGAAGCCCGAAGTGCCGAGTGATGTTGCGGCACCTCCCGCGGATGCGATCACGACGCCCTCGGGCCTCGCGTACAAGATTCTGCGCGAAGGAAAAGGGAAGACGCATCCGAAGCGCGGCGATACGGTCAACGTGCAGTACAACGCCTGGACGGCAGACGGAACGTTGTTCGACAGCTCGTATGTGCGTGGTGAGTCGATGGAGATTCCCGTCGATGGCGGGATTCCGGGTTGGACCGAAGGGATTCAGCTTCTCACCAGCGGCGCGAAGGCGCGTTTCTGGGTGCCGGAACGGCTCGCTTATGCCGGGATTCCAGACAAACCGAAAGGAATGATCGTGTTCGACATCGAGCTCTCCATCGTGAGCAGCGAGATCATGCCGAAGCGCGGACAGCGCCGCCCGTTGATGAGGCCACCAGTACCATGATCGCGATTCTTGCCGCAGTTGCACTCTCGCTTCAGCCCCCCGCGAATGCGGAGGTGCTGCCGTCCGGTACTTCGATGCAGATCCTTGCCGAGGGCAAAGGGACGGCGCACGCCGCGGACAATGACTACGTGAAACTGCATTACACGCTGTGGACTCTCGAGGGGAAGCAGGTTGCCTCCGTCCAAGATCCCAGCGTCGGAATCGTTCCGGTCGAAAAGCTGAAGCGCGGCTGGCGCGAGGTGGTGCAGCGAATGGTTGAGGGTGAGCAGCGCCGGGCCTGGGTTCCGAGCGAGAAGCTGATCATCGATACGGAGCTCGTGGCCATCATGCATCCGCCCGGAGTGCCTGCAGACGTCGCGGCGCCGCCTGCGGATGCAGTCAAAACGAGGTCGGGGCTCGCGTACAAAATCCTCGAGGCGGGGAGCGGTGACAAGCATCCGTCGCGCCGCAGCACGGTGCGTGTGCACTACAGCGGCTGGACGACCGACGGCAAGATGTTCGACAGCTCCGTCATGCGCGGGCAACCGTCGGAGTTTCCGGTGGACGCCGTGATTCCAGGCTGGTCCGAGGGTTTGCAGTTGATGACGGAGGGCGAAGTGGTGCGCTTCTGGATTCCTGCGAAGCTCGCGTACGCGAACGACCAGTCGAAGCCGCAGGGGATGCTGGTGTTCGATGTGGAGTTGATTGGAGTGAAGTAGTGTAGGACAGGCGCCCTCGCCTGTGCACCGAGCCGACAGGCGAGGGCGCCTGTCGCCCCACTGGACGCGCTACTCCGACGCAACACGATTAGGTGCCATCAGCGACTGCGACGTATCCACCATCCTGAGCAGCTCATCGCGATAGCCATCGATGTCGGCGCCGCGTGCGCTGCGTGCGAGCGAGGCGACATCTTCGTACGAAGCCTTCGCTTTGTGCGGCGAGTTGCGCAGCAGCATGCCGAACTCCGCGACGGCGGCGGCGAACTTCATGTCGGCGGACGCGGCGTATTCGCTCACACCTTCATCGACGACTGAGCTGGTGATCAGCTTGCTGACATCGCCGGTGGGCTGTTTGTAGCGCAGGCGCACCGCGGCGATCGATCCGTTCGATTTCATTTTCGGAACGATCTCGTAAAGCGCGGTCACCGAGTGGCCGGCGCCGAGCTCGCCTGCATCCCTGGTGTCATCTTCGAAGTCCTTGTTCTCCAGGGCGCGATTCTCGTAGCCGATCTGGCGATACGACTCGACGCGCGCCGGATCGAACTGGATCTGCACCTTCACATCTTTGGCGATCGTGACGAGCGTTCCGGTCAGCTCGCTCTTGAAGACTTTCTCCGCTTCCTTCATCGAGTCGAGATAGGCGTAATTGCCATTGCCTTTGTCGGCGAGCATCTCGAGCATGTCGTCGCGATAGTTGTCATCACCGACGCCGATGGTCGTAAGGAAGATCTTCTTCTCGCGCTTCTCTTCGATGAGCTTCTGCAGATCGTCGATCGAGGACGTGCCGACGTTGAAGTCGCCGTCGGTGGCGAGAATCACGCGGTTGTTTCCGTCGGAGTTGAACGACTCCTCGGCCATCTTGTAGGCGAGCTCGATGCCTTGTGCACCGGCGGTCGAGCCACCGGCCTGCAGGCGGTCGAGCGATGCGAGGATCGGAGCTTTTGCGGGGCGCGAGGTCGGCGGCAGTAGGACGCCGGCGGGGCCGGCATAGACGACGATCGAGACTTTGTCCTGCGGGCGCAGACGCTCGACGAGCAGGCGGAATGCAGATTTGATGAGCGGCAGACGCTCGGGAGGCGACATGGAGCCGGAGACGTCGAGCAGAAAGACGAGGTTGTTCGGCGCCATCTTCCACTCGTCGAGATTCCGGCCCTGGATCGCAACGCGCATCAGCCGGTGCTGCGGATTCCAGGGGCAGCCCGAAACTTCCGTCGTGATCGAGAAGGGATCGTCTCCCTTCGGCTGCGGGAGCGCATAAGTAAAGTAGTTGACCATCTCTTCGATGCGCACCGCGTCGGGCGGAGGGAGTTGGTTGTGCGCGAGGAAGCGGCGGATGTTTGCGTACGACGCGCGATCGACGTCGATCGAGAACGTCGTGATCGCGTTCTTGTCGGTGTTGAAGAAGTCGTGCTCTTCGATCTTCGCGTAGGTGGGATGGGCCGCTTCTTCGTCGACAGTGACCGGCCTGTAGCCACCCACCGCGCCGCCAACCACTCCGCCGACGACACCTCCCTCGACACCGCCCGGGACACCGAAACTGCCCTGTTGTGCGTAGAGCGTACTTGTTGGTTTGGCAGCCGGCGGCGGTGGTGGCGCGGCGGCAACGTACGCTGTGGATGTGAACGGCGTGTCCTTGCGATCGACGGCGCGCGGCGGCCGATTCGAGGAGAGCGCACCTATGGGTTGTTCTTCTTTCCTGCAGGAAAAGGGGAAGAGAGCGATGAGGATGAGCGCCAATGCTGCTCGTTTCATGAGTGCCTCCAACGTCGAGTTGGATGCACGAGGAGGCGATCAGAAAACCATGTCGTCGTCATCGAGCCCGAAATAGTGGCCGAGCTCGTGGATGACTGTCTCGCGAATCTGGCGGATCGCATCGCGCCGGTTGTGCGTCACGCGAAGGATCGGGCCGCGGAAGATCGCGATCTGATCGGGCATCAGCATCATGTCGTGTGTACGCCTGGTGATCGGCGTGCCGCGATAGATGCCGAGGAGTTCGTCATCGGCGTCTTCGACGATGTCGAGGTCATCATCCGAGGGCTCTTCTTCGACGACGATCGCGATGTTGTCGAGGAGATTCGCGAACTGGTCGGGGAGATTTTCGATGGCCTCTTCGACGAACTGCTCGAACTCTTGTTCGGTTACGGACATGGTGATGAGGATCCTCCGTCATCCCGAGCGAAGTCGAGGGACCCGGGTGTGTGGGAGGCTCGCGACACGATCTTCGCACCTCCCGCCCACCCGGGTCCCTCGACTACGCTCGGGATGACGGAGATCTGAGCTTGCTCAATCATCGGCAAGATTGTCCACTGAAAAGCCCGAAGCCCCGGGGAGAAAGCACTATAAAGGAGACTACTGGAGGTCACGATGGTCACACTTTCCATGCTCTGGCTGCCGATCGTGCTGTCGGCGGTTTTCGTTTTCATTGCGAGCAACATCATCTGGATGGCATTGCCTTTCTGGCATCGGCCCGATTACGGGCGTCTCGATCAGGAGAAGAGCGTGCAGGATGCACTCATCTCCGCGAAGAGCGGGCAATACATCGTGCCGTGCGTCGATTGGGGAAAGCTCTCGAAGGAAGAGCGCGAAGCGATGCAGCAGAAGCCCGCGGCGTTTCTGCTCGTTCGGAATCCGGGCCGATTCGCCTTCGGCAAGAGTCTCGCGTCGTGGTTCGTCTTTCTGCTCGTGGTCGGAACGTTCGTCGCGTATCTCACGGGCCACACGATGCCTGCCGGCACGCACTATCGCGCGATCTTCCGCGTGGCCGGCACCACAGCATTCATGGCGTTCGGCTTCGCGCACTTCAGCGACTCATGCTGGTATGGCAAGCCGTGGTCGATCACCTTCAAGGAAATGCTCGATGGGCTCGTGTATGCACTGCTGATGGCGGGCACGTTCGGGTGGTTGTGGCCGCATTGACGGAACTTCCCGAATCGGTTGCGCGTCCCATCGGCATGCGCATTCTTCTCGCTCTTCTGTTCAGCGTCAGCATGTTCGTCGAGGCGCAGCCGCAGCGCAGGTTCGTTGGTCCTCTTCCTGCGAACGCCGAGATGTCGATCAAGCAGGCAAGCGAACAGCTCGCGGCGGCGAAGGACGCCGTGGAGAAGAACATCGCGGTGCTCGTCCATCTACGCACCGCGGACGCAGCGCTGGCCGACGCGATGCAACCGGAAAACGCGATTCAGAAGGCATTCGAGGAAGTCGAAGAGGCGAAGCGCATCTGTCCCGACTTTTTCGTGGAGCAGGCCATCATCAAGATGTCGAGGGAGCTCGAAGCGGCGCGCCGCAGTCCGATGAGCGCCGACTTCGGACGGCTTCGATCGCTGCTCCACGACAACGCGTTGGTGCCGGCATCGAGCGTGGTCGTTCGCGATGCGTCGCGGCTCGAGGAAGAGACGCTGGCGTGGTTGCGCGTGCAGGAGTTGATCTCAGCCCACGTGCGTTCGTTGTCGGAGCTCGCGTCGCAGGGACTGAAGGCGGCGGAAGGAGCGCGGCCGTCCCGCCCGCAGTGATCGGGCGTTTCGCCCGATCACTGCATCATCAGTTGCGGTTTACCACCCCGGAATGATGTTGAACCCATACACGATCCCCTGCCCCGGCCGCTGGAACGGCTTCGCGGCGTAGAACTCGAGCGGGATGTACGCGAGCAACATGCGCAGGCTCGCGCCGACGCTGTACACCGGCTCGAGCTCTGTCGTGTTCGTCTTGAAGCCGAACTTCGGATGCTGGCCGCTGTGCCACGCTTCGCCCGCATCGACGAACGCGGCGAACTCCGTCGGGAGGAACGACGTGCTGAACAGTCCGTACTCCTTTGTGCCGAGGAGCGGAAAGCGCACCTCCGCGCTGGCGACTGCGATGCGTGAGCCGATGAGCCGGCTCAACACCGGACATGGATCCGCCGACGTCTTATTCGTGCACTCATCCGGCCCGATCGAATACGGATCGTAGCCGCGCACGAGTCCCGGCTCACCGACGTACAACGGCGTCAGGACACCGCTCTCCGCGTCGTGTCCGTAGCGGCCGTAGTGCAGGCCGCGCACGGCGAACGTGATCGGTCGCATGAAGAAATACTTGCGATAGTCGGCGAGCGCCGTCGTGAACTTCAGGTCGCCCGTCAGCGAGTCGACCTCGTAGCGATAGCGGCTGCCGCGCACCGGCGAGATGAAGCCGAACACCGACGTGTCGCCGACATACGCTGCGCCGACTTTGCGCGTCGTCACGGCGAACGCGCCGGGCAACTTCGAGAGCTCGTCGCTGATCACCTGATTGCCGACGATGAGCAGCGTCTCGACGTCCGCCTTGTAGCTGTAGCGCTGTACCCCCGCCGTGACCTCGACGCGCTGCGTCGACGAGAACGGATACTGCGCGACTCCCGACACATCGTTGATCGTTTGAATCTCGCGAATCTGCTGCAGGACATCCGCGACGACGGGTTGTCCATTGATGGTGATGGTGGTCTGTCCCTGCGCCGGATAGATGCTGACGTAGGGAAGGTGGACGACATCCGCGCCCCAGTTGAAGCGATGCGTTTGATTCAGGTAGTAGGCCTCGCCTCCGATCTGGTCGGCGAAGCTGCCGCCGCCGGTGCCGTAGCCGCCGCTCTGAATCGAGACGCCGACGTCGTGGCGTCCGAGGATGTCGGTGAACTCGGCGGCAACGCTGCCGCCAACGCCGTATCCATACTGATCGGCCGCGACACCGACCGATGGAGGTCCGAGGTACGCGAGGTGCAGCGAAGAGTTGTAGGGACGCGTGCGATACGTCGTCGAATCCGGCGGCAGTCCCGCGATTGGATTCATCAAGTAGGAAGTGATCTCCGATCCTGTCGCGCGGAACGGCGGCAGCACCGCGCCGCGCGCCATCTCGGAGACTGCGTTCCTCGCCACCGCGATTCCGCCCGGCGACGGCGGCATCGTGTAGATGTTGTAAACGTCCTCTTCATACAGCGAGAACGCGAGATCGCCTGTGCCGAGAGCAACGGAGAGCGCGGGTGAGGTCTCCGTGATGCCGGAGACGCCGGTCTGCACGTGTGTGACTCGCTCGATCTTGTTCGTCGCTTCGGTGTACCGATACACATCCGGCACACCTTCTGGATTCGCGACGAAGTAGAGCGAGCCGTCCGGTGCGTATTGCGGATCGATGTGCTTTGCATGCTCGAACAGCGGCAGATTCGTGACGCGCGCCGTCGCGACGTCGATCGTCGAGATGCCGAAGTCGCTGAAGCGCAGCTCCGCGAGATTCGTGTTGCTGCCGCGATCGGTCATGAACGCGAGCGTCTTGCCATCGGCCGACCATGCGGGCTGCAAGTCCGCGAAGCGATCATTCGTCAGCTGGCGCACGCCCTTCGTGTTGAGATCGTAGAGGTAAAGATCGGTCACACCGGTGGCCTGGCCGGAGAACGCGATCGTGTGACCGTCCGGCGACCACGCAGGTGCCGTGAGCGCGTCGATGCCCGGAATCCGGATGTGCTCGATGCGCCCCGAGCTCGCGTCGACGATCGCGAGATAGTTGTTGCCTTTCTCGAAGACGACGAATGCGAGCTTGTTCGAATCGGGCGACCAACTGCCCGCGCTGTCGATGAAGCGCAGCGCGTCCATGTGCGGATCGCGGTCGGCGGAGACGAGCTTGCGAATGATGCGTCCCGTTTTCGCGTCGGCGAGGAAGAGATCGATATCGAAGATGTCGCGCGTGGAGAGGAAGGCGATGTAGCGGCCGTCCGGGCTCAACGCCGGGCCGACATTGAGCTCGCCCTTCGTTCTCTTCGTTCCGAGGATCGGAGTGCCGAGAAGTTTGGGACGCTCGTTGACGACCGGATCGTAGAGCTCGTGCGACGAGGCCTGCCAGTCTGCGAACAGTTGCTTCGATGAGATGCCGGTCGCATGCTCGAACGCGGCATCGATGCCGACCTGTCCCGCGGCGAGGAAATAGCGGATGACCGCTTCGTCACCGAAGCGTCCGCCGATGTAGGCGAGCAACGCCTCGCCGTAGCGATAGGGGAAGTAGCGCGGATCGCTCAGCTTGCGGAGGTTCGGAAGGCGGTCGTGGATCGTCGCATCGCGGATCCACATCGCGGTGAGTGGATCGACGCGGCCCTTCGAGAAATACTCCGCCATCCCTTCGACGAGCCACAGCGGGAGTTGCTCGAGCGAGAAGCGGCGCCGATTCGTGATCTGCGTAGCCGC
>CAZKID010000252.1:0-8060 GCA_964552405.1 uncultured Thermoanaerobaculia bacterium
TGTGTGGGAGTGCGGTGGAGCAGAACGGGTTTGGTAATGCGGGGAGGTATGGCGGTAGCGCGAAGTGGATCGGAGTGGATGGGCGGGGGAATGGGGCGCGTGTGTTGAGCGAGGTGGAGGATGCTGGAGAGGGTGGTGCGCGCTCCGATGCGAGGTGATTGGTCGTGGCGTTCTATCGAGGACGCGGCAGCGATACGGCGCGGGGCAGCGGCCTGGGATTGACGATCGTGAAGAAGATCGTGGAGGAGCATCGCGGCACGATCTCGATCGGACGCTCGTCGCGCGGCGGAGCGCTATTCGTGATCGCGATTCCGGAGGCAAGCCGTGCTTGAGCGGCGCATCCTTCTCGTCGAGGACGAAGAGAGTCTCGTGCTCGTGATCTCGGATCGTTTGAAGAGCGAGGGGTATCGAGTCGAGTGCGCAGGCGATGGCGAGACCGCGCTTGCGACTGCCACGAGCTCGAACTTCGACTTGATCGTGCTCGATGTCGCGCTGCCGAAGAAGAACGGCTTCGACGTGTGCCGGGACTTGCGGCAGCGAGGCAACGAGACGCCGGTCTTGATGCTGACGGCTCGCGGCCAGGTGGTGGATCGCGTCATCGGTTTGAAGCTCGGAGCCGATGATTACCTCACGAAGCCGTTCGACATGATGGAACTCCTGGCGAGAGTCGAAGCGTTACTCCGTCGATCGCGTGCGGCGGTGGATAAGCCGTCAGAGGCGTACGCATTCGGCGATGTGCGTGTCGACTTTCGCAAGGCGGTGGTGACGCGCGCAACGCAAACAATCGAGCTCTCCGGCCTCGAGCTGCGCTTATTGCGCTACTTCGTGGAACACCGCGGCTCGCTGCTCACGCGCGACGAATTGCTCGACAAGGTATGGGGCTATGGCGCCACTCTCGCCACGCGCACGGTCGATGTGCACGTCGCGCAGTTGCGCCAGAAGATCGGCGCCGAGCACGTGGTGACGGTGCACGGCCTAGGCTACAAGTTCGTGGGTTGACGGTGTGGTTGCCGACCGCTCGGTCGGTAAAATTTCCATCATTGGCTGTAGGATTTCCTTCCGCCCTCGCTTATACTGCGCGCCGCCCATTCCCCGGTAGGTCCCCAAAATCACAAACGAGGCTGTTCATGATCACGACTCGCGCAGGCGTGTCCTGTGCCCTTCTCCTACTCTCTGTGTCGGTTCCGGCCGAGGCGGCGGCGCCGCTTTTTCCGAAGGCCTTTCACGTCGTGCGCGAGGTCAACGACTCGCTCACGGGGCACGTCACTCGCGTCGATGAGTACTTCGCCGGCGACCAGGTCATCACAATCAATGGTGACAAGACCGCGATCGCGGACTACGCCAAGCAGGAGCTGACCGAGATCGATCGCGGGAAGGCGACGTATAGCATCGCCTCATTCGCCCAACTCGCCGCCGCACTCCCCGCGCCGCCTGTCAGACCGGCAGCGAAGACGCCGGCCATCGAGCACCGCGGCTCGGAGCGTCGTGCAGGACGCAATGTCGAGGTGATGATTGCCGACGATGCGACGAACGCGTTACATGCGGAGATCGCCGTCGATCATTCGATCTCGCTCTCAAAGGATGCGTTCGAGGTCGTCGCGGGCGGAGCATTCCCGCGCAACGGGGGTCCGGCCGTTGATCTCTTGCGCGGCGCTGCCGCAAACCCGCGGTCGCGAATCGCAAGCCAGTCGACGACCAGCGGCGACACCTTCGCATTGCCCATCGAGCACAAACTGCAATGGAACCCGCACGGCGAGTCCGTCGAAGTCACCTTGAATGTGATTACGATCGACGATCAGCAGCCATCACCGCAGTTGATCGGCATTCCGGCCGGCGCACGCCGCGTCGAAGCGAAGGCGATCGAAGCGAAACGAGCCGCCACCGACGCGGACGCCCTTGTCCCTACCCACACCGAACACTGAGCCAATAATCGGGAGTCGCCGTTTGAACCACGTCCGCCGTTCTCTGTCTGTCCTCTGCGCTCTTGCGGCGCTCATTGCGTTTCGCGCTCCAATGCGCGCGGATGTCATCACGCAGGGTGAGTTGAAGATTCAGGGCACTTCATTCGAAGTGCTGACGAAGTCGGCGATCGTCCAGGTCGGGTCGATTGCTCAGATCGAGACGAAGTTCGACGGCATCGTCGAAAACGGAGTCGTTGCGATCGGAGATCTGACTGGACCAGGGATCACGACGGCGATCTCGATCACGACAGCGCCGGGCCACGCCTTTCAGGTTGCCGGGCTCAGTGAAGAGGGTACGTACTACCTACAGAACGTCCGCATGATGAAAGGCGACCAGTTGCTGCAGGTCGCAACACCGTCATTCGCCGTCATCCAGGCCACAAACGCCCTCCAGACGAAAGTTTCCGTCAGGCAGCTCACAGCTGACGAACTTCGCCAGCGCGGCATCACGGTTGATCCAAGCAACTACGACGTTTACGAGTACACGTTTTCGTTCGTTCTCGCGAATGGAGAAACCGTCCAGGTTCCGTATCCGGTGATCATCAATCGCCTCACGAATGAGGTGACGCCGGTAACAAAAGAATCGCCATACACGCTCCCTTCTGACGCAAAACAGGCGCCGCCCCGTTGGAGTCCGCCAGTGCAGGTGCCGGTGGAACTCGTTGGAGGATTCGATTCGTTGCCACCCGGCGGCGGTGGGAACGACAACGGTCCCAACGCCCCGCCGCGGCCCCAGATTCACGCGGCCATCGTCATCCCCAATAGTCTCGCCGTTCTCCATCAGTTTTTTCTCGTCGGTTTGGTCGTTGCCAATGGCGCCCCGGCAGGAAGTTCTATCGAGCTCCAGTCCGTCACGGCCTCGATCCATGCGCCTAATCAGATTCGTATTGTCGAGAGTAAGCCGGCCGCCTCTTATGGACAGCCGGTGTCGATTACAGGGCCTGGCGGCGCCACGGTCCTTGCCGCACAAATGCAGGGTAATGTCGACTGGACGGCCGAGGGGCTCAAGTCGGGTAGCTATCGACTCGATCTCGATGTCAACGCGATCTTCCACGTCAACGGCCAGAAGGACGTTCCCCTCGCTGCGCATCCCAGCGCAGCCATCGTCGTCCACGACGCTCGCTTCAACATCACCTTTTCTCATCCAGACACTGTCAATAAGAACGTTCCTTATAAGACCTATACCTTCATTACGAATACGAGCGATGCTGCTCAGGATATCGAGCTCACGGACAATGGCATTCAGGAGTGCGGAAACAATACTCTGAAGAACTTCGTCTGCCGCGCCGCAGGGACGCCTGGCTCGTTCAAACTCCATCTCGAGGCCGGAGAGACGAAGAGCGTTCAGGAGAAGCTCGTCCCGAGCATCAATGGCCATGTATTCGCTACTGCGCTTTCGGTTGGCGACGACTCGGTGATCAACTCCGCCGCGTTCACGCTCGATATGGGTGTGAGCCCCACCGGTGTTCCTCTCTCGCCCGTTACGCTCGTTCTTCCTTACTACGCACGGACTCCGTACTTCACGCAGGAGTACCTCGACGCGCAACTGGGTCTCTTCGGAATCGGCTACGGACTTGCGACCGCGCCGCTCAATAAACAGACCGCAAAATTTCCGCGGGTCATTACGACCGACGTCTTTACACGCGCCGTCGATCTGGCGCGCGCAGGCGAGCGGATGTTTATTGGCGAGGATCGCCGCGACTCCGTCGCGAACCTCGCGCTCGATCTTCTCGGCAGCAGTACGCGCCTCGATGAATGGGATCAGTTCCGCCGCCAGGAAATCGAAGATCCGGCCGGCGATATTGGCCGCGATGCGTCCAAAGCAATGGGGAAGGAACTGGCGGCCGCATACGCCGGCAGCGACGGACGCTTTCCGGATCTGGCACAGCATTTTGCTGATGCGACCTCGTATCGCACACCGTACGTCCTGGCGTTTGTACATGGCGCTTCAGGAGCAGAGTCGTATTCGATCGCGTTCAGCGATCCAGCGACGAACGGCGTTCTCGATACCGCCAATTGGAAGCGGCAAATCCCCTATGGAGATGCTTACGCGATCACCGGTCCGAACGAGAGCGGCCAACTCGCACTCATCGGTCGTCCGCCCGACTCGCTCGACTTCACTCTGACTCCGACTGCGGCGGGCACGATCGATCTCATATTCCCGGCGAACGGAAAGCTCGCGCGTGCCACCGCGACGTTTTCACCTGGGAACACGATTCGTGTCCACATCGGTAACGGCACCGCCACCAGCAATGACATCGGTCTTGCGACCACACCTGTCGAGATTGCAAAAATCAGAATCGTCGCCGCCCGCCAGGACCTGCACCTCGATGAGGACGGTCACGTCGTGTCGATGCTCTTCAATCGCGCGCTCCCACCCACCAGTAACGATCTCTCTGGTGATTTCGCTACGACCGTGACGCTCGACTCCGCGAAATATGGCGCGACCTTCAACGGCGCGCGCGTCGTTGCCGGTGCCGCGCTACAAACCGATGGTCGGGTCATTCGGCTCAACTACGACAGCTCCTTGTCGGGCGACGCGCAATACAGCATCCGCACGAGCAATCTAGTCGACTCCGGAAGTCCAATCGATGTCGTCCCCGTTGTCGAAACCCGCAACTCCGCGTTGATTCTGGGGTCCGTTATCGGCGGCGACAACAAACCGGTACCTAACGCTGAGCTGCAGCTCTCGACACAGACAGGGTTGCAGTATCAGAAGGCGGATGCCAGCGGGGCCTTCCTCTTCGAATATGTACCACGTGACCTCGACGCGGCATTGAACGGTGGCTACGTACTCAAGGCCGGTGTATCGGGCAGGGAATCGAAACGCGAGGGTGCCGTCAGTCTGCGCCATACCGTGCATGATGTCTCTGTTTCGTGCGTTGGGCCCGGTTCAGCGCGCGTGAATGTGCGCTATGAGAGCGGGGACGTTGTCAAGAACGCCGCTGTCGTGGTCGGCAGCACGATGTTCAATCAGTTTCGCCAGACAACGACGGATGCCTCGGGATACTTCGAAGTCGGAGATCTTCCCGTCGGCCCCCTGACCTTCAGTGCACAGGACGCGGCAGGCAACATTGCATTCGCTGCGAATGAGCTGCATTCCGGTGGCGAAGTCGTCGTGCAGAACATTTCGATCTATCGACGCCCGTTTCCGGGAACGGGAATCGTGCGTGGCCGCATCATTCGCAACGATTCGAAGGCGCCAGTTGCCGGCACCCATGTCGGCGTTTACAGCTCCGGCTACGGATTGCGCGACAGCTATACCGATTCCGAAGGACGATTCGAGTTCACGAAAGTGCCGAGCGGCTTTATTACGGTCCTTGCAGAGAACTATGACGTTGCGCCTCAAAGCATCGCCGTCGATTTCGATCTGAAATCGGACACGACGTACGACACTGGCGATCTCACACTCGTTGTCCCAGCAAAGGACGACGCGCTCGTTGGTATCGAAGGTCTCGTCACGATCGAGGATCCAATGAGACCGGGCAGCGCAGACCCTGTCCCTTCAGCAAACGTGCAGATCGCCGGGATGGCCACAGTCATTGCGGACGCAACGGGCAAATACGTTTATGCGGGCGTTCCGCAATCGTTCACGGGGAAAGTGATTCGCGCCTATGATCCGGCCACCGCCCGCGCGGCCATCATCAAGCTGCCGGCCCTTGCGGCAGGAACGAACAACGTTCCCATCAACATCGCGAAGTCGACAGGTTCAGGTCCTGGCACAGTGCGCGTGCATCTCGTCAGCGCCACAGGTGAGCCGGTCTCCGGCTATCACGTCTTCTTGCCGGGATACCCGACGGAAGACGCGACTCCAAACGGCGACGGTGTTTATGACTTTCCGAACATCGGTGCCGGATCAACCATCTCCGTCGTCGCCGCACCGTATGGCGGCAGCGATGCACGTTATGGCGTGCAGTTCACGTCGGGAGACGCTTCGGTTTCCTTCGCCGGCCAGATCGCACCGCTGACACTGCGACTGCCAGGGCAGGGAACCGTGCGCGGCCACATCGTTCAGGCCGGCTCGCGTCTCTACGGAAAGATGCGCCTCTGGTATCGGCAATGGAACGATGCCGAACAGGGTCCCGCGATCACGACGAGAGTCGTCAACACGACTGCGGCCGATGATGCGGTCTTTGCGAATGTTCCTGCGCAGCAGGACCTTACGCTCGAGACGTTCGAATCCGAAGGCTACGCCGCGGTCTCCATCCGCATCTTCTACGAAGGTGATTTGCAGTCGCGTGAGCTCGTGCTGTCGACTCTGGCCAGCATCAGTGGGCGTGTCTTGTCGATCGATGGCTACACACCAGTCTCCGGCGCGACGGTCAGTCTCATCGGGAAAGATGTACAGACCACAGGCGCGGACGGCATCTACACGTTCCGCAATGTCCCGCCGCAGACATCCTTCGACGTCGTCGCTGATTACACGCAGAACGGGATCTATCGCACCGCGACGACGGGCGTGACCACACCACAATTCGGCGGTCCGGTCACGAACCTGAATCTGCTGCTGATGAAGCAGGGCAGTGTCGAAGGAAAGATCGTCAATGATTCCGGTGCACCGGTTCCTTTCGCGCGCTACTGGCTGCGCGAATTGTCGTACCCGGGACGGCCATTCGGCTCACAAGGCGAGCCGCTGATTGCGGACGGCAATGGCCATTTTCGCATCAATAATGTCTTTGCGGTTCCAGTGCGCCTCACGGCGATGGATCCGACAAACCCCGATCTCACTGGCGCATTTAATGGCGTCCTCTCGAACGAGGGAGACGTTCTCACGCCTACGGTTACGATCGGCAGCCTCGGTACTGGTACGGTCACGATTTCGGTCGTCGATCCAAACAATGCCTTTGCGCCGGTCGCGAATGCGGAGATCTCGCTCTATCGGAGCACGTTGTTTGACTTCGCAACGACCGATGTCACTGGCACTGTGACCTTCCACGGCGTCCCCGCCGGTGATTACACGGCAAGTGCATATTCGAAGGCACAAGGAAAGTTTGGCAGTACAGACTCCTTCAGCGTCACGCGCAATGCGACGGCGAGCCGTCAGATCGAATTGCAGTACAGCGGCGAGGTCGATGGTTCCCTGAAGGATCCGGAGAACGCGAATGCAGCGGTTCCCGGCGCCAATATTTCGCTCTATGGCGCGGGCTATCAGACCCGTACGTCGACGGCGACCGATGGCACGTTCGATTTCAAAGGTGTGCGCGAAGGCCTCGTTACTCTCGAAGCGCGCGATCCGCAATCCATTCGCCGCAGAGTGATGCGCGACATTCCCGTAACGCCTGCCAATGGCACGACGCATGTTCCGATGTTCCTCGAGCCCACGTCGGCGCTTACGGTCAAGGCGTTCCTTCCCAACGACGCCGGTGCGAATTCGGGTGTCCCCGCGCCGCTCGCCGTTATCGAAGTCAGCGAGAAGGCGCCAGGCGGTCAGTATCTACGGACGACCCAGACGACGTCCGGTGTCGCGCAGTTCCCCGGTCTCGTGCGTGAGATCCCGATCTCGATTGTTGTCCACGAGCTCGGCGGTCGGAATCGCTCTGTCGAGCGCGCAGTACAGTTTGGTCGCGACGAAGCAACGAAAGTCGTCGACGACATCTGGTTCCAGGCGTTCGGCTCCGTGATCGTCACCGTGACGCAGAGCGGTACCGCAATGCCGAACGTTTTCGTCACGGCGTCGAGCGGCGGAATCTCAACCAGTGGCTATACCGATGCCGCGGGCAATATCGAGTTGAGCAACCTTCCTCTCGGAACTGTTTCAGTTCAGGCATCGACGCTCTCACCGAACAACCCATTGACGGGAGCGACTTCTGTTTCGCTCAATAGCCAGACGATCAAAGCTCCAGCTGCAATCAATCTGGGTACTTACAGCGCGATTACGGGTTATGTCGAAGCCGAAGCCGGTGGTTCTTCGATCGGCTCCCGCGTCTTTGCGAGTTTCAACGGAATTTCTCTCGAGACACGGACGGACCAGACTGGCCACTATCAGTTCCAGGGAATCATTGCGGGACCCGGAGTCAATGTCGTCCTGACTTACATCGGGCCGGACGACACCACCGTCGGTTTCGTGCAGACCGTGCTGGTCGCCAGCGGCTCGGGTAC
>CAZKID010000253.1:0-8056 GCA_964552405.1 uncultured Thermoanaerobaculia bacterium
GATGGCGAGTGAGTTCACGGCGATGAACGTGCTGTTCGCGGTCGAAGGCAACTGACTCCACGTTGCACCACCATCCGCTGACTTGTAGATCCCGGCTCCGCGGATCGAGAGCGAAGCGAACCAGCCGTCGCCCGTCGCCGCGAAGAGCGTGTTCGGATCATTGGGCAGCGAGACGATCGACGTCACGGAAAGCGAGGGGAGGAAGTCATTGACGGGCGCCCAGCTCGCGCCGGCGTCTGTTGTCTTCCAGATGCCGCCGCCGGTCGATCCAGCGAGCATCAGGCCCGCGGTCGTCGGATGAAACCAGAGCGCGGCAATGCGTCCGCCGATGTTGCCCGGCCCGAGCCACGTCCAGCTCTCACGCGTCAAACCGGCGGCCTGCGGTGCGACGCGCATCGCGCGTTTTTGTTCGAGCGCGCGCAGCAGGCCATCGGGCCGCACGCGGCCATGTTCGTCCTGCAGCGAGAGACGGACGAACGCTTCCGACTCCGCCGACTGCCGCGGTCTGAATTGCGGTTCGACGTGCGCGCAGCCGGAAACGACGACCACGGCGAAGACGACGGGCAGGACGCGATTCATGATTCCCCTCCGGGCGTAGCGGCTTTTCTCGATGATACTCTCGGTGCGTGTACCCGCTCGAACCCGATGCTACAACCATGCACGTCCTCGTCGATGAGGCGATGCGACACATCGTCGAACACATTCAATCGCTCCCGTCGCAGCCGGCGCACAACGTGGAAGGTGCGACGGAATTCGCCCGCACATTGATCGAGCCGTTGCCGCGGCAGGGGACGGACTATGGTCAACTGCTTGACCATCTCTTCCGCGACCTGATTCCGCGCTCGTTCAACGCGGCGGGTCCGGGATACCTCGCTTACGTTCCGGGCGGCGGCCTCTTCCACGCTGCGGTTGCGGATCTGATCGCCGACTCCGTGAATCGCTACGTCGGCGTCTGTGCGGCGGCCCCGGCACTGGTGCAGCTCGAAGCCAACGTCATCCGCTGGTTCGCCGAGATTCTCGGTCTGCCTCGCGGTTCCGGCGGCGTCTTGACCAGCGGCGGCTCGCTGGCGAACTTCACGGCGATCGTCACCGCGCGCCGCGCGAAGCTTCCCGAAGATTTTCTGCGCGGGACGCTCTACTGCTCCGATCAGATCCATCACTCGTTTCAAAAAGCGGCGAACCTCGCCGGCTTTGCTCACGCGAACGTGCGCGAGATTCCGTCGGACGAGCAGTTCCACCTCCGGCTCGATGCGCTGCAGGAGGCCATCGCGCGCGATCGCGCCGCAGGCTTCACGCCGTTCCTCGTCGCGGGGAGTGCCGGCACGACGAACACGGGAGCGGTCGACGATCTCGCCGCGCTGGCGCAGGTCGCACGGGAGCAGTCGCTCTGGTTCCACGTCGATGGTGCGTACGGCGCGTTCTTCAATCTGACCGAGCGGGGAAGAGCGAGGCTGCGCGGAATCGAGGAGGCGGACTCGGTGATTCTCGATCCGCACAAAACGCTGTTTCTGCCGTTCGGCACAGGCGCGCTCCTCGTGCGTGATGCGCGCCTGCTGCGTGCCGCGCACTCCTCGCACGCCGACTATCTCCCCGAGATGCAGGATGCGGACGAGCTGATCGACTTCTGCGAGCTTTCACCGGAGCTGTCGCGCGACTTCCGCGGCCTGCGCGTCTGGCTGCCGCTCAAGCTCTTCGGCATCGAGCCATTTCGTCAACAACTTGACGAAAAGCTCGATCTCATCGAATACGCGCGCAACGGGCTGGCCACCATCGACGGCCTGCACATCGTGGCCGAGCCCGAGCTGTCGACGCTCGCCTTCCGCATGCAGGGCTCCGACCTCGACAACCGCGAGCTGCTCGAGCGCATCAATCAACGCAAGCGCGTGATGCTGACGAGCGCGATCGTGAAGGGAGAGTTCGTGATCCGCGTCTGCATCGTCTCCCACCGCACGCACCGCGAGCGGATCGACATGCTGCTCGAGGATGTGAGGGATGTAGTCAGGTCGAAACTTTTCCATTCCTCGACCTGACTCCAGTCAGGAGCGCCGGCAGCAACGTGATCGATGCGAGGCAGCTCAGCGAAATACCGACGACCGACGCGAGCCCGATCGAACGTACCCCTGGATAGTGCGACATTGCGAACGATGCGAAGCCGATGACCGACATCATCGCGGCCAGCACGACGGCACGTCCCGTCTCGATTGCGTTGTGCGGGAACTCCTGCGGCGATTCGTCGTACCGCTCCAGCATGTAGACGGCATAGTCGGTGGCGGTCCCCACCAGCATCAGCCCGACGAACACGTTCATGAAGTTGAACTCGAGGTCGAACGCTCCCATGAAGCCGAGCATGCAGATGCAGCCGGCAATGAAGGGGACGAAGACGAAGCAGGCGCGCGCGAATGAGCGGAAGCCTGCCCAGACCAGCGCGAACGTCAGCACGAGTCCGAGGAGGCTGGCGCGCGTGGCGTCTTTGCGGGTGATGCCTCGCAGCGTCTCCGACACGAGATTCACTCCCGTGAGAATTGCCTCGGGATGCCGTGCGCGCAGCTCCTGCAAACCGGCAGGGAGAAAGCGCGGCCACTTGCCACCCGCCGGATAGACATAGACGACCGAGAGATATTCACCCGGCGTGCGTTTCACGAAGCGCTGCAGGACATCACCCATGCCGAGCTGTTGCAGTGTGCCGGCTGTCATTGGCGCTCGCTGCGCCAGAGCGGCTTCGTATGACGGGAGGATCGAATCGAAGGCCTCGCTTCTGAATCCGTTTTCTGCGAGTGCGACGCGGAAGGTCTTGTCGATTCGCGCGAAGGAGAAGCGATCGTGCTCTCCGCTGCGAAGCGCATCGATGACCGCTCGCTGTCTCGCTTCGTCGGGGATGAAAGTCGCGAGGCTCTGATAGGAGCCGATCGTCCCGTTTGCCACGAGCTCATCGAGCTCCTTCGCCGCTCGTGCCGTTTGGGCGAGCGCCTGTTCCGGCGTGCGGCCGTGTGCGGCATACATCATTGCATCGAAGGATTGTCCGAAGCGGCGGGTGACTGTTTCCTGCATGCGCACTGCATCGTTCCCGGTCGCGCGCAGTCCCTGCAGCGTGTCGTTGAAGCGGACATCGCGCGCAAAGAACGCTGCGATGCAGACGACCACGAGCCATACGGCGATCACCGGCGCAGGCCGCACGATGCTGCCGCGCACGAGCCGTCCTGATCCCAGTGCGTGAACGCGAAGCCGCCGTTTGCCTCCGCGGCGCCGTTCGATGATTACGAGTACGGCAGGAAAAACGAAGAGCACGCAAAGAAGAAAGATCATGATGCCGTGCCCGGTGAGCGCGCCAAGCTCGGTCATGCCGCGGAACTCGGTCGCGAGAAATGCATAGAACGTCGCCGCGGTCGTGAGTGCGCCGACAATGACGCCCGGCAGGGTGCGGCGCATCAACGTCCTCACGGCGTCGTCCACCTCGGCGCCCCGATTGCGCTCGTCGACGAAGCGCTCATACAGCACGGTCATGAAGTCGAGTCCGAGTCCCGCGAGCAAGGCAGCGAATCCCGTGCTGGCGGCGGACAATGTCCCGTAAAGCAGCGCGCTCAAACCGAACGTGATGACGATGGCCGCGGTCATCGGGACGGCTGCGTAGAGCATCGCAGAGGGCCGCCGGTAGGCATAGAGGTACAACGCCAGCACGCCGATCATCGACGTGATGCTGTTGATCACCATGTCGTTCTGGATGATCTTCTCGTCGTTCGCCGCGATCGCATAGCCGCCGGTGAATCCGATCGTTGGCGGCGCGACTCCCGGGTTCTGTTTGCGAAATTCGGACAAGGCAGCGTTCGCCGCGCTGCGCGTTGCTGCCATGAGCGAGCGGCTGAACGGCAGATCCTGCGCAGGATGCCGGGGCCGCGCGACGATGATCGCCGATCGATGATCGGCTGAGATGTAGTAGCCGCTGGCGAGATCGATCTTCAGTCCGCCGCCCGCGCGCTGCATACGCGTCGCGAAGATGGGGAGCAGATTGAACGGATCGACGCGCACGAGCTGCTTCGCAATCGCCGATTGCGGGGTTTGGAGCAATGCGTGGTTGCGCGCGACGGAGGCGCGGATCTCTTCGTCCGTCAACTTCCGCGCGACCTCGTCCAGCTCGCCGGGCGTGAGCAGGAGCATCGAGTAGGGGATTACGCGATGAACGGCGGAGAGGACATCCGGCAGGCGCCACGTCACGTTCTCCACGGTGGGAATGGCGCCCATGCGTGCGCCGAGATCGTCGAGCAGCGGGTAATAGTTCGCAGGATCGCTCTCGCCGGGGAAGTCGATCACGAGCACATGAAAGTCCAGAGTTCCGGTTTCTTTCAGCAGAGTGCGGAACTCGTTTACCTCGCGGTTGCCCCGTGGAATGAGGTTGAGGACATCGGGATCGATGCGAATGCGCGTGGCGATTGCCGCGGATGCGAGCACGATCACGAATGTCAGGTAGAGGACTTCGCGCGGCCTGCGCAGCACGATGCGGGTGATCCATTCGAGAAGAGCCGCGATCATGCGGCCATCCGTTCCAGAACGTGGCGCGTCATTCCGAGCGCAAGCTCGTGCTCGCCCATGAAGACTTCGCCGATCGCGTCGCCGCGAAACAGCTCCGCCTCTTCATCGCTGTGCGTTCTCACGACGATGCCGATGCGCGGATTCAGCAGGCGCGCGACCTCTGCGATTCTTCGAACGTAACGCGTGTCGGGCATCGCGATGACGAGCATTCGCCCTCTCGCCACATGCCCCTGGATCAACACGCCGGTTTCTGAAGCGTCGCCGGCGACGGCCGGGATCCTGCGGCGGCGAAGCTCTTCGACGAGCTCGCGGCTGCGCTCGATGACTACATGCGGAACAGCGCGCGCGACGAGCGCATCCGAGATCCGGCGGCCGACGCGGCCATAGCCGATGAGAACGACGTGTCCCGTCAGCAGAGACGAGTCGACGTCTGCGGGAAGCGCCGACAATGGATCCGTGTCGCGATGGGAATCGGAGTGCAGGCGCCGCGTGAGCCAGCCGGCAGCGGCAACGAGAATCGGGTTCAGCGCAAGCGAGGTGATCGCGGCGGCCAGCACGAGATCGCGTCCCGGCGACGAGAGAAGACCAAGGGAGACGCCAGTGCTCGCGAGAATGAACGAAAACTCGCCGATCTGACCGAGCCCGGCACCGACCGTGATCGCAGTCGTGAGGGGATATCGAAAGCTCTTCACGAGCGCCGCGGCGATCAGCGGCGTGCCCGCCATCACGATGAGCAGAGTCGCGAGCGCGGCCGCCGGCTTCGCGGCGAAGATCGCCGGATCCACGAGCATTCCGGCCGAAACGAAGAAGAGGGCTGCACAGGCGTCCTGCAGCGGCAGCGAGGCTTCTGCGGCACGATGACTGAGCTCCGACTCGCGCAGCATCACTCCCGCGAAGAACGCGCCGAGGGCGAAGGAAAGCCCGAAGAGCTGCGAGGAGGCGAAGGCCACCCCGACTGCGATCGCGACGACGCTGAGCGTGAAGAGCTCGCGCGATCCGTTTTTCGCCACGACCCAGAGAACGCGCGGAAGGAGCTTGCGGCCGGCGACGAGAATGAGAATCGAAAAGGCCGCGATCTTCGCCACGGTGATGCCGAGGATGACGAGAAGCGACTGACCAGCCGTTGCACCACGCAGGATCCCGGCAATCGGGGGCATCAACACGAGCACCAGAACGGTCAGGAGGTCCTGAACGACGAGCCACCCCGTCAGCACGCGGCCTTCGAACGATGTCAGGAGGCTGCGCGACTCGAGCGTCCGAAGCAGCGCGACCGTGCTCGCCACCGAGAGGCAGAGCCCGAAGACGACGGACGACGCAACACTCCACTGCCAGACGAAGCCGGCGCAAGCGCCGAGCAACGCGGTGAGAAAGACCTGGATGACCGCGCCGCCAATCGCGAGACGCCGCACCGAGACGAGGTCATGGAGCGAGAAACGAAGGCCGACGCCGAACATCAGCAGGATGACGCCGATCTCGGCGAGCTCGCCAGCCAGCGCGACGTTGCCGACGAACCCGCGCGTGTGCGGGCCGATGGCAATGCCTGCCAGCAAATAGCCGGCGATGGGCGGCATGCGTAGTTTTGCCGCGAGAAGACCGAACAGTGTTGCCAGTCCCAGTCCCGCGGCCACGGTTGCGATGAGTGTCGCCTCGTGGTTCATGAACACGATCCTCCGCAGAGAAAACGAACGCGGGCGCGCTCACTCTCAAATGCGGAAGACGTGAAAGAGGACGGCGAGACTCTCGACGGAAGGAAGCACGCTGCCGAACGATGCCTGTTCACGCGGCCGCGCAAGCTCTCGCAACTGATGGAAACTGGCTCTCGAGTGAAGGACTGCGGCGACCGGCGATTGCAGCGAGCTCGGTCGGCCGACGAGAGGCACGGCGTTCATGGGCTGCGCGAGTGTGACGTCCTGCGATGTGCAGACGTTGTCCGCCGCGACCCCTGGGATCGCGAGGAGGAACGTCAACACGAGCAGAATGCCGAGGACGGCACGATGGCGCATCGGGCGGATAGTAGCACTCCGGTGAGAGGGCAGCGGACCCTCTCGCGGGCCCAATCCGAGGGGACGCTCGGCCGTTACTTCAGACTCGACGGCAGCCGGGGCGACGACAGCAGCAGCTTGAAGCGATCCCAATTGCCCTGCACCCAGTTCGCGACGAGGTCTTTGCCGAGGTTGTAGTTGATGACGTAGCTGCGGTATTGCTCGATGAACTTCAAGCGCTGCCGCGCGCGCGGCTCGGCCATCAATGCATACCTGGTCAACCAGTTGACGGCTTGATCGGCGCTCAGTTTTCCATCGAGATAGCCACGGGCTGCTTCGTTGCCCGCGTAACCGAGTTTCCCAACCAGCGCCTGCACCCGATAGTACTTCGCCGCGCGTGACGCATCGAGACCGGCCAGCGGGAAGAGATTCGCCATCTCGAACTCCACGCGCTCATTCGCCGGGAACGCGATGTCGATTCCGTAGTTCGCGCTCCCCTCGGCGATCAGCGACTGCGGGCTGAAGAGGGGATAGACCGTGAACTCCTGCCAGCCGCGATCGCGCACGAGATTCTTCTCCAGCAGCGCGTTATAGACGTGATGTCCGGGGTAGCCCTCGTGGCAGGCGAGATCGATCGCGCGATCGATGTAGATCGGCAGATCAGTGTTGACTTGAATGAGGCTGTGAAAGCTGCCCTTGTACCAGTTGTAGCCGCTCCACGATTTGTTGGTCACATAATCGATGGTGAACGTCTCGCCGGCGGGGAGATCCATGTGTTGCAGCGTGCGTTCGCGGCAGCCTTCGATGGCGCGCTTGAAGACCGCGTCGAGCTTCTCCTTCGGGATGATGAAGTCTTTCTTGAACGCGTCGAGGCGATCGGCGATCGCTCCTTCGCCCGGCAGCTCGGCATTCAGCTGCGAGGTGAGCTGCTCGAAGTAGGCTTCGTCGTGGTGCGGCGCGACGGCGTCGTAGAGCGCCTTCGATTCTTCGTCGAAGGTCAGCTTCTTCCCTCTCAGCATGTCTGCTCGCGCGATCAACGCCTCGGTCTGCCGCGCGAGATACTCGCGGCGGAGCGCCAGCAGTTCGCCGGCCGGCTTCGGCATCGCGCGCAGCTCGTGGTCGAGGGCGACGGCGTCGTCGTGAATCTGATCGACAGTGAGCTTCTTCGCCTTCACCTCGTCGCGCCATGCGGGCGGACCGTAGTACGCGTCGACGTAGTCGGCGTCGTGTTCACCGAGGGCGAGAACGAGTTTGACGTAGCGTTCGGAGTGAGCGTTCATCGAGACGGGTGCAGTCGCCGTCGTGCTGGCACAGGACGCGAGCACGACGGCGGCGAGGAGGGTGAGTATCTTGCGCATACGCGCGCAAGTCTACTCAGTTTATCCCGAGCGTACGCGCTCCAATGATTCACCGGGGTAGAAGCGAAATGCTCGATAGCCGAGCCCACGTCATCCCGAGCGAAGTCGAGGGACCCGGGTGTGTGGGAGGCGCGCGCCATGATCTTCGTACCTCCCGCCCACCCGGGTCCCTCGACTTCGCTCGGGATGACG
>CAZKID010000254.1:0-8031 GCA_964552405.1 uncultured Thermoanaerobaculia bacterium
GGCACGCGATCGCAAGCCGCCGTCATCCCGAGCGAAGTCGAGGGACCCGGGTGGGTGGGCGGTACAAAGATCATGTCGCGCGCCTCCCACCCACGCGAGGTCCCTCGACTTCGCTCGGGATGACGGGGGATCGGTCGCAACCCTGCATTCTGAACCTGCCGTCTGCGCTCCATCAGCCTTATGATTCCAACGGGCCATGAATCCCGGCGACACCATCGCCAATCGGTATTACGTCCGGCGCCGGATCGGATCCGGTACCTTCGGTATCGTCTACGAAGTCTTCGACAACGTCCGGAACAAAGTCCTCGCCCTCAAGACGCTGCGGCAGACGACGCCGGACGCGCTCTATCGCTTCAAGCGCGAGTTCCGCTCGCTCAGCGACATGGCCGAGCGCAATCTCGTGCGGCTCTACGACCTCGTTTCCGAAGGAGATCGCTGGTTCGTCTCGATGGAATTCATCCGCGGCGGGAACTTCATCGAGTACGTGCGCGGAACTCCGTTCGCTTCCGCCGGCGACGAGCAGGAGCAACCTGCCGGCGTTGAATTCCACCGGCTCGCGCTCGCGTTGCCGCAACTCGCGACGGGACTCGTCACGCTGCACAACGCGGGCAAGCTGCATCGCGACATCAAACCGTCGAACGTCCTCGTCGGTGCAGATGATCATCGCGTCGTTCTGCTCGATTTCGGCCTGGTGCTCGACACCGATCTCTTCTCGCGCGGAACGAACACCGGCGCCACTTCCGGCACACCAGCGTACATGTCACCCGAGCAGAGCGAAGGAGCGCGGCTCGGGCCTGCGAGCGATTGGTACGCGGTCGGAATCATTCTCTACGAGGCACTCACTGGCGACGTGCCATTCCGCGGTACGTACATGGAGATCCTCGATTCAAAGCGGGGGCGCGACATTCCGCCGCCGAGCACGATCGCGTCAGGCATCCCACCCGAGCTCGATGAGCTCTGTCGCGATCTGCTCCGTTTCGATCCCGCCTCTCGCCCGACCGGTGAAGAGATTCTCCGGCGCTTCGGCGACTCCGCACCACCTCGCATTTCGTTCGCGGCGCGCGGCTCTGGTTTCCTCGTTGGCCGACAGCCGTATCTGCGCGCTCTGCGCGGCGCATTCTCGGATGCAATGGACGGCGGGCCCATCACCATCTGCGTGCAGGGCGATTCCGGCGCAGGAAAAACCGCGCTCGTTCGCGCCTTCCTCGAAGAGAAACGCGACGAAGTCCCCGATCTCCTCGTTCTCACCGGCCGTTGCTACCAGCGCGAATCCGTCCCCTATAAAGGCGTCGACAGTCTCGTCGATGCACTATCGCGCTACACCTCGCGCCTCAGTCCCGCGGAGATCGATGCCCTTGTCCCGCGCGACATCGCTCCGGCGGAGCAACTCTTTCCGACATTGCGCAATCTCGGCGATCTGATTCGCATGCGCCGCCGAGTCGTTCCTGATCTCGATGCGAATCAGCACGACTTGCGGCAGCGCGCCTTTGCGACGATGCGCGAGCTTTTGTTTCGACTCGCGGAGCGGACGAAGCTCGTTCTGTTCATCGACGATCTGCAGTGGGGCGATATCGACAGCGCGGAGCTGCTCGATGAAATGCTGCGTCCGCCCAACGCACCTCCGCTGCTCTTCATTGCAGCGTATCGCTCGGATGCGGCGGAGAGCAGTCCCTGCGTTCCGACCTTTCGCGAACGGGTTCCTGCGCGCGACGTGATCCTCGAGCCGCTCACTTCCGAAGAGTCGCACGCGCTGGCCCTGGAGCTCCTCGGCGACAGCGTCACCGAGCCCGCCGAGGTGGCGGCGATCATCGCGAACGAGGCGGGTGGGAGTCCGCTCTTCATCGGCGAGCTCGTGCGCGCGTTCACGATGGCGGGGCCGGCAGTTCTTCGCCGTGACGCGACCATCCTCCAAGTCCTGCAGGTGCGATTGCGGAGCCTGCCTCTTTCCGCGCTCGGCCTGCTGCAGATGATCGCGGTGCACGGGCGGCCGATACTCCGCGCACCGTTGCACCGCGCTCTCAGCGGCGGCGAGTTCGACAAGACGTTGACGATCCTCACCGCACAGAATCTGATTCGGGGGCGGGAAACGGCACGCGGAGAAACGGTCGAGCCGTATCACGATCGCATCGCCGAGGCGGCGCTGTCGTTGCTCGATGAAGAGGAGCTGCGGCAGCGGCACGCACAATTGGCAACCGCGCTCGAGACCTTCGAAGTCGACGCCGAACTGCTCGCGGATCATCTGCTTGCGGCGGCCCTTCCTGATCGGGCGGCGGGATACGTGGAGCGCGCCGCGGAGAACGCGGCAGCCGCGCTGGCCTTCGATCGCGCGGCACGTTTGTTCCGCCGCGCGATCACGCTCAACCCGACGCGGGCCAGGGTCCTGCGGCAACGGCTGGCCGAAGTGACGGAGTGAAAAGCGTGTTGGTCGATATGTTGCTAGATCGAAAGCAATGTCCGTCTGCCCACTTTGTGAGAGCGCCGATCTTCCTCTTCTCGTACCGCGAGAGCGAATCGACGCGGAGCTCGAGCTGCGGCAGCGATTCTTCGACGAGCGAATCGACGGCCACATCGAAGCGGCGCAGCTGAAAGATCGCACCGATGTGCTGCTCGGTGTGCCGGGCGAACTTCGCGCATGTCCTGCCTGCGGGATCCTCGTCCGCGTCGATCACGCGCCGTCATTCGCAGAAGAGCGCTATGCGGACTATGTACTCGAGCAGATGTTGCGCGCCCACATCGACGCGTTTCGGCACAAGGCAGCGCAATATCGCGCGCTCTTGCCAGAGGGTGCGCGCGTGCTGGAGATCGGCAGCTACACCGGCGGCTTTCTGCACGTCGCTGCCGAATGGGGATGGGTTCCTCTTGGAATCGACATCGGCCAGGAAACGTCGCGCTTCTCCTCCGCACACGGCTATCCGACGCGCAAGGCATCGCTCGAAGAATGTGCCTTCGACGATGCTGCCTTCGATGCAGTGTTCATCTGGAACACATTCGAGCAGATCGAAGACCCGAAGTCGTTGTTGCGCGAGGTGCAGCGAATCGTTAGCGGGCCGCTCGTCATCCGGATCCCGAACGCGCTCTTCTATGCCGCAATGTCGGCCTTTCCAATCGAGGAGCGAAATCCGGTTGCCCTCGCACTCGGCTACAACAACCTCCTCGCCTTTCCGCATCGCTACGGCTACGCGACGCGCTCGCTCGACCTCCTGCTGCGCGCACATGGTTTCATTCCGGAGGCGCATCGCGGAGACGCGCTGATCTCACCGAGCCACGCGCGGATCGCAACATGGGCACGGCAGGAAGAGAAAAGCGTCAACGATTCGCTGCTTCGGCTCTCGAGTGCCTTCGAAGCCCTCGGCGAACGGACGATCGCCGCGCCGTGGCTCGAGGTCATCGCTCAGGCTGACCGACCGCACGCACGCTCCATGCATCGATGAGAAGTCATGGACATCAACTCATTTCTGCAGAGCTTCAGCGATCAGCACCAGAGGTGCTCTGGCATGAGTTCCTTCTCCCCTCCGCGAGGGGAGAAGGTGCGCAAAGCGCGGATGAGGGGTTCGTGCAACGCGCGAACAAGAGGCCCCTCATCCGCCTTCGGCACCTTCTCCCCCGTGCGGGGGAGAAGGGACTAGTCGGCCCAAACCCGCATAAACACTGGAAGTTTCTCGGAGGCGAAGTCGAGGGACCTCGCGTGTGTGGGAGGCGCGCGACATGATCTTCGTACCGCCCCACCCGGGTCCCTCGACTTCGCTCGGGATGACGGGAGCGCTCAGAAGTCGATCCGTTTCGGCACGCCCGCAATCGCGATCACGACGCGCTCGGGCACGAGCAGAAACACGAACCATGTCGCCACCGTTTCCTCCGAATCGGAAGGCCCGAGCATGTTGTCGTAGATCCAGACGAGATACGGCCGTCCCGGCGCGATCCTCGGAAACGCGCCGCTGAACTCCGTCGCGACGAGCTGCTCGCCCCGCCGGGTCACGACGCTGCCCTGTTCATTCGAATACCAGAACTTCCCTTCCTGCTCCGAATCCGCGCTGCCGAGCAGATCGAGAATCTCTCCGGCAGTGAGACCCTCGAGCGCGGTCCCGTCGTAGGGTACGCGCCGATAGACGCCTTCCATCGTCACGACACCCCGGACCGGCGGGTGCAGCGTTCGGTTAGGCACTTCGATATATGCGTGTTCCTGTCTCTGCCCGCTCAACGGTGCTGCGCCGCCCAGGAGGTCCAGGAGCCGCAAACGTCCCGCCTCCCGCGCCGGCGATTGCGGCAGCTCCAGCAGCGCAGGGAGCTGCTTCTCGAGCAGTTCGCGAATCTGATAGCGCGCATAGACCTCCGCCTCGGCCAGCAAATCGTCGACGCGCGCGTCGCCGTAGCTCATCGCCGGAACACGTCCGTGTTCATATACTTGAGACCGGAGTCCGCCATCAGCGTCACGATCTTCGCGCCGCGGCCCAGGCGCTGGGCGAGCTGCATGGCGGCGATGATGTTCGCGCCCGACGAGGTTCCGGCGAACACAGCTTCTTCGCGTGCGAGGCGGCGCGTCATCTCCTTCGCGTCGTCCGTCTTCACGGCGATGATCTCGTCGATGAGGCTCGGCTCCCATAACGGCGGGATGAAACCGACGCCGACGCCTTCGATCTTGTGCGGACCCGGCTGGCCTCCGCCGAGCACCGCGGACTCCGCCGGCTCGACGACGACGACCTTCACATTCGGATTGTGCTTCTTGAGCACCGTCGCGACGCCGCGCGTCGTCGCCGCGGTTCCGACCGAGTGCACGAACGCATCGATCTGGCCGTTCGTCTGATGCCAGATCTCTTCGCCGAGTCCGTAGTAGCCGGCGATCGCATCGTGGTTGTTGAGTTGATCCGTCCAATAGCTGTTCGGTTCCTGCGCGAGCTTCCGCGCCTCCTCGATCATGTCGAGGATCAGCTTCTTCGTCGTCTTGCCGTCTTCGCTCGCTACGAGTGTGAGCTCCGCGCCAAACGCCGCCATCTGATCGAGCTTCTCGCGACTGAACGCGTCGGAGGTCACGATCCTGATCCGATAGCCTTTTGCGGCGCAGACGAGTGCGAGCGATGCGCCCGTGCTCCCGCCTGTGTACTCCACGATCGTGCCGCCGGGCTTCAGACGTCCGTCGGCTTCGGCGCGCGAGATCACCGAGACGGCCATTCGATCCTTCACGCTGCCCGTCGGATTCTCGCCTTCGAGCTTGACAAAGATCTCCGCTCCGTTCGGAGGCACGAGCTTGCGCAAACGGACCATCGAGGTGTTGCCGATGGCGTCGAGGATGTACATTGGAAACGAGAGTATGCGCCCAACGTTCTTCGAGACAACCGAGGAGTTTCGGCAATGGCTCGCGAACCATCATGACAAGGAGGATGAGCTCCTCGTAGGCTTCTACAAGAGGGGGAGCGGACGGCCGTCGATCACATGGCCGCAGTCCGTGGATCAGGCGCTCTGCTTCGGCTGGATCGACGGGATTCGCAAGCGCATCGACGATGAGAGCTACACGATCCGCTTCACGCCGCGCCGCAAAGGGAGCACGTGGAGTGCGGTCAACATCCGGCGCGTGGGAGAACTGAGCGAGCTCGGTCTCATGCAGCCCGCCGGCCTGCGCGCCTTCGAGCAACGCACCGCGGACAACTCATCGATCTACGCCTACGAAAACGCGCCGCGTGAACTGACGGCGGACGCTGAAAAGAAGTTCAGGGCGAAGAAGAACGCGTGGACGTTCTTCAGCGAGCAACCGCCGTCGTATCGAAGGGTCGCGATCTACTGGGTCATGAGCGCGAAGAAGGAAGAGACGCGTGCGCGGCGGCTCGCAACGCTGATCGAGGACTCGGCGCACGGAAGACGCCTGGCCGCGTACACGTTGAAGAAGACGGTCTGAGCCTCCAGTGGGGGACAGGCGCCCTCGCCTGTCCACCGAGCCGACAGGCGAGGCGCCTGTCGCCCCACCGGAATCATCTCCGCCGCTTCATCACCCGCGACGGGTATGCGAAGAAATACCCGATATTGCGCGGGTCGTAACGCAGACTCAGCAGCGCGTGACGCGCGAACTTGCGCAGCTCGCGACCCTGGAAGTAGCAACCGGCCAGGGTCCGATGCAGCCGTCCGTAACTCCGATTGCGCAACGCCTGCACCTGCGGATCGGCAAACGCCTTCTCCAACGCGAGCAACATCGCGCGCTCCATGCGCGGGATGTTCATATGAATCCCGCTGCCGTGCAGGCGATAGCGCACGAGCACTTCGCGTACATAGCCGATCGAATACCGCGACGCGATGCGATAGCAGAAATCCCAATCTTCCGACGGCGGCAGCCGCACGTCGTAGCCACCCAGCTCGATCGCCACACGCCTGGGGACGACGATGCTGCTCCCCTGCGGCATGATCACTTCGCGGTCGAGCAGCAGCATCTCTTCTGCGACCTGTCCCTCCATGCCGCCCGTCGTCGTACCCAGCGTCCGCCCTTCCGCATCGATCATCTCCGCGCCGCAATGCACGAGACCGAGCTCCGGCTCGTTCGCGAAACGCAGCATCTGCAGCTCGAGCTTGCGCGGATACCAGGCATCATCGGAATCGAGAAACGCGAGATACTCCCCGCGCGCCGCGGCGATGCCTGCATTGCGCGCGGCACCCACGCCCTGATTCTGCTGGCTGATGACGCGAATGCGATCGCCATACTCCGCGAGCAGCTCGCGCGTCCCGTCGGTCGAGCCGTCATCGACGACGATCACTTCCAGCGGCGGGAGCGTCTGCGCGAGCGTGCTGTCGATCGCTTCGCCAATGAAGCGCGCGTAGTTGTACGTCGGGATGATGACGGAGACGTTCATTCCGCGATGAACAGCGCGTCGGTCCAGCCGGCCCTGCCATGTTGATAGTAGAAGTCGTAGAACGAGACCAGCGCGAATCGCCGTTCGGCGAGATGCGCGTAGATCTCGTCGAAGCGCGGCGATCCCTTGTACATGTCCGAGAACGTGATCTCCATCAGGATCAGCTTGATGGAGCGGTGATCGATCATCCGTCGCGCACCCTTGATGACATCGAGATCGAAACCCTGCGTATCGCTCTTCAGGATGTCGATCCGTTCGACTCCATGCGCCGCGCAGTAATCGTCGAGCGTCGTCACCTCGACCGGATACGTTCCCTTGATCCGGCCCCAGGCGTCGACTGACTGTTCCAGCAGCGAGCTCATGTCGGGCGGATCGGTATCGAAGAAGGTTCGCGATTCCACGCGCTCGCCGAGCGCAACGTTGCTGAGATGAAGATCGGGGATTCCAGTCATGCGTCGTTGCAGCTCCGCAAACGTGTCGCGTCCAGGCTCGAAGGCATGAATCACTGGACGCGCGAACGTGTGGCGAATGCGCTCGATCGTCTGGCCACGATTGGCGCCGACATCGAAAACGACGGGGCGATCGTTCCCGACGATCTTCCTCAGGTCGTCATACGCATCGAATCCGAGCTCGGGGATGAAGCGGATGTCGATGCCCATCCTTCGGAGCATTCGTTTCC
This sequence comes from uncultured Thermoanaerobaculia bacterium, assembly GCA_964552405.1. Classification (GTDB taxonomy): domain Bacteria; phylum Acidobacteriota; class Thermoanaerobaculia; order Gp7-AA8; family Gp7-AA8; genus JAJPHC01. The sequence goes on from CAZKID010000254.1 coordinate 7,510, forward strand.
CTAGCCGCCGCAATTGAGCGATCATGCGCGGCGCATCATAAACAAACCCCGCATGCGATTGTGGAAAGCAGTGACGCTGACCAGTGGCACCAAGGCCTACTGGATGATCGGCGCGATGATCGGCACCGTGATCACCGCCCGATTCCTCGGGCCGCAAGGTCGCGGCGTCATCGCTGCAGCCACGAGTTGGGTGGCGCTGTTCGTCACGTTCGGGCACTTCAGCCTCTCGCACGTGACCATCTATCTGTTGGGCGGCGAGGACCGCGAGCGGATTCTGCCCGTCGTCAGCGGCAGCGTCATGGCGCTCACCGTGATGACGACGCTGGTGGCGTGGACCATCGCGGCGGCGATGTATGTCGTCACGGATGGCCGCATCTTTCAGCACATCGCACCGTCCGTGCTCGCCATTGCGTTCGCCGGGCTTCCGCTTCGGTTGTGGATTGAGAACGGCAATTCGCTGCTGATCCTGCCCTGTCATCTGAAGCGGTTGAATATCGCCCCGGCATCAGGAACGGCGGTCGG
>CAZKID010000255.1:0-7952 GCA_964552405.1 uncultured Thermoanaerobaculia bacterium
CCTTCGCTTCGTCGACGCGTCCATCCGGATGCTTCTTCAGGTAGTCGCGCCAGGCCGCCGGAGTACCGGCAGCGCCCGCCGCGATCCAATCGCGCTGCTCGGCTTCGCGCTTTCGAGCCTGCTGCAGCCGCTGGTTAGCCTCCGGGGTCCTGGCCGAGCGAGGGAAGGCGGTCGCGAACGACGACCAGTCATCGCTGGTATCCCGGGATTCCGCATCCTTCCATGCCTTTTCCTCGGACGTCGCGGCGGCGAGACGCTCGCGCGCCTGTTTGGCCAGCGATGACTGCCCATGCTTGGAGAGGAAGCGATTCCAGGCGGCGGAGGTATTCGCCTTCGTTGCAGTCTCGAAATCGACAGAGGCCTTTTCCTCCGCCTCGAACCCCGCCAGTTGCTCGCGTGCCTTTGCCGCGCGCTCGGAGCTGCCGAAGCTCGAGAGGTAGTTCCTCCAGGCATCGGCGGTTCCGCTCGTTTCCGCGTTGCGCCACGCGCTCGCTTCCGCTTCGACGAACTCCGCGGCGGCGAGCCGGCGTCTCGCTTCTTCGCCGCGTCCGTCGGGATGTTTCTTCAGGTAGTCGCGCCAGGCAGCAGGGGTGTCGGTCGCGCCCGCAGCGATCCAGTCGCGCTGCTCCAGCTCGCGCTTCTTCGCCGCGTCGAGCCGCTTCGCCGCGTCATCATGTCGAGGAGAGGAAGGGAAGACCGCGAGGTATTCGAGCCACGCATCGCTGGTCTCTTCGCCAGCCGCGCGCGACCACGCCTGCTCCTCGGCCGCGCGTTCCTGCAGAATGCCGAGGAATTCCTCGGCCTCCGCGGCGCGCTCGGACCGCGAGTACTTCTCGAGATAGCGCTGCCACGCCTCGATCGTGCCGGCACGCGCAGCGCTGTCCCATGCGCGATCCTCTTCTTCGCGCGCGGTCGCGGCGGCGAGCCGATTCTTCGCTTCTTCGATGCGCGGCGACGCTGCATTGCGTTCGATGAACTCGCGCCATGCCTTCGACGAATCGGTGCGCGCCGCTGTCGTCCACGCTTTCTCTTCCGCCTCGCGACGCCGGGCGGCGGCAAGACCTTCGCGCGCGCGCGCCGCGTCCTTTGCCTCCGGGTAGTTGCGAAGGAACTGTTCCCACGCGCCGGCCGAATCGGCCTTCGATGCATCATCGAACGCCCGCTGCTCCGCCTCCTCGGCCTCGATGCTCTCCAGCCGACGCCGCGCGCGCGACGAGAGATCGGACTCCGGATACTTCTGGAGGAACCTGTTCCAGGCCTCGGCGGTATCCGCGGCCGCGGCGTCGTTGTAATCCTTCTCCTCGCGTTGCTCGAGCTCCTTGCGCTTCGCGCGCGCCTGTGCCGCGAACGAGGAGCTCGGATATTTTTTGAGGAAGCCGCCCCATGCCTTCGGCGAGTCGGCCGCGAGCGCGCTCTCCCACGCGATCTGCTCCGAGCGCGAAGGCTTCGGCGCCAACAGATCCTGCATGTCGACGACGGCGGTCTTGTCGATGGTCGTGGCGACGTTGCCGAGCTCGCGTAGAGCCGCGGCGAACTCCGCCGCGCTCTGGAAGCGATCCTCTGGATCGCGCTGGATCGCGCGCATGATCGCGTCGCGCAGCTTCTTCGGAACGCGACCCGATGGATCGGTCTGCTCGAAGCCGCGCAGCTCGCCGGAGATGTGCGCGGCGATGATCGCGCGCGTGTCGCTGGAGCGGAAGGGAAGCGCCCCGGTGAGCAGCTCGTACATCACCACGCCGAGGGAGTAGAGATCGCTGCGCTGATCGACATCGCCGCCGAATTGTTCCGGCGACGCGTAGGTGACTTTGCCGATGAACTTGCCGGCGATCGTGAGGCTCTGCGAGGCCTCCATCGACTTTGCGATGCCGAGGTCGATGAGCTTGATCAGCGGCTTGTTCTCGGCGGTTTTCGTGAGCATCAGGTTGTCAGGGGAGATGTCACGATGGACGAGGCCGCGCTGATGGAGGTACTCCAGTGCGTCGAGCGTCTGGATGCCGATATCGACGACGCGATGCATTTCGAGCGTGGTGCCCGAGTTCGCCAGCACCTGACGGATGTTCAGTCCGTCGATGAACTCCATGACGATGTAGGCGGTGCCGCTGCTGGTGATGTCGAAGTCGAAGACGCGGGCGATGCTGGAGTGGTTGAACTGGTAGCCGCGACGAGCCTCGCTGAAGAACCGCGCTTTTTCGGCCTCGTTGTCCGAGTACTTGGCGGTCTTGATGACGCGGATGTCCTGAAGGTGCCGGTGGCGGACCTTATAGACGGAGCCCATCCCGCCCTCGCCCATTTTGTCGAGGATTTCGTATTTCGATTCGATTTCTCGATCGAGAGGGACCGCCATCGTCGCGAAGAGAAAGACGCTTTCCCTCTCATGATAGAGGAGTGAGGACGGATTCGTGCTCCGGACAGCACTGCCCGGCATACCCTTCGCACTGGATCGGGAATATGAGCAGTCCCATCAGTTTTCGATTGAAAACCAATGACGACGATTGACGAACCGACGACCCAGGTCGGGAAGGCGCACCAGCTTTCCCGGCGCGCCATCCTCATGCCTGCTTCGCCGATCCGGCGCCTCGCTCCGTTGGCGGATGCGGCGAAGGCGCGCGGCACGCGCGTGTATCACTTGAACATCGGGCAGCCCGATATCGAAACGCCTGCCGTGATGCGCGATCGTCTGCGCATGCTCGACGAGCGCGTGCTCGAGTACTCGCCTTCGACCGGCACGCCGGAGTTCCTCCGCTCGCTCAAGCACTACTACGGCAAGAGGGTCGGCGTTTCGCTCGACCTCTCGCAGATTCTCGCGACCACTGGCGGCAGCGAAGCGTTGCTCTTCGCTTTCATGGCCTGTGCGAATCCCGGCGACGAAGTGATGATGCTCGAGCCGTTCTACGCGAACTATCGCTCGTTCACGACGATGGCCGGTCTCGAGATCGTTCCGGTGACGAGCCGCGGCCGCGATGGTTTTCACATCCCCGCGCGCGACGCATGGGAGCGCGCGCTCACCGAACGCACTCGCGCCGTCGTGCTCTGCAATCCGAACAATCCGACCGGCACGGTCTACGCGCCCGACGAGCTGCGCATGATCGCGGACTTCTGTCGCGAGCATGGACTCTTCCTCATCTCCGACGAGGTCTATCGCGAGTTCGTGTATGACGGGAAGAAGGCGATGTCCGCGCTCGAGCTCGAGAACGCTGACGAGTTCGTGATCGTGGTCGACAGTCTCTCCAAGCGTTACTCCGCCTGCGGCATTCGCCTCGGCGCACTCGTGACGCGCAATCGCGAGATCTACGACGCCTGCTGGCGAATGGCCCAGGGGCGCCTATCGCCTCCGGGCATCGCGCAGTTCATCGCGGTCGGCGCGATGGAGCTTGGCGATGACTACACGCGCGACGTCGTTGCGGAATATCAGCATCGCCGCGACGTGCTGTTCGAGGGCCTCACGTCGATCCCCGGTGTCTTTCTCACGAAGCCGGAAGGCGCGTTCTACTGCGTGGCGAAGCTGCCGGTGGAAGATGCGAACGAGTTCGCATCGTGGCTGCTCTCGGATTTCCAGCACGACGGCGCAACCGTGATGATCGCGCCTGCCTCCGGCTTCTATGCCTCCGAGCTCGGCCGCAATGAAGTGCGGATTGCGTATGTGTTGAAGGAAGAGGATCTGAAAGCGGCAGTCGAAGTGCTGCGCGCCGCGCTGGCGCGTTATGCTTCGCGTCCATGAAATACTGGCTGATGAAGGTCGAGCCCTCGGCCTACGACATCAATGATCTGAAGCGCGACGGCACCACGAACTGGGAAGGCGTCCGCAACTACCAGGCGCGCAACTTCATGCGCGATGAGATGAAGAGCGGCGACAAGGTGCTGTTCTACGCATCGAACGCCGACCCATCCGGAGTGACGGGCCTCGCCGAAGTGAGCAAAGAGGCGAGGCCGGAGCCGAAGGATCCGACGTGGTGCATGGTTGAGATCCGCTACGTGGATACATTCTCCGAAGTCGTGTCTCTCGAAACGCTCAAGAGCACCAGGGGGCTGGAGAACATGCTCGTGACGAAAAAGGGAACGCGCCTCTCGATCCAGCCTGTGACGAAGAGCGAATACGACATCGTCGTGAAGCTGGGGAAGAAGAAGACATCGTGATTGAGGTCGTCCAGGACGACATCACGAAGCTCGCCGTCGACGCCATCGTCAACGCCGCGAATTCCTCTCTCCTCGGCGGCGGCGGTGTGGATGGCGCGATTCATCGCGCGGCAGGCCCGCAACTGCTCGAGGAGTGTCGCAGGATCGGCGGCTGCCCCACAGGCGAGGCGCGGATTACGGGCGGTTATCGGCTCCCGGCGAAATTCGTGATTCATACAGTGGGCCCCGTCTGGAATGGCGGGACGCGCAATGAGCCGGCGCTGCTCGCGTCGTGCTATCGCAACAGTCTCGCGCTCGCACTGCAGCATGGTGTGAAGACGATTGCGTTCCCAGCAATCAGTTGCGGTGTGTATGGCTATCCGATTGACGGGGCGTGCGCGATCTCGGTGCGTGAAACGAGAGCGTTCTTATCCGAACACGAGGTCATCGAGCGCGTACTGTTCGTTGCATTCGGCAACGATGTGTTCGATGCCTGGCGCGCTGCAATGGTCATCTGACCATCGTCTGCTGTTCGGCGGTCACTGACGCCGGGCTGTGCGAGCAACAGGATGACTCCGTCAATTGGGAGGAGTCATCAATGAAGAAAATCGCACTACTTCTTGTGATGGTCGCGTTCTTCTGTACAACCGTGCTTGCACAGACGACGCGTACCCGGGCCGTTGGCCGCGCGAAGGCCGATCCTCTCGCGCTGACCGCGGCCAAGTCGACACTGCTCGCGAAGTACTCGCAGGCAGAGCTCGAGAAGGGAGTCTACGTCGGACAGAATTTCTGTCTTGCCTGCCATTCATCGAAAGCGTCCTACAGAGAGACCAATCACGCCAGTTTCATTCGGCGTCCACTGGAGCAGTTCTCACTGGTCGCCGGTAAAGGTGTCATTGCCGACTATGACGGCAACAAGATCGACGACTTCCGCCAGGGGCTCGACTTCAACACGATCAGCTCTCCATTCGATGCGTACAAGCCGAATGCACCGAAGTTGTCCGTCGAGGGCGGCACGTACTTCGTGACGGTGGGCTCATTGAAGATGCCGGTCAACTTCACGCTGGCTGGACAGCGCAACGGAAGCGCGCAGCGCTACGTCGTGAAGGTCCCCGTGACGGATACGCAGAGCAAGCTGTCGGTCGACAACTACTTTGCTCCGATTCAATACACACCGGCGACCGGCTGGTCTGCCTACAATCCGACTCGCTGGTATGACGCTGCCAATGCGCCGAAATTCGCAGCAGGAATCGGCGCGGCCTCGCTCGTCGCAGCGAACGGCCCGTCGAGCCATGGCGGCGGCTGCATCGGTTGCCATACGCCAGGACTGAAGAACGAAGCGAAGACTGCGGCTGGCGAGTTCGCGCCGAACATCACACCGGCGGTTCTCTATAGCAACGACGATCCATCCGTCGTCGACTATGAGGCCGATGGCGAGATGGAGCTGATGAACATCGGCTGCGAGAACTGCCACGGCCCGGGCTCCATGCACGTCATGGCCGGGGGAGATGCATCGAAGATCGTCAATCCTGCAACGCTGACCAAGCAGCAGCAGACGGAAGTCTGCGCACAGTGCCACATCACTTCGACGTCAGTACCGAATGGCTCATTCAATTGGCCGTACAACGACGCGACAAATACGCGCTGGACGCCGCAGGACTCGAAGAACGGTCTTGCGCTGTCACAGTTCTACAAGATGGGCGGCAATCTCTGGCCCGATGGCAAGCACTACAACGGAGGCCGTCCGTTCAATGCGTACTCGACCTCTGCGCATGCGAATTTTGCTGCGCACACGCTGAGCTGCCCTGATTGCCACAATCCTCATGCGGAAGGTGAGGGCATGCTGCTCCGCGAGAGCGTCGTCGCCGATGGCTACACCATCAAGACATCGGCCGAGGACAATTCATTGTGTCTGTCGTGCCATGCGAAGTACGGTCCGTTCGCCGGCTTCACACGCGGCGACGTCTATGACGCGCAGCAGGGCAAGCTCGAGGCACAGGACAAGATCGCCAAGACCGTCGAGGCACATACGCATCATCCGTACGCGCCGGAACGCATCATGGGTCTGTCGCGGTGTATCGGTTGCCATATGACCTCCGCGAGCGGTCACAACTTCGAGGCGCTGTCGCCGGAGCTGACACTCCAGTACAGCGAGAAGGGGATGGCCAACTCGTGCGCCAATGGCTGTCATAACACCAACGTCAACATCTTCAACCTCGGAATCAAGACCACGACGACGTACAACGCGCCGTTCGATCTCTCGCTGGCCAAGGCTCTCAAGCCGTATTTCGGCGAGGGTGGAACGTGGTGGAACACGAAGCCGTAAGAGGGGACGTGGCAATGGAGAGCGGACGAGGTGTCCGCTCTCCAGCAGCGACCGATCTCTCGCCATCCCGAGCGAAGTCGAGGGACCTCGCGTGTGTGGGAGGCGCGCGACATGATCGTACCGCCCGCCCACCCGGGTCCCTCGACTTCGCTCGGGATGACACCCACTCAAAATGTGTGATCACCGCGACGCGCGGCGCTTGACGCTGCGTGTCGCGGTTGTCGTGTACGTGCGCCCGCTGTTCGCGGGGATATCGATGAATGATGGTGTGAAGCCGGGCATCGAAAGCCGGATCGTTCCGCTCGGGGTGCATGTCGGATCGGCGGCGGAGATCGTCACGCGATATCCGTCATCGGTCATATAGACGACCAGCGGCGCGCTCGCCGTCAGCCCGTTGAACGACCCTGCGCGCCAGAATGCGATTCCTGTCGCATTGGTGCGCCGGTCGCGTGCTGCGGACACATACGAGTCATTCTGCAGAATCGCGATCGGGTTCGCGGCAGCCCAACTCTGCATTGCACCCGCGCTCACATTCGGCACGATCACATACTCGTCGTGTCCGCCGGCGGCGTAGGCGCCGTGATCGATCGAGAGTGTCAGAAATGATTTCGTGATCGTGGAGGAGTCCGAGGAGCCGCCCAGCGCGGCCCACGTTCCGGAGCGTGTCGGGCGCGAGATCATGAGAGCTTCGCGGTTCGGAACGAGGTAGCCGATGTTCTCGCACCAGAACCAGCCATTGCCTTGTATGAGCGGAGAGGCGGGATCGTGCAGCGGCCATTGGTTGACGACCGTCTCGACATGATTGGCGGTCGGACAATTGATCGAGCTCGTCAGGAATGCAATGGAGTCGTCAAAGAAGAACCACGCCTTGTTCGCCGTCAAGGAGGAGTTGAGCGGTGCGAGCTGCATGGCCGAGACGCCGTTGCGGCCGTCGCCCGTGCCCCCCGCGAGTGCGCGAGTGCCGAAGCCGTACGACGCGTCCGCGGCATCCGATTTGAGCTCGACGGTGATTCCGGGCAGGCGTGTCCAGTCGAGGGCCGGCCACACTGCGCGCCCGAAGTAGTCATCGTCATCGAGCACAAGATAGAGCCGGCCGTCCGATTGACGCGAGCCCAGAAGATTCTCGTTGTTGGTCTTCTCACCGGACTTCGTGCGCGAGGAGAACATCTTGATCGATGCGAACCAGCCGTCCTTGCGGTGGACGGTGTAGTCGCTCGACCAATAGTGGCGGTGTCCGGTGAGCGAGGCCGGCGCCCAGTTGCGTTCCGCGATCGTCGCAAGGCCTGCCAACTCCGGTGTGACGGTCCCCTGCCACGATTGGAGCATGCGCGCGGCGGCGCCGCGGATCTCGTCTCGCCGCGGTGAGTCGAAACCGGCAGCTTCGATGAGCGCCGCAAGTCCCGAATAGCCGCTGGTCGTTGGGCGTACGACCTCACGCCCGGTGACCGACGCGTCGAAGTAATTGCCGTAGAGCGTCCACGCAATGCCTTCGGCAATGTAATTTGCCACTGCA
>CAZKID010000256.1:0-7901 GCA_964552405.1 uncultured Thermoanaerobaculia bacterium
GGAAGGGGCACCAGAATCCCGTGACGAATATGAATGAAGCCACAATCCTGGCGATCGGCTCCGAAATGCTCGGGCCCACGCGCGTCGACACGAACTCGCTCAAGATCACCGCACTCCTGGAAGACTTCGGCATCGAGCTCGTTCGCAAATCCGTGATTGGCGATCGCCTCGGCGATGTCGTGTCGGCGATCGAATTCGCGCTCGTGCGCGCCGATCTCCTTCTCATCACCGGTGGCCTCGGTCCCACCGAAGACGATCTGACGCGCGAGGCGCTCGCTGCCGCGCTCGGACTTCCGATGACCGAAGATCCGAACCTCGTCGCGCGTCTCGAAGCGCGATTCGCTGCGCGCGGCTGGAAGATGCCGGAGGTCAATCGGAAGCAGGCGCAGATCTTCGTCGGGCAGACGACGCTCGTCAACGAGCGTGGCACCGCGCCCGGCTTTCACATCACGCTGGGCGCCAAGCACGTGTGGGTGTTCCCCGGCGTGCCGCACGAGTTGGAGTGGATGCTCGAGACCTTCTTCAAGCCATGGCTCACGGAAGTGAGCGGCGGCGTCAAGCGGCTTCGGCGCGTGCTGAAGATCGCGGGGATGGGTGAGTCGGCGGTCGAGGAGCAGTTGAAGCCGTACTACGACGCGCATCCGGGCGAGCTGACGACGATTCTCGCGTCGCCGGGCGGTGTCGAGATTCATCTCGTCGCGGAGTCGGTGGATGAGATTGCGCGGCGCGAGGCCGAGATCGTTCCGCTCTTCGGTTTGTCGCTCTTCGGCTACGACGACGACACACTCGAATCCGTCGTCGGCGAGCTGCTGGTCTCGCGCAACGCGACGCTCTCGATCGCGGAGTCGTGTACGGGAGGTCTGCTCTCTTCGCGTGTGACGGAGATCGCGGGCTCGTCGCGCTACTTCATCGGCGGCGGCGTTTGCTACACGGCGCAGGCGAAGAATGCGATCGCTGGCGTCGATCTGGATTTGATCCGCGCGCACGGCGAGGTCTCAGAGGAAGTCGCCGTTGCAATGGCGAAGGGCATCCGCGAGCGCTTCGGCACGACCTGGGGCGCATCGATCACCGGAATCGCGGGACCCGGCGGCGGGACGGAGGAGAAGCCAGTCGGCACGGTGCACATTGCGGTTGCGGGTCCGGAGGTCATCGAGCATCGCAAGATGTTCTGGCCGACGACGCGGAATCTCGTGCGCTGGTTCTCGACGCAGTGGGCGTTGGATTTGCTGCGCAAGACGATGTTGCGCAGCAACTAGCGCCGTCCGGCGCCTCGCCTGCCGGCTCGGTGGACAGGCGAGGGCGCCTGTCCTCCACTTGTCACCTTGGTCGTGTTGGTGCCGGCCGTTGTTGTGGCGGCGCCTTCTTCGTTGCGAACACGATCACGTCGTTCGTCACGACCACCAGCATCAGCGTTGCCAGCGCGATGAGGCCCGCGTACTGAATCCGCTCCTTCACGCGGAGCGAGAGCTCGCGCCGCGCGGCGCCTTCGACGAGCAGCACCATGATGTGCCCGCCGTCGAGCACGGGAATCGGCAAGAGGTTCATGATGCCGAGCTGCAGCGAGATCATCGCCATGAACGCCAGCGTGCCGAGCACGCCCGCGTTCTGCATCACGTCCTTCGAGATCTGCGCGATGCGCAGCGGCCCGCTGAGCTCTTTCATCGATCCGTTGCCGACGACGAGCCTGCGCACGGAAGTCCCGGTGAGCTTCACCATCTTCCAGTTCTGCACGAGGCTGTCGGCGATTGCTTCGCCGAAGCCGAACTTGCGCACGAAGGCTCGCGGCATGAATCCGCGCAGCGTGACGTCGGCTTCCTGGATCGCGCCGAGAGTCGTCGGAACGCGCGCTCCGCCGCGCGCGACTTCGACCGACATCGGCGCGCCTTTGGATTCGATGAAGGTCTTCTCGATGTCGGAGAAACCAAACACCGGCTTTCCATTCAATGCTGTGATGCGATCACCGGGGCGAAGGCCAGCCTTTGCCGCGACCGAGCCAGTTGCGACATCGCCGACGATCGGCTCTTCATACGGAGCGATGCCTGCGCGGCCGACGGGGCCGTAATCGCTATCCTCACGCCGCGGTGTCATCGTCGTCGTGAGCGTCTGTCCATCGCGCACATACGTGACGCTGAGCTGAGTGCCGCCGTGCATGCTGATCGCGAGCTTGAGGTCATCGAAGTCCGCCATCGGCTCGCCATCGATACTGACGATCCGATCTCCTCGGCGCAGTCCGGCGCGCGCGGCGGGATCGCCCGGCGTCACGCTGTCGACGATGTTCGTCGCTTGCCGCTGCCTGGTGCCGTGCATGTCGATGCCGGCGATGAAGCCGACCGCGATCAGCAGATTCATCAGCGGACCTGCGAAGAGAATCAGAAAGCGCTGCCACTTCGGCTTCGCCAGAAACTCGTCAGGCGAGGGAACGTGGTTCTCCTCCGGCTGCTCGCCGCCCATGCTGACGTAGCCGCCGAGGGGAATGAGGGAGATGCGATAGTCGGTGCCGCCGGCTTTGAAGCCGATCAGCCGCTTTCCGAATCCGAAGGAGAAGACGTCCACGCGAACGCGGAAGAGCTTCGCCATGAGGAAGTGCCCTGCCTCGTGAAAAAAAACGAGGATGCCAAGGACGAGGAAGAACGGGATCGGCTGGGTGAGAAGAATTCGTTGAATGACGTCCATGATTTCTGAGGATCAGCGTCTGACTGCAACATCGATTCCGCGCGCTTCATTGCGGGCCCACCGGTCCCAATGCAACGCATCGTCAACAGTACCGATCGCTGCCACGTTTCCGGCGTGACGGTCGAGCACGCGTCTGACAATGTCTACGATTGCGACGAAGGGAAGTTCTCCGGAGAGGAAGCGCTCGACGGCGATCTCGTTGGCGGCATTGAGGACGGCGGGCATTGACCCGCCCATGCGGCACGCCTCGTAAGCGAGGCCAACCGCGGGGAAGCGCTCCGTGTCGACCGGCAGGAAATCGAGGGTGCGGATCTTCGCGAGATCGAGGCGTCCGAACGGTGCGGGGACACGCTGCGGATAGAGCAGCGCGTACTGCACGGGGAACTTCATGTCGGTCGTCGACAGCTGCGCGATGATCGAGCCGTCGACGAACTCCACCATCGAATGGACGATCGACTGCGGGTGAATGAGGATGTCGATCTTCCCCGCGGGCTGCTCGAAGAGATGATGTGCTTCGATGACTTCCAGGCCTTTGTTCATCATCGTCGCGGAGTCGATGGAGATCTTGTTCCCCATCTTCCACGTCGGATGCGCGAGCGCCGCTTCGATCGTGATGTCGTCGAAGGTGGAGAGCTCGCGGCGGAGGAACGGTCCGCCGGAGGCCGTGAGGATGATGCGCTCGACTTCGGGATGCGTACCGCAGCGCAGCGCCTGATGCACGGCGTTGTGCTCGGAGTCGACGGGGAGAATCTCGCCGCCATGCTCGTGCGCGGTGCGCGTCATGACATCGCCCGCTGCGACGAGCACTTCCTTGTTCGCGATGCCGACACGCTTGCCCGCGCGCAGTGCGGCGTGAACGGGCGGGATGCCGGCTGCGCCGACGATTGCAGCAATCACGGCATCGGCGGATGCGAGCGCAGCGACATCGCACGCGCCATCGGCACCGCAGACGATCCCGACCTTCGTCGAGATCATGGAGCGAAGGCGTTGCGCGTCGTCCGGCGTGCGCACCGAGACGAGCTCGGGGCGATAGCGTTCGATCTGTTCCGCGAGCAGCTCGACGTTGCCGCCGGCCGCGAGACCGGCGACCGAGAGCTCGTCAGGAAATGCATCGACGACCGCGAGCGTCGAGCGCCCCACCGAGCCGGTGGAGCCGAGGATGGAAATCTTTCTCATGAACTCTCCGCGTCTCCGCGCCTCCGCGTGAAACCATTCTCACGCGGAGGCGCGGAGAACGCGGAGATGATTCGTTTGCTCATACGGACATGATGCGCAGGCTCGTGAACCCGTTCTGGATCAGCACCCAGTACACGTAGAGCAGCGGCGCGGTGAAGAAGATCGAATCGAATCGATCGAGGAATCCGCCGTGACCCGGAATCAACGTCCCCGAGTCTTTCACGGCTGCGGAGCGCTTCCACATCGACTCGGCCAGATCGCCGACGACTCCCGAGATCGAGAGCACGACGCCGGCAATCGCCGCATGAACGAGCGGAAAGCGCGGGAAGAATGTGAAGTGAATCACGACGGCGGCAATGATCGACGTCGTGATGCCGCCGAACATTCCCTCCACGCTCTTCTTCGGGCTGATGCGCGGCGAGAGCCGGTGCTTGCCGAAGGTCTTGCCGATGTAATACGCACCGGCATCGCCGATCCAGACCACGATCAGCAGGAAGAAGATGAGATGCGGTCCATCGGCGGGGAAGTCCTTGCGCATGCGGATCAGAGAGCCGCCGAGCATGCCGATGTAGAGCGTGGAAAGCACAGCGATCCCGCTCGAAGGCAGCGCTTCCTCGAGCTCCGTGTGGCCGAACACGTAGGTCGCGGGAATGATCAACAGCGTGATGAACACGCCCATCTCGACCGAGATCGGCTCCAGCACGAACGCGCTGAGGATGAAGAGCATCACCGCCATGCAGATCGTCTTCGGAACGTGAAACCCCTTGCGCTCACCGAGCACGAGAAACTCGTAGTGAGCGAGCAGCCCGATGATGGCGATCGTCACATCGAATGCATATTCGTGCGACCAGCCGATGATCCAGATCGCGAAGGGCGCGGCGACGAGCGTCGTCAGTTCGCGGGCGTATTTCATATCAGGCAGCAGACAGCAGGCAGCAGACAGCAGGAGGGAATTCGCGCCAGCACACTGAGCTCACTTCGTTTCTCCTTCTGCTGTCTGCTGTCTGCTGTCTGCTGTTTGTTCCTGCTTCTGCTCCACGAACATCTCCGAGTCGGGTGGTTCCACGGCGCCGTAGCGGCGCTCTCGCGACTGGAAGTCGATGATCGCTTCGTACAGATGCTGCTTTCGGAAGTCGGGCCACAGCACCTTCGTCACGTGGATCTCCGCGTATGCGATCTGCCAGAGCAGAAAGTTGGAAACGCGCAGCTCGCCGCTGGTGCGGATCAGGAGATCGGGATCGTCGACGTTCGCGGTGTAGAGGTGATCGCCGAAGAACGCCTCGTCGATGACCGCGTCCGTCATCTCTTTCTCGCGCAGTGTGGTGACGATGCGATTGACGGTATCGACGATCTCCGCGCGGCCGCCATAGTTCAATGCGATCTGAAACAGGAGACCGCTGTTCTTCGCCGTCTGCTCCTCGGCATAGCGAAGCTCGCGTTGCACACTCGGATCGAGTCCTTCGATGCGGCCGATGGGGACGAAGCGGATGTTGTTCTCCATCAGCGTCGCGAGCTCTTTGCGGAGGTACTCCTTGAGCAGCATCATCAGCGTCGCGACCTCGAACCGCGGACGCTTCCAGTTCTCGACCGAGAAGGCATAGAGCGTAATCACGCCGAGCTCGAGACGCGCCGAGGTCTCGACGATCTCGCGAACGGAAGCGATGCCGGCGCGATGTCCTTCGACACGTGGCAGGCTCCGCGACTTCGCCCAGCGCCCGTTGCCGTCCATGATCACCGCGATGTGGCGGGGAAGGCGCCGGAGGTCGATTTTCTCGAGGAGTGACTCTTCGATCGAGCCCGGTTCAGCCAGTTTACGGAGGTCGATCATCGCAGGAACGGTGATCTTAGCAGACAGCGGACAGCAGACAGCAGGCAGCAGGCAGCAGGCAGCAGGCAGCAGACAGCAGGAGGGCAGGATGCTTCGTTTCTCCTGCTGCCTGCTGCCTGCTGTCTGCTGCCCGCGTTAGTAACCCACGTCCACCAGCGTGAGCCCCTTTGCTGGCGCTGTCCATCGAGCCTCCTCCAGCACCATCGCCGGATCGAGCTTGCCGCGGCCAACCTCGATCAGCGAGCCGGCGATTCTCCGCACCATGTAGCGGAGGAAGCCGTCGGCGGTTACGGTCAGCGTGATCGCGGAGCCGTCGCGTGTGATGTCCGCTCGAGTCAGCGTCCGCACTGTCGAGCTCACTTCCGGATCGGCGACCGTGAACGGTGCGAAGTCGTGCTCGCCGAGCAACAGCGACGCTGCCTCGCGCATGCGCGCGTCATCGAGTGGCTGCGCCACGTGTGCGTGCGTTTCGAACGTGAACACGTCTGCATAGGGCGAGTTCCAGATGCGGTAGGCATACGTCTTTGACTTCGCGTCGAACCTCGCATGAAACGTCTCCGTCGTCTCCTCGGCCGCGAGCACACGCACGTCATGCGGCAGATACTGGTTGACGCCGAGCATCAGGCCGCGCGCCGCGATGGTGAACGGCGCATCGAAGTGCGCGCGTTGTGCCGCCGCGTGGACGCCGGCGTCAGTTCGCCCCGCACCATGAATGCGGACCTCGCAGCCGAACACGCGTGCCAGCGCTCCCTCAACGATTTGCTGCACTCCGGTCGCATTCGCCTGCGATTGCCAGCCGGCGTAATGCGTCCCGAGGTATTGGATCGTGAGGAGGAGTCTCATATGAGTGCTGAGTTCTGAGTTCTGAGTTCTGAGTTCCGCTCCGCGCCTCGTACTCACTCAGAACTCAGTACTCAGGAACTCAGCACTCAGCACTCGTTTCACCTGAGATCCTGCGCGATGATCTGATCGCGCGCGAAGCCGCTCGTATTCGTGATGTTGTCGATCACGCCGACGGAGAGCTTGTTCAACCCCGGCTCCATCAGCAGCTCGAGCTCGTACGTGTAGTACTTGCCCTTGGTCTTCGCGATCTCGGCTGCCGGAATCGTGATTGGTGAGCTCTTGCGGGCGACGTCCGACATGTCGCCTTCCTTGTTCGCGACGACGATGTAGACATCGAAACCGCCAACGTATGCGTCGCCCTGCGGGATGAAAGTCAGCGTCTCCATCGGGATCTGGATCTCGACGGGAACGCGGAACATTCCGTCGTCGGTCGAACGCGGCCGGCCCATGCGCGCGGCGATGCGAAGGTCATTCGTCTTCGTCGAATAGAGGAGGTTCGCGATGACGCGATCGCTCATCTCGGCGAACGTCGACTTCTCGACGAACGACTGGCGGGCGCGCACGATGTACTGATTGCGTGGATTGTTCTTCAGCCGGACTTCGAGACCGCGCTGGCGGTCGACTCGTTCCGACGTGCCGGCGCGATAGCCGAGTGAATAGTACGAATCGAGATCGTGCTGGATGTGCTCGAACGCCGCCTTGAAGTTGTTGTTGTTGACCGAGGCGAGGCCGCCGGTCATGTCGGCCATCAGCTGCATCGACTCCGTCGTGTTGCTCGTGACGGCCTGGGATGCGAGGAACGACGTCGGCCGCGAATTCTCCGCGCTCATTTCCGAACCGCCGGAGAGGCCTGCGGCGCCGATCGTATACATCGTGATGCCATTCGCGTTGGCGGTCTTGGCGATCGACTTGATCTCCTGCGATGCATCGAACGTCATGCCTTCGAGGATCGTCGATCCCGACTGCCAGTTCGTCTTCTCGCGCGACAAATCCTCGATATAGGCGAACGCCTAGCGCCCCGGCCGCATCGGGAAAACTTCCGAGTTGAGGACGAGAAGCCTCTTGCCTTCGCCCCCCGCCAGATTCGAACACAGTGCGTTGAGTGACTCCACGCTCTGGCGAAGATCGTGATCGGCTGACTCGGCGAAGGTACGCGCGTAGGCGATCGCATCGTCGTACGACTGCGCGTCCTTGATCTGATCCTCGACCTGCTTGCGATCGCTGCGCGTCTGCGTGCCCATCGCCGATTCCCCGGCAATCACGTCGAGTGTCTGATTGAGCTGCACGGGATCGCGCGTGAACGGCAAGCGCACTTTCATCGGGCTGTTGAAGGTTGGCGTCATCCGTTCCTCGCCCTGGAGCAACACGTTCCTTACGAAAA
>CAZKID010000257.1:0-6604 GCA_964552405.1 uncultured Thermoanaerobaculia bacterium
GGACGAGGTCCCGGCCGGGGGCCAAGTTGGGGTTCGGGTCCGGCGGGGTTCCAGGCGGGGGCTCCGCGGCCATCGGTGGGGACGCGCACGCGATCGGTGTGGTGATCGAGAGGCGCGACGTAGACCTCGTAGCGGCCCGAATCATCCGAGGTGTAGGCGACCCACTTCTGATCCGGCGAGATGCGGGGATTGTTGTCTGTTGCGGGTGTCTGCAACCATGGCGCGACGGTGCCATCGGTCGTCGTAATGAAGATGTCGGTGCCGGTTTTCGGCTGATCGGTCGAAAACAGAATTCTTCCATCCGCCAGCCAGTCCTCCGGCCGCTGGATGCGGCTCGGCTTCGTGACGGAGCGCTCCTCTCCGCCGCTGAGCGGCTGAATGAAGATCGAGGGCGGGCCATCGAGGCTTGCTGCGAAGGCGATCGAGTGGGAGTCGTGCGACCAGATCGGCCTGGTGTGATCGTGATCGCCGAATGTCATGCGTGTCAGCGACTTCTTCGTGAGATCGGCCATGTAGATGTCGCCCATGAGAACTCGCGTGTTGACGATTGCTGCGACGTAGTGCCTGCCATCTGGCGAGATGCGGCCAGCCGCGAAGCTGTTCGGAGGCAGAGCTTCGCCGAGGACGTGACCGGTTCGATCGATCCACGTCAGCGACGTCAACTGCTGCGATCCTGCCCAGACCAGTGTGTCGCCCGCAATCGAGTAATGCGCACTGCCGTTCGGCGCGTAGTACAGGACTGCATCGGCGAGCGGTACTGCAGCGCCTTCCACGTCGAGCTTTCGCTCATTGAAGCGCTGCACGAAGAGCGTTCCTTCGCGCACGAACGTCAGGAAGGGAGCCTGATACTTTGGTGTGCCGGCGTCGCTGATCAGCCTGCGGGGTTTCCCGCCATCGAGACTGCCAATCCAGATCGAGCCTTTGTTGTTTTTCTCGATCACAAGGAAGAGGAAATGGCGCGTTGCCCCAATCGCACAAGGCGCGATGGAATCGATTGCGTCCGGGACTTGCGCGACCTTGCGGGGCGTTCCGCCCGTCGCAGGGACAGCGAGGATTCCTCCGCTGGCGAGATCCTGCGAAAAGAGAATCGTTCCATCAGGAGTCCACGATGCTCTCATGCCGCCGCTGCTGACATCGCAGATGGACTGCGATGTTCCCTCGTCCAGGGCAATCTTACGGAGCTTCGATCCTGATACGAACGCGAGGGAGCGTTCGTCGGGAGACCACAAGGGCGCCTGGCTGTCCGGCGGAAGGTCGAGCTGCTTCGACGTGCCGCGCGCGAGATCGTAGAGCCACATCACGCGAGCGGTGCCGCGGTCGCGGGCGGGCACCACGAGCTTTGATCCGTCCGGCGAGATTGCGATCGACGAAGTCGAGAGACCGAAATTCAGAAATGAATGAGGGGGTGGAGGCACGCCAAAGCGGAAGGTATTCTCCGCCGGAGCAGGACGCCGGGCCAAAAGCGCACCGAGCACGATTGCGATGACCGCGCATGCCGCTGCAACGGCCCACGCCATGACAGCGCTCTTCTTCGGAGCGGCGCCCGCGGCCTCTGTTTCCTTTTCTTCGAGAAAGCGCAACTCACTGGCGACATCCGCGGCGCACTGCCAGCGCTCGTCGGGATCCTTCGCCATGCACTTCATGATCACGCGCCGCAGTTCCGACGGGACGACGGGCTGCAGCTCGACGATCGGCTGCGGTTGTTCCGTCATGATCTTGCTGATGAGACTCGCCTGACTTGCTGCGTTGAACGCGCGCTTGCCGGTGACCATCTCGTAGAGCACCGCGCCGAGCGCGAAGATGTCGGTGCGTTCATCGGCTGGACGCCCTTCGAGCTGCTCGGGCGCCATGTAGGGCAGCGTGCCGAGGATCATGCCGTCGGCGGTGATTGCCTTCTCGACGATCGTCGTCGAATCGTGTGACGACTCTTCGGCCGCCTTGCGGGCAAGCCCGAAGTCGAGGAGCTTCGGTCCGCTCTTCGTGAGAATCACGTTGCCCGGTTTGAGGTCGCGATGAACAATGCTGCTGCGATGCGCTTTCGTCAGCGCATCGGCGATGCCGGCGCCGATCCTTGCGGCGGATTCGGGTGACAACGCGCCCTTGCTCAGACGCTGCGACAGCGGCTCGCCGTCGAGCAGTTCCATGACGAGGTACTCGGTTCCATCGTGCGTGCCGACGTCGAAGAGCGTGCAGATGTTGGGGTGATTGAGCGCCGAGATTGCACGTGCTTCGCGCTCGAACCGTTCGCGCGCCATCGTGTTGGTTGCGATCTTCTGCGCGAGCGTCTTCAGTGCAACCGTGCGATCGAGTCGTGTATCGCGCGCGCGATAGACCTCGCCCATGCCGCCGGCGCCGAGAAGATCGACGATTTCGTACGGACCGAGGCGGGTGCCCGGGGTGAGTGTCACAGAGGGATTCTAGACGAGGCCGCCTGCTGCCTGCTGTCTGCGGTCTGCTGCCTGCTACGCGTTCACGAATCGCCGCATGTCGACGTTCGCCATCAAGCCGATGGCCATGAAGAACATCATCGTCGACGAGCCGCCGTAGGAGATCAGCGGCAGAGGGATGCCTGTCGTCGGCAGCACGCCGATCTGCATCGACACGTTGATCAACACGTGAAAGATGAAGAACGCGATGAGGCAGATCGAGAGAAACGTGCCGCCCCGGTCGCGCGCATTCTTTGCGAACGTCAATGCCTGAATCACCAGGAAGAGATAGAGCCCCAGCACGATGAGCACGCCGATGAAGCCCCACTCTTCGCCGAGCACCGCGAAGATGAAATCCGTGTGGCGGGCTGGAAGGAACGCGAGCTTTGCCTGCGTGCCCTGCTTGAATCCCTTGCCATGAATGCCGCCGGACCCGATTGCGATCTTCGCTTGCGTGACCTGGTATCCCGATTTGAGCGGATCTCGTTCGGGATTGAGAAAGATCATCACGCGTTCCCGCTGATAGCCTTTCAGCACTTTGAAGTAGCCGACTGGCAAGATCAAGATCGCAGCGAGAGCCATGATCGCCCAGACGCGCCAACGGATGCCGCCGAAGAACATCGCTACGCCGATGAGCGGTGCGAATGACGCGGCCGTGCCGAAGTCTGGCTGCACGAAGATCAGAAACACCGGCAGTCCGATGATGCCGAGCGCCATCGCGAACGAGCGCAGATTCAGATACGCGCGGTCATTGGAGTCGAAGAAACGCGCGAGCATCAGTGCGGTGAAGACCTTCATGAACTCGGCTGGCTGGAATTGAAAGGAGCCGATGTGGATCCACGACTTCACGTGCGCCGTCACCCTTCCCCACAACAGAAGGTAGAGCAGCATCACGTTGCCGATACCGTAGAGGATCGGAGCGATGTCGAAGAAGACGTGATAGTCGATCACCATGAAGATCACCATCAGCAGGACGCCGATGGCCATCCAGACGAGCTGGCGATGAAAGATCTTCAGACCGGGATCAGTGAAGTATGTCGCGCTGTTGATCAGTAGACAGCCGATCGCCGCGATCAGCAGCGCCGTGCCGATGAAGTTGAAGTCGACTGAAGCGAATCCGCGATCGCGGATGACCCGTGACATTAGTGGCCGATCTCCGCTCCGTTCGGTACTGGCGGCGCTTTCGGCATCTGTCCCGGTTGAGGAACATCGCCTTCCTTGATTGCCTGCAACGTCTCCGGGTTCGACAGATCGAGGCGCGCGTTTTCGAGCTGCTGAGAGAACTTGGCTTCGTAGAGCAACTTCGCGAGCGGAGCGGCATCGGTGCCGCCATGCGCACCCGCGTGCTCGACGAAGACGACGACGACCATCTGCGGCGTGGCGCCCGGCGTGCCCGGCGCATAGGAGGCGAACCAGGCGTGGTCGCGCGACATGAAGGGGAGTCCCGCGGTACTGAACCAGCCTTTTTGCGCGATGACTTGAACGGTGCCCGTCTTGCCCGCGATGTTGAGTCCCGCCACGCGCGAGTTCGAGCCGGTGCCGCCCTCTTCGTTCACGACCTTCCAGAGGCCGCTCTGCGTGTGCTCGACGTCATCATGCGAGAGCTTGAGGTGGCGCAACGCCTGGTTAGCCACCTTGTAACGCTCGATGCGGCCGTCGGGATTCGTATGTTCGATGAAGCGAACGACATGTGGTCGATAAACGGTTCCGCCGTTCGCGATCGCGGCCATCATCGTCGCGACCTGTAAGGGCGTCACGATGAGCGGCCCCTGGCCGATCGCCACGGAGATCGTTTCTGAGGGATACCACTTGCGGTGCTGTTTCTTCTCCGCCCAGGCCGTCGAAGGAACGACGCCGCCCTTCTCGCCATCGAGATCGATCTGGGTGATCTCACCGAAGCCGAGGTCGTGAGCCCACTTCGAGATTTTGTCGACACCGAGTCGGGCGCCGGTGTTGTAGAAGAAGATGTCGCACGACACCTTGAGCGCGCGTTCGACTGAGACGGCGCCATGTCCGTTCTTCTGCCAGCAGCGGAAGCGCCGTCCGTAGAACACGCCGCTGCCGCCGCAATCGAAGGTCGTCCCGGGCCCGATCGCTCCTTCCGCGAGGCCTGCTACTGCCATGACGGTCTTGAAGACGGAGCCCGGTGAGTAGAGTCCCTGAATCGAGCGATTGAGCTCGACCTTGAAGGGATTCGACGTGATCGTCTTGTAGACCTGCGGCGTGAAACGTTTCGAGTAGACGTTCGGATTGAACGCGGGAGAGGAGACCATCGCCAGCACTTCGCCCGTATTGGGGTCGAGCGCGACCGCGGATCCGACGAACTCGTTCTCGACGAAGTACTGCTCGGCGCGCCGCTGCAGTTCGAAATCGATCGTGAGATAGACGTTGTCGCCCGGCACCGCTTCCTTGCGCGCCTGTTTCACTTCCTCGAGGCGCCGGCCATGACTGTCGTACTCCCAATATTGCGCGCCATCTTTGCCGCGCAGGCCGACTTGCGTGCCGCCCATCGTGAGGTTGTCGTACATCAGCTCCACGCCGCGCTTGCCGATGAGATCTCCCTGCTTCAGCTCCTTGTGTTGCGCAAGCTCTTTCTCGCCGACTTCACCGATGAAGCCGAGGATGTGTGAAGCCATCGTGCCGTATGGGTAATTGCGGCGTTGCACAGGATTGACGGAGAGCTCAGGGAACGCGAGGTTGTGAGCTTGAATTGCAGCGACCTGCGCCATCGACAGATCTTCCGCGACGTCGAACGGATGCGAAGGAGGAAGCTGATTCCCTTTTTCGAAGCGAGCCTCGAGTTCCTGAGGCGGGACCTGCAGGACCTGCGCAAGAAACTCCATCAGCTTCGGCCTGTGCGTCGCATCGCTCTTCACGAGCGGTGTCATGACGATCCGGTCGAGCGAAAGCGAATACGCGGGCTGGTTGTCGGCGAGGGTCTTGCCGTTGCGATCCATGATGAGGCCGCGCTTTGCCGGCGACACGATTTCACGCAACGCGTTCGACTCGGAGAGGCCGCGGTACTTCTCGGCCTGTACCCCTTGCACGAACCAGAACGAGCCGGCAAGAAACACGAAGGCCGCGACAACGCCCCACATGACGGCGTTGATGCGGAAGTTGATGAATTTCTGATCATCCCGGTAGACGCGCATCTAGCGAATCACCATCCTCCGATCGCTCTTCGACTGGCCTCGATCGGTTCCTCTCGCAGGAAGAGCGTCAGCAACTGGTACACCAGCATTCCGAACAGCAGTGTGAAGATCGTCTTGATCAACAAGCCCTGTTCGAACATCTCGATCTTCTGCTTCACGAGGATGTTCACGAGGATGTAGATCACGAGCTCGTTGACGATCACGGCTCCTGCGAGGCAGGCACCGAACGCGAGCGTGCCGCGGAGCACCAGGCGTGCGTTGATCGATGCAACGGTGTAGGCGCAAACCGTGAGCGCGAACGCATGCAGGCCGAACATCGAAGCAGAGAACGCATCCTGCACGAGCCCCGCGGCGACGCCGGCGATGATCGCGCCGAAAATGTTGCCGCCCATCGCGTAATAAACGATGAGGATGATGTACGGGTTGAAGAACGCCAGCGCGTTGGGGAAGAAGCTGTCGAGCAGTGAGTGCAGCGTCAGCGCGATCAGCAGGCCGATGATGAATCGCAGCCACCTCATGGCGTGTACCTCGCGACCTGCGGCGGAATCTTGCGCGTGTGAATCACGATCACTTCTTCGATTGCGCCGAAGTCCACGGCTGGCTTCACCGCGATCGTCTTGAAGAGGTCCGTACCTTTGGTGACCTTGGTGATCGTGCCGACCGGAATGCCCTTCGGAAAGATGCCGTCGATTCCAGCGGTCGTCGCGGTATCGCCCGGAATGACGTCGGCGAGCGACGGGACTTCGGACATCTGGGCGTTGCCGCGGCCGTCGCCGCGCACGACGCCCTGTCGCCGTGTTCGATCGATCAGCGTTCCGACCGCGCAGTTGCTGTCGGTGATCAGCTGAATCTTCGACATGTCCTTCGTGGTCAGCACCACCCGGCCAATGAAACCGCCGGAATTGACGACCGCAACGTTCACTTCGACGCCGGCGTCAGAGCCGGGGTCGATTATCAACGCATATAACCGGCCCCGCGTTACGAGGAATGTCCCGGTCGGGCGTGTGGGTCGACAATCGAACCATT
>CAZKID010000257.1:6614-7863 GCA_964552405.1 uncultured Thermoanaerobaculia bacterium
ACCGCGCAGAACACCCTGGCGTCGCGTGCGTTCGACGAGAACTCCGGCGGACGAGTTGGCGTCGGTGATCAGTTGGATCTTGGCCATGTCTTTCGTCGTCAGCACAACGCGGCCGATCAAACCGCTGGCGTTGACCACGGCATCGTTGACCTGAATTCCGGCGGTCGAGCCGCGGTCGATGATCAGCGATTTGAAGCGGCCCGACGTGTCGAGCATGATCGCCGTGGCGAGTGTGGTCGGCATGTCGACCTGTTCGGAGTAACCGAGGAGCGTGCGGAGGCGCCGGACGTCGCCTTCGGACTGCTGCAGGCGCAGATTCTTTGCCGTCAGCTCCGAAACCTTGTGGC
Source organism: uncultured Thermoanaerobaculia bacterium (assembly GCA_964552405.1). GTDB lineage: Bacteria > Acidobacteriota > Thermoanaerobaculia > Gp7-AA8 > Gp7-AA8 > JAJPHC01. The sequence goes on from CAZKID010000257.1 coordinate 6,962, forward strand.
GGAGATCGTTGTTCTCGTTGACGGCGCGCCGCATGTCGAGGTAGCCGTGATACATGTCGGATGTCGAGCGCCCGACCCAATTCACCGACTTCGGTACGGGCGAGAAGATCGTCATCACGGTGCGCTCGAACATGGTGCGGGTCTCGCCGACGTAGCGCGTCTGGCTGCTACGGCTCATCACGAGAAAGAGGAGGGCCAGCACGATCAGAAAAAACAGCGTCGGCCGGCTGCGGATGACGTCTTCCATGGTTTACGACGCGAAACTCAGCAGGATTGTTGCCAGAACAGTGACGAGTGACGAGTTGTGAGTGACGAGTTGCTCGCTACTCGCTACTCGCTACTCGTCACTCATCACTTCCTACTCGATCGAAATCTTTCTCAGCAAATTGAAGTCCGTCAGCATCTGCCCCGTTCCGAGCGCCACGCATGCCAGCGGATCCTCGGCCAGCGTGACCGGCAATCCCGTCTCTTCGCGCAGGCGTTTGTCGAGGTTTTTCAGCATCGAGCCGCCGCCGGCGATGATGATGCCCTTGTCCATGATGTCGGCGGAGAGCTCGGGCGGGGTGCGCTCGAGCGCGACGCGCACGGCCTCGACGATCGTGGCCACGGTCTCGGAGAGAGCCTCGCGGATCTCTTCGTCGGAGACGACCAGGGTCTTGGGCACGCCTTCGACGAGGTCGCGGCCTTTGATCTCCATGGTCATCTCGTCGTCGAGAGGGAAGGCCGAGCCGATCTCGATCTTGACCTGCTCGGCGGTGCGCTCGCCGATGAGCAGGTTGTACTTGCGCTTGATGTACTGAATGATCGCGTCATCCATCTCGTTGCCGGCGACGCGCACGGAGCGCGAGTAGACGATGCCGGCGAGCGAGATGACGGCGACGTCGGTCGTGCCGCCGCCGATG
>CAZKID010000258.1:0-4342 GCA_964552405.1 uncultured Thermoanaerobaculia bacterium
TTCTCCCCCGCACGGGGGAGAAGGAAACTGACGGCCAGAGCACCGCGAGTTTCTCGCACTCAGTCGCGGCGCTGCGCGCCGTTGCCCGCTCGGGATGACGACGCCAGTTATTGCTCCGAGTAGGGCAGGCAGAACGGGTCGTCTTCCGAACATCCCGCAAACTCGAATTGCACCGTGGCGTGCACGATACCGAAATCGTGGTGCAGCATCTCGTTGACGCTGGCGAGCATCGCGGAGGTCGTGCGGATCGGAACGTCGCCGACCATGAGGTGACAGGAGAGCGCCGGACGCGAGGGGCCGATCGCCCAGATGTGCAGGTGATGGACGCCGGCGATGCCATCGATTGCCGCGAGCTTGCGCGAGACGGCATCCGGATCGATTCCCTCCGGCGTTCCTTCGAGCAACAGATTTGCGGCCTCGCGAAAGATGCCCCAGCTCGACCAGAGAATCAGGATGCCGATGAGCACCGACATCGCCGGATCCCACATCGTCGACTGCGTGATGCGGATCAGCACCGCGGCGATGATGATGCCAGCGCTCGACAGCGCATCGCCGAGCATGTGCAGCACAGCGCTGCGAATGTTCACGTCGGACTTTCCTTCGCGGCGCAGCGCAAAGGTGATCGAACCATTGAGCAGAATTGCAACGGCCGCGGTGACGATCATGACGCGGCTGTCGACCGTGTGCGGAATGCGGAATCGTTGCGCCGCTTCGATGAAGATGAAGATCGTGAACGCGACGAGCGCGCCCGAGTTCACGAACGCGGCGAGAATGCCGGCGCGCTGATAGCCGAAGGACCGAGAGCTCGTCGGTGGCTTGCGCTCGAGCCGAACGGCGACGAGCGCGATCACGAGCGCGATCGTGTCGGTGAAATTGTGGAGCGCATCGCCGATCAGCGAGAGCGAGTTGGAGACGATGCCCGCGGCCAGTTCCAACAGCACGAACACCATCGTGGCAATCGAAGCCGCGACGAGTTTGCGAGTGACCGGCCGCGGCTTCGATTCGTGAGGATGCTGGTGCATGCTGTTACATGCGAGTCGATTTCTCGACTTTCTTCGATTTTTGCGCGACCGCTTCCGCCATCGCCACGCGCTGTTGTTTCAATCGGTCCGCCAATGCTGCATCCGATGTTGCCAGGATCTGCGCAGCGAGTACGCCCGCATTGCGCGCACCGCCGATGGCGACGGTCGCTACAGGAATGCCCGGGGGCATCTGTACGACGGCGTAGAGAGCGTCGACGCCTTGCAGTGCACTGCCCGAGAGCGGAACGCCGATGACCGGTTTCGTGGTGAGCGAAGCGACGACGCCCGGCAGATGCGCCGCCATTCCCGCGCCGGCGATGAACACCGCGCAGCCATCGCGCTCGGAGTCGTTGATGATCTGCTTCGTTCGTTCCGGCGAGCGATGCGCCGAGGCTACGGTCATTGTGTAGGGAACGCCGGCTTCATCGAGCGCAGCCGCGGCTTGCGACATCGTCTCCGCGTCGGAGTCCGATCCCATGATGATGAGAACCCAGGGTGTCGTAGTCATGCGCGGGGATTGTACAGGCAGCAGGCAGCAGGCAGCAGGCAGCAGGGGAACTTAGGGGCTTCGGGCTTTTCAGTGGGTAAACGGCCAATTGTTGAGCAAGCTCAGATCTCGTCATCCCGAGCGTAGTCGAGGGACCCGGGTGGGCGGGAGGCGCGCGACATGAGTTCCGTACCACACGCCCACCCAGGTCCCTCGACTTCGCTCGGGATGACGAGAGATCGGTCGCTGCAGAATCTACCCACTGAAATTAGCGATTTTAGAACCTGATCTCCGCAGGCCTGCTGTCTGCTGCCTGCAACGGCCTACCCGTTGTACGTCGGGAACGATCCGCTGTCCGTCCGCTTCGACTGCAGTGCGCGCAGGCCGATGTCGGTCCGGTAGCGGGCGCCGAGGAAGCGGACTTTGTTGACGGCGTTGTAGGCGTGGCTGAGCGCTTCGGTCAAGGTTGCGCCGCGCGCGCAAACGTTGGCAACGCGGCCACCGTTGACGATGTACTTGGTGTCCTTCTTCGAGATGCCGGCATGGAACACGATCACCGACTCATCTTCGATCGGATCGAGTGCCACTTCCTGCCCCTTCATGTAGTCCTCGGGATATCCCTCGACACACATCACGATGCACGCTGCCGCTTCCTTCTTCCACGTCAGCTTGGCGGTGTCACCGAGATTGCCGCGTGCGACCTTCAGGCAGATCTCCGCGAGATCGTCTTCGAGCCTCATCATCTGCACCTGAGTCTCCGGATCTCCGAAGCGGCAGTTGTATTCGAGGACCTTCGGGCCGTTCGGCGTGAGCATGAGCCCCGCGTAGAGTACGCCCGTGTAGTTGCGGCCTTCCGCTGCCATGCCGTTGATCGTCGGAATCATGATCGTCTTCATGACTTCCGCTGCGGTCTCTCCGCTCAGCACGACAGCGGGGGAGTGCGAGCCCATGCCGCCGGTATTCGGACCTTCGTCATGGTCGAAGGCTTTCTTGTAATCCTTCGCGGGTGCGAGAGGGAGGCAGCGCTTGCCGTCTGAGATCGCCAGGAACGAGACTTCTTCGCCGGTCAGATACTCCTCGACGAGGATGCGCGATGCGGCGTTGCCGAATTTCTTTTCGTCGAAGACCAGGCGCAGGTAGTCGTCCGCTTCTCCGATCGAATTGACGATGACGACGCCCTTGCCCGCTGCGAGGCCGTCGATCTTCAGCACCGCGGGGAACTTCGTCTTCTTCAGCGCGTCGCGTGCTTCATCGGGGGAGTTGCACGCCGTCGCTTCTGCGGTCGGGATGTTGTACTTCCGCATGAACTCTTTGGAGAAGACTTTGGAGCCTTCGAGCTCGGCGGCGAGACGAGTCGGACCGAAGATCGGCAGACCTCGCTTCTGAAATTCGTCGACGATGCCGAGAGTGAGCGGAAGCTCGGGACCGACGATGGTGAGGTCGATCTTCAGGCTGTCGGCGAAATCGGCGAGCTCGATGATGTCAGCGACACCGATGTCGACGCAGTCCGCGACCTGAGAGATGCCGGCGTTGCCTGGGGCGGCGTAGATCTCTTTGACGAGCGGCGATTGTCTGAGCTTCCAGCAGATCGCGTGCTCACGCCCACCCTGACCCACAACAAGAACCCGCATGTATCCGGCGATTCTAACAGAGGCAGCGGACAGCAGGCAGCAGACAGCAGGAAAACGGTCCTCCCGCTGCCTGCCGTCTGCTGGCCGCGGCTGAAACAAGGTCGCGGCCCTAGACGTTTTCCAGACGGCTGCCGTATTTGTGACACGATGGCAGCGGAACTCCGCCTGATGATCCCGACGAAAGACGCAGTCGAGCCCGATGACCGGCAGCTGGTGCAGACCATCCGGGAGGGCGACACTGAAGCGTTTGAGACGCTCGTACGTCGAAAGACATCAAAGGTTTACGCCCTTTGCTATCGTGTTATTGGAAATGCTGAAGATGCCAAAGACATCTCGCAGCTGGTGTTCATCAAGCTGTGGGAGAACCTCGAGAAGTACGACCCGCAGTATGCCTTCGACACCTGGTTGTACCGGATGGTGACGAACGTCGCGATCGATTTCATGCGGAACAAGCAGTCGCGCGACAACGCAGTAAACTCGAACCTCCGGCTGGTCAGGACATCGGCCGATGCCGATCAGGGCGTCGCGGTACAGCGTAAAGAGATCGAGACGGTGTTCGACGCCGTTTCCGCCGTCCTCTCGCCGAAGCAGAAGACGATCTTCGTGATGCGCGAGATGGACGACATGCCCTCCGCCGACATCGCGAAAGTCCTCGGCTGCCGCGAATCGACGGTCCGCAATCACCTGTTCAACGCACGCAAGCTCATGCAGCAGCAGCTCACGAAGCGCTTCCCGGAGTACGCGCGCCTGTGGAGAAATGATCGATGATCAACTGCACGCAATTCCGCGCGAACTTCGAGCCGGCAACCGAGATCCCGTCGATTCTCGAGCACGTCCGCACTTGTGACGCGTGTCTCGACTACGCTGCTTCGATCGATCCGGACATCATGTTCCGTGCGATCGGCGGCGGCGAGTTGATTCCTCCGGGAGGCATCGACGCGTTCGTCGGCGATGTGATGCGCGAAGTCCGTCTCCGCACGACGGAGAGCGCGACGCACCGCGTGATCAGCTGGCCGCGCAGGCTCGCCGTTGCAGCAACGCTCATGGCGGGCATCACGGGCGGCGCGTTGATCTGGGATCGCAGCCGGAGCGTTGCGCCGGTCCCCGCTCCGGTTCCAATCGCGCAACACCCCCCCCTGGCCGTCGTTCCGGTCGCGAGCAAGCCCGTCATCGAAAAGTACGAGTCTGAATCCGCAACCATT
>CAZKID010000258.1:4352-7858 GCA_964552405.1 uncultured Thermoanaerobaculia bacterium
ACACCTTGTTCGGGATGCTGACGGAAGGCGCGGACGCAGGGAAGATCGTCATGTTAATCGTCGAGAAACTTCCGCGGAATCTAGGAATTTGAAGCGCATTGCATTTACTTTCGTTGTTCTTGTAGCCCTCTGCGGCGCTGCGATTGCCGAGCCGCGCGATGGCGAGAAGCCTCTGACCGTCCGCACGTTCCAGTTCAAGTACAAGGACGCGGACAAGGCGACGGCCGTCATCAAGCCGATGCTGAGCGCGGATGGCTCGATCTCGATCCAGGCCGGCTCGAACGCACTCGTCATCACCGATCGTGCAGAGAACCTGAAGGACATCGCGGCTGCACTCGCGAAGTTCGACACCGCTCCGCAGATGTTCCATCTCGATGTCCGCCTGGTCGGCGCGTCGCGCGATGGCGCGGGGAAGGTGCCCGACGAGCTGAAGGACATTGCCGGCAAGCTCGCGTTGCTCCGCTTCAACACCGTCGAGAATCTCGGCTCCGCCGACATGCAGGGGCGCGAAGGCGATCCCGGCATCCTGAGCCTGCCGAACTACAAAGCCGAGTTCCACATCGGCGAATACGACCCGGCGACCGACACCCTGCGCGTCAACGACTTCAAGCTGTCGAAGATCGCAGGCGATCAGCAGACTCAGGTTCTCAAAATGTCGATGAACCTCAAGCTGGGTCAGACGGTGATTCTCGGAGCGACGAAAGTGGCGAACAGCCAGCGCGCGCTGATGATCGTGGTCACCGCGAAGCGGTAGGTGTGTTTAACGCTGAGCGAAGCGAAGCGTCAACCAAGGCGCCGCGCTTCGCGTTCTTCTGGCGCATCTTCAGAAACAGGAATCTCGTGGCGCCTTGATTTGATCCTTCGCTGCGCTCAGGATGTACGGCGAGCCAGCCACTCCGCCACTTCCTCCACCCCTCGTGTATTGAAGATCTCCTTCGCGCTCAATCCGCCCTTGCGTGCGACCCAAGTGCCGCTGATCACGTGACTCATCTCGCGGACGGAATGCGCATCGGGATTGATCACGAACATCACGCCGCGATCCGCCGCCTTGCGCAGATAGCGCCAGTCGAGGTCGAGCCGCTGCGGATTGCCGTTGATCTCCATCAGCACGCCGCGCTCGGCGCATTTGTCGAAGATGCGATCGTAGTTCACGAGGTAGCCGTTGCGTGTGAGCAGCCTGCGGCCGGTGAGGTGGCCGAGAATCGTGACGCGCGGATCGTCGAGCGCGCGGAGGATGCGTTCCGTCATCTCGTCTTCCGTCATCTGGAAGCGTGAGTGAATCGAGGCGACGACGAACTCGAACATGTCGAGATCGTCGCCATAGTCCATCGTCCCGTCGGGCAGGATGTCCGCCTCGGTGCCGCGGAAGACGCGCATCGGCGAGAGCTTCTTCGACTCGCGTGCAAGCTCGGCCTGCTGTTCCTTCACCCGTTCCTTCGGCAGCCCGCCGGCGTAGTAGGCGGCGGGCGAATGATCGGAGATGCCGCAGTACTCGAAGCCGCGATCGCGCGCGGCGGCGAGCATCTCCGAGACCGAGTTGCGTCCGTCGGAGGAGGTGGTGTGAACGTGGAAGGTGCCGCGAAGATCGGAGGGGTGAAGGAGCTTTGGGCGTTTCTTCCGCTTCAATTCATCGGCATCTTCGCGCCGCTCCGGCTCGACGAACGGAATCTCCGCCTTCTCGAACAACTGCTCCTCCGTACGCGCCTTCACCTTGCGGCTGCTCTTCGCCTCGAACGCTTCGACGAACTCGCGCGTGCCGGTAGCGCGAAGCACAGCGAGTCCAAATTCTTCCGGTAAGGCGAGGTGGACGACGACGGGCACTTCGTTGCGCGCGATTCCCTTTGCGGTCGTTTCATCCACGACTTCGAAGTCCGCGACGATCTTCGAGAGCTGTTCGATGACGCGCTCGGGCGCACGTGTCGCGATGACGATGTTCACGTTGCGAATGACTTCGAGACGGCGCCGCACGCTGCCGGCGACTTCGGCATCTTCGATCTCTTCGATTTTCGCCAACTGTTCGCGCACGAGCTCACCGACTTCGAGTCCCGTCGGAAGGAGAAACTGCGACTCGCGTTTGCGTGCGAACTCGATGCCCTGGAGAATCTTCTGCTGCGTCTTTGGGCCAAATCCGGGCAATCCTGCGACGAGATTCTCTCCTGCTGCCTTCTCGAGCTCATCGATGCTCGTGACGCCGAGGCGTTCGTACAGAATGCCGACCTTCTTCAGGCCGAGGTTCGGTACGCGGAGAAGATCGAAGATGCCGGGCGGATACTGTGCGCGCAGCTCTTGGAGATACGTCGAGTTGCCCGTCTTCACGAGCTCTTCGATGACCGGGCCGATGCCTTTGCCGATGCCGGGTGTCGCGAGCAGGTTGCCTGACGCGACCAGAGCGTTGATGTCCTGCTCGAGTTTTTCCACGCTGCGTGCCGCGCGCTCGAATGCGCGCGACTTGAAGGGCGTAGTCTCGCTGAGTTGAATGTAGTGCGCGATCTCATCGAGAGCGCGGGCGATGGTGAAATTGTCCATGGTTAGAATTTATCCTGAGCGAAGCTTCGTCGCTTCGCTCCTCAGGATAAACTGCAGGAACCGCCATGCAAGCACGCGACCGTCTCGTTGTTGCCGCCGATCTCTCATCACGCGACGAGATCCTCCGTCTCGTCGACGAACTGCGCGGAGCGGCCGGAGTCATCAAGATCGGATTGCAGGCTTTCGTCTCCAACGGGCCGCCCATCGTGCGCGAGATCGTGGCGAGCGGCGAGAAGGTGTTTCTCGATCTCAAGATTCACGACATCCCGAACACCGCGGAACATGCAGTGGCTGAAGCAACGGCGCTCGGCGCATCGATCATCACGGTGCACACGTCGGGCGGCGCTTCGATGCTGCGCGCCTGTTCGAAATCCGATGCTCTCGTTCTCGGCGTCACGATTCTGACGAGCCTCGATGACGAGCAGGTCGCAGAGGTTGGTTATCGCGGAAACGCGATGGAAAGCGCCGTGCGTCTCGCCGCTCTTGCGAAGCGTGCGGGACTGCGCGGCGTCGTCGCGTCGCCGCAGGAGATTGCCGCGATCCGCGCAGCATGCGGAGATGAGTTCGTCATCCTGACGCCGGGAATCCGTCCCGCGGGAGATGCAGTAGGGGATCAGCGCCGCACGATGACACCAGGTGATGCGGTGCGTAGAGGTGCGGACTACATCGTGGTGGGAAGACCGATCACAAACGCAAAGAGCCGCCGTGAGGCGGCTCTTCGAATCGTTGATGAGATGTCTACTTCCCTGACGTCCGCCGGCGATTGATGCAGTTGTTGCCGGGTCCGTTGAAGAAGATGCGGACGCTGGCGAACTGACGCCGGTTGCCGAATGCATCGGTTCCTACAGCACGGAGCGTGTGCTCGCCGCGCGGCGTCTGGTCGAGGTTCACGCCGATGCGCCAGCTCGAGACTGGCGTACGCGATGAGACATCGGGACGGACGACGGTGTTGATCGTCGCTGCGCCGAGGGATCCGCTGT
>CAZKID010000259.1:0-7803 GCA_964552405.1 uncultured Thermoanaerobaculia bacterium
CTCGACAAGAACTATCTCTATCTCGCCGAGCGCCTCGGCGTTCGCGTCGAGCCCAACACCACGGTCACGGATGTGAAGCCGGTCGATGGCGGGTACGAAGTGCGCGCGCAGGTTCACCGTGGCAGCGACGTTCACTACCGCGCACGACGAGTGATCTTCGCTGGTGGCGTCCTCGGCACCGTGCCTCTGCTGCTCGCTCTGAAGGAGAAGTCGCTGCCGAATCTCTCGCCGCGCCTCGGCGAATTCGTCCGCACGAATTCGGAAGTGCTCGTCGGTGTGACCACCGAGCGCCGTGATCGCGAATTCTCAGAAGGTGTCGCGATCACGTCGTTCCTGCAAACCGGTAAACGCTCGCACCTCGAGCCGGTGCGCTATCCGCGCGGCTCCGGTTTCTTTCGGCTGCTTGCGATGCCGCACGCACCGGGGACGACGATCTTCACGCGCATCGCCAATGCGATCGGACTCGCACTTCGTCACCCATGGAAAACGATTCGGGCGTTTCTCACGCCCGACTTCGGCCGCTACGCGATCATCCTGCTGTACATGCGGACGGACGACGGCCGGCTCGCGTTTCGCCTCGGCCGCACGTTTCGCAGTTTGTTTCGCCGCGGCATCGTGACGGAGATTGCAGCAGGGGAGGCACCGCAGGCATCGCTGCCCGAAGCGACGGACATCGCGCATCGCGTGGCGAAGATTGCGAAGGGTTATCCGATGAGCATGGCCACTGAGACCATCCTCGGCATCCCGACGACCGCTCACATCCTCGGCGGCTGCGCGATGGGCCGCAACGCTGAGGAAGGGGTCATCGACGACAAGCACGAGTTGTTCAACTATCCGGGACTCTATGTGATCGATGGCGCCGCAATCTCCGCGAATCCCGGCGTGAATCCATCGCTGACGATTTGCGCGCTGGCGGAGCGCGCGATGTCGTTCATCCCCCCGAAGTCGTAGCGACGCGCACCTGATCCTTGCCCTCCGACTTCGCCGCGTACATCGCGCGATCGGCACATGCGAGCAGCGTCTCCGCTTCATCGCCATGATCCGGAAAGAGGGCGATGCCAAGGCTTCCGCCGATGCGAAGCTCTTCGCGATTCCAGGCGAGCGGCTCCCGGATCGCGGCAAGGATCTCGTTGGCGAGAGCGATGGCATCGTCGATGGAACGCAGCTCGCCGGCGAGGATGCAGAATTCATCGCCGCCCAGCCGTGCCGCAGTATCCGCTTCTCTCAGTCTCGTCCGCATTCGCGCTGCACTCTCGCGCAGCACGAAGTCGCCCGCGTCATGTCCGAAGCGATCGTTGACCGGCTTGAAGTTGTCGAGATCGAGGTAAATGAGGCCGACCAGATTCGCCGTGTCTCCGCGAGCACGCGCACGACGCGCACGCGCGATCGCTCCATTCAGGCGATCGAAGAAGAGCGCGCGGTTTGCGCAGCCGGTGAGCGGATCGTGCATCGCCTGATGCGTCAGCACTTCCTCCGCGCGGATCCGCTCGGTGATGTCGAGTGCGTGCGCAAGCACGTAGGGCGTGCGCGATTCCACGACCCAGGAGTTGCGGTACATGAACGTTCGCGTCTCGCCCGAGTGTGAACGCAGCGGGATGAGTCCTTCGCCGCTGCCGGTCTCGGGCAGTGCCGCAATCGCTTCGAGCACTCGTGGGCGAATGTGCTCCGGCACCAGATCGAACATCGAAGTCCCGATCAGTTCTGCGGGTCCATATCCGAGCGCAGCCGCGCCCGCGGGATTGATCGAGAGGATCACACCATTGATCGTGTGTGTGGCGATGAGCCCGAAGCTCCGATCGAAGAGCTCGCGATACTGTCTCTCGCTATCGGCCAACGCCTGCTCGGCGCGGCGGCGGTCCGTCACGTCGATTCCATAACCGACGACCTCGGATGCGCGGCCAGGATAGTGAAGCCTTCTGCTGCGGCACAACCAATAGCGTTTCTCTCCGCTGCGCGCGCGAATGGGCAGAACGGCCTCGGCTTCGCCCGTCGTCGCAAGACGCTGCAGATATCCGGGTAACGCTTCGCGTGCCTTCCCGCTCATGAACTCCGCGAGATTTCGCCCGACGATTTCGTTGATCGCAAATCCCGATGCTTCCGCTGCTGCCGGATTCACGGTGATCAGATTGCCGTCGAGATCGTGCGTGCAGACGAGACCAAGTCCACGCTCGAACATGTCGCGATATTGCTGCTCGCTCGTCATGAGCGCCTGTTGCAGACGCTGACGTTCCAGCGCGTAGCGCAGCGAACGCTGCAGCAGCGGACCGTCAGTGTTTTCTTTGATGAGGTAGTCCTGCGCGCCTTCGCGCAGACCGGCGAGTCCGAGTCCCGCCGTGTCGTCGCCTCCAGTCAGTACGACGATCGGCGTCGATTGCGCCTGCGTCCTAACGAGTTGCAGCAACGGCAGCCCTTCACAATCAGGCAAGTGCAGATCGAGCAGGATCGCATCGAACACGCACGCGGCGAGCAGTTCGCCCGCCTCGCGCAGACTCTTCGCCCATTTCACACGCCAATCGCCACCCTGGAGATACACCTGAACGAGGTCGGCATCTCCCGGATTGTCTTCGATCAGCAGCAGAACGTGCTGGTCGTTCACGGGTCACCTCGCGGCAACGTCACGGCCGAGAACCAATAGCGCTCGATCGCTCGTACGATCGCGTTGAATTCGTCGAACGTCGCGGGCTTCGTGATGAAGCCATTCGCGTGAAGGTCATAGCTGTTGAAGGCCTCTTCCGCGGCGCTCGACGAGGTGAGGATCACGATCGGAATCTGCCGTAGTTCAGGGTCAGCTTTGACTTCGGCCAGCACCTCCCTGCCATTCTTGCGAGGCAGGTTCAGATCGAGCAGCACGAGATCCGGACGGGCCGCGCGCTGAAACTGCTCTTCTCCTCGAAGAAATCGCAGGGCATTCTCACCATCGTTCACCACGCTGAGCTGATACGAGAACGGACACTCGCGAAGCGACTCCGCGAGCAGATGAACGTCTCCCGGATTGTCCTCGACGTGCAGGATCCGAAACGTCCGGCCTTCCTTGATCATGTGCGAGCCTCGGGAATGGTGAATTGAAACAGGGTACCTTTCCCCGGTGCCGGCTCGAGCCAGATTCGCCCGCCATGGAGCTCGACGACTTTCCTGCAGAGCGCCAGCCCGATTCCAGTTCCTGAATATTCATCGCGTCCGTGCAGCCGCTGAAAGATCTTGAACACGCGCTCTCGATGTTCTTCGGCAATCCCGATACCGTTGTCTTTCACGCAGAACAACCAGCCGCCGTTCCTTCGCTCGGCCGACACGTGTACGCGCGGCGATTCTTCACCTCGAAACTTCAGCGCGTTGGCGATGAGGTTCTGAAACAACTGTCCGAGTTGAACTGCGTTGCCTGTGAGTGACGGCAGCGGATCGTGAGTCACAATGCCCTGATTCGCGGAGATTGCTTCGCTGAGATCTTCGAGCACGTGCCCGAGGAGAATTTCGCACTCGACAGGTTCGAACTTTCCGCCCTGACCGACGCGCGCATACGTCAGCAGATCGCGAATCAGAGCTTGCATTCGCATTGCGCCAACCATCGCGTGATGAATGAACTTGTCGGCCTGCTCGTCGAGTTGCCCCGGTGTGCGGGGGGAGGGCACGGGCTGGTGTCTCGAGACCATGCGAAGCGGCACTTGGAGATCGTGCGAGGCGACATAGCGGAACGGTTCGGGCTCGGCGTTGGAGGGCGCCAGCTCCTTCGCTCGAATGAGCAGCTCTTCTTCCGCGCGTTTCTGCGGCGTGATATCGCGTGCCGTTGCGTAGAGAGTTCCGTCCGGCGCCGGCTGACTCGTCCAGGCCAGCCACTTGTAGTCTCCGCTCTTCGTGCGATAACGGTTTTCAAAGTGAATCGTCGGGACGCCATGCGCCAGCTTCATGACCTCGGACATCGTTGCCGAAACGTCGTCCGGATGGACGAAATCGATGAAAGGAGTCATCAGCATCTCGTCCAGCGTGTATCCGAGGATCGATTCGAACGCGGGACTGAGACGCTTGAAATAGCCATCCGTGCTGGCGATGCAAAGCATGTCGAGAGAAAGAGTGAAGAAATGATCGAGCTCCTGTTTGCTGGTGCGCAGCTCGGCGGTGCGGAGCGCGACGCGCTGCTCGAGCTCGGAGTTGATCTGGCGAAGGCTCCGCTCCGCGCGCGTTCGCTCGGTGACGACAGCAGCGACAAAGAGCGTCATCAGCGTCACGAAGCCGGAGAAGCCCTGCAAGAGAAGCAGCGACTCGTTGGCTGACTGACGCGCAAACTGGCCGTGCCCCGCGAGCGTGCCGGCGAGGTTGATCGCGAACAACATGAACGCGCCGAGGAAGGCTTCGCGCGAGCTGAAGCGAAACGCGGCCCAGAGAAGGCAGGGAACGGTGACGAACCCGAATGGTGCGTTGCCGAGTCGCGTCTCGAACAGATAGCCCGCCATCAGCAACCCCGCGGTCATGAGGCACGCGGAGAGAGCGATGCCCTCCGCGATCTTGGCCGACGTCCACGCGACCCGATCTCCTGCATTCCACGCGAGCAGGAACGGCGCAAACAGCAGCGCGCCCACCGCGTCGCCGAGCCACCAGGTGAGCCAGATCGAGCCGAACGCCTGCCACGGTGCCGATTGACTGATGCAGAGCGTCAGCACGCCGATCGTCGCGCTCGTCATCGTTGCGAGGAGCGCGCCGCCAAGGACGAAATGAAATACGCCGGCAGGATGCTCGAGCGCACGGCGTCCACGCGCGAAATGCTGCGTGAGCAAACCGCCGAGCAGCGCCTCGATGGTGTTGCCGGCCGCAATGCCGATTGCGACAGGAACAGCCGCCGCGTTCGCAAGATTCGTTGCGAGCGCGCCGATGAAGACTCCGAGTCCGGCCCGACCACCGAAGAAGATGACCGCGGCGAGCGCGATGCCGGTGGGCGGCCAGACCGCCGTGGCGCTGGAGTTCACGATCGCCAGGCGGAGTCCCAGTTTACCCGCGACGAAATACGTCGCCGCGACCGCGAGTGTCAGAGACACGAACTGGACCTTCGAACCGGAGTCGGATGGAGTGTCCGACATGCCTAGGAGTCTACGCCTGCCGTGCCAGGAGGGCACCGTTTCTGGATTTGTCGAGCGTTCGGGTCCAGAATTGTGTGGGTGCGTGTCGCCGATGCTTCGTCTACTGAAGCGCGCAACCGCGTTTGCTTTCTTCTGCTCCATGCCTGTGCTCTCTGCTCAGGCGGATGTCAACGACATCGTCCGCGACAGCAGCAACACGGGTGAATGTCCGTTTGTTGGTGGAAAGTCGGCGGCTTGCACGACATTCACGTTTTCACTCACTGTCGGAACGAATTCGAATCGTTTGCTCATCGGTGCTTCGGCGGTGAACGGTGCAAACCCGACAGTCACGATGACGTGGACTGTCGGCGTGACGACTCAGACGTTCACCCGCATCGGCAATTTCCAGGGGAGCGGCGGCGGCGCCGATACCGACGGTATCTCGATGTTCTCGCTGGTGGCTCCGACTTCCGGCAGCGGCACGATTACCGTCACCAGCACACAGAGCAAGAAAATGTGTGCGGGCGCGATGGGCTTCTACAACGTCGCACAAGCGAATCCGACAGCGAGCTCGTCGACTGGCAGCAACGCCTCACCGAGCATCACTGTATCGACTGCCGATCGGCACCTCGTCGTCGATGCCATGTCCAATAGCACGGGTTCGACAGGCGTCTCCGGTGTCGGTACGGATCAAACGCAGCAATATGCGATCGACACGAACAACGGCAATGGCGGTGGCGGAGAAACAGGCGTCGCTGCCAGCAGCAAGCCTGGCTGCACGAGTCCCGGCAGTTGTCCTGCGACCACGACGATGACCTGGACGCTCAGTGCCAACGACAAGTGGGAGGTGCTCGCGACGGATCTTTCTCCCGCCACGACGCCAACCGCCTCCACGCTCACCGATTTCACGGCGACACGCTGCGGTGCGGGAACGGCGCTGAGGTGGCACACGGACTCCGAGGTCGGCACGTTGGGCTTCGATCTTTATCGCCAGGAGTACGGCGCGCTGCGACGCGTGAACGATCGATTGATTCCTGCGTCGATGTTGAATGGGTTGCCCGTGTACGTGAGCCGCTGGTACACGTGGCACGACACGCGTGGGTCAGGAACATGGTGGCTCGAAGAGCGCGACTCGCATGGGAATCGATCGCTGCTGCGTGCGGCGACGATCGGCAACGATGCGGCTGTGTGTAATGCTCCAGACGCCGGAAGCAGGCCGCTGATCCGCAGCGGGCCGCTTCTCCGCTCCTTCAGGACGGAAGCCACGAGTGCGGTCGCAGCGAACCGTCGCCGTACGAGCTCTCCGCCGCTGAGCGATCTGCAGAAGCAATGGCAACTTGCTGCGTCGCCTTCTTCCTGCAAAGTAGTCGTCGATCACGACGCCGTCTATCGAATGACGCGTGCCGAGTTGGCGGACAGCGGCTTCGCGATCACAGATCCGAAGACGCTGCAGTTGTTCAATCAGGGGAGGCAAGTGCCGCTGCTTCAGGATGGGGACGGCGCCGGCTCGATCGAGTTCATCGGGAGAGGTGTCGACCTACCCTCGACGGCATCGAACGTCTACTGGCTCATTCAGGGTGATGGGAACGGATTGCGCGTTCCTCACTCGAGTGAGACCGGCGGAGCGGCCCAATCGGCGCGGCAATTTCCGTTCACGATCGAGCTTGATGAGCGCTCCACGTACATTCCGGTTCCGCTGGGTAACGAATCGAAGAGATGGTGGGGGCCGCCGATTACCACCGAGGGGACGAGCGTTTCGCTGACGGTGCAGCATCGCGCGCTGAATAGCGAAGCGCAAGCAGTCGTGCAGCTGTTCGGCCCTGGCAGCGGCGCTCATGCCGTGCGGGTCGTGCTCAACGGCGCGGACGTGGAGACGATCCGATGGAATGGTCCTCTCGAATCCATTACATCATTCGATGTCTCGGCAGTCCTTACGGAGGGTGTGAACAGGCTTACGTTCACCAATCTCGACCCCGAGGATGGGTTGGTTGTAGGAATCGTTCGTGTCGACTATGCGCACACCTATGACGCGGATGGCGACTCGCTGCGGTTCACCGCCACCGGCGGAGAGAAAACGACAGTCACGGGGTTCAGCACGGCGGCCATCCGCGTGTTCGACACGACGGATGCCGGCGAGCCTCGGGAGCTCGCCAGTGACGTCGCGGCAACGGGAGCCAGCTTCGCGGTTACCCTCACGCCTCCCGGAACCGGGACCCATGAGCTGATCGCGTTGACGGCTGCCCGTTTCGAGAACGTCCGTGAAATCAGGTCTAACCATCCGTCGCACCTCCACGATTTGTCCAATCGTGGCGCGTATCTCGTCGTTACTCGTGGAGAGTTTGCCGGTGAGCTGGCGCCGCTCACCAGCTTGCGGCAGTCCCAGGGCTTGAGCACCGCCGTTGCCGACGTCGACGATCTTTACGACGAGTTCGCGTTCGGCGTGAAGACCGTGGACGCCATTACGGACTTTCTGACGCTGGCGAAAACCTGGCGCGAGCCGCCGCGCTTTCTGCTCCTCGCCGGCGACGCCTCCTTCGATCCGCGCAACTATCTTGGTCTCGGCGACTTTGATCTCGTCCCTACCATGAACATCGACACGCCATGCTGCACACAGCTTGCGATGAATGCCTCGCTTCCCAGCCTGGTCTGGCCATCGGCCGGCTGCCGGCTCGAACGAGTGCCGGCATCCGTGGGCTGGGGAACAAGATTCAGGAGTACGAGACCCCCCGTTACGTCACCGCCATCCTTGAAAAGAACG
>CAZKID010000260.1:0-7791 GCA_964552405.1 uncultured Thermoanaerobaculia bacterium
CGCAACGCCGACGCACGACCGCTGCACTTCGTCGTCGAAGACTTCGACCCGAGGATCTCGTTTCTCCGAGCGCCGGCCAGCAAGCGATGCCGTCTGTTCGCTACCGAGTGGCTCTGGACCTCTGACAGGAAGCGCGGCGCAGGCGACTACCTCGTTGGCGGATGGCTCGATTACCACGCAGGCCTGCTACATCACACGAAGTCACGTCCCGTTCTCGCGCGCCGCCGGCTCTATAGCTTCGATCGCGAGATGGAACAAGGAACGGGCAACATCTACGAATGGCTGCGTGATCCACGCGCCGAGGCGCTCGCCGCATTCGTGCCCGAAGACGATTCATACAAATCGAAACCGACCATCCAGAGCGGTGTCTTGCAATCGATTCGGGATGGCAAAGTGATCGTCGCGATCGGAGCTGAGGAGCACGCTCTCGAGCTCGACTGGGTGCGCATCGTCGACGATCGCACCGGCCGTCTCTTCCCCAGTTCGTATGAACCTGGATCCGAGGTGCTCGCCGGACAAAAAATCGTCATTCGCTCAACCGGCTGGCCGCCGGAAAAATATTCAGAGGTGCGAATCCGCGTACACTGAGCGCATGAAACGCCTGCTTGCTCTCGCGCTCCTCGCCATCTCGCCGATGCTCTTCGCGCAGCAGAACGCGGCAAAGAAGATGCCTCAGAACAGCGCCCCGAAGAGCGGCTTCCGCGCTGAGTTCCTCGGCGACCTCGACGATGTCCAGAAGAAGATCACCGATCTCGCCAACGCAGTTCCCGCAGAAAAGTACACATGGCGGCCTGCACCCGGGGTGCGCACTGTGAGCGAGGTCTACATGCACATCGCCGGCGGCAACTACTTCCTCGCCACCTTCCTCGGCGTCAAGCCGCCGGAGGACATGCCGAAGGATCTCGAGAAGATCACGGACAAGAAAGAAGTGCTCGCCGCGCTGCAGAAGTCATTCGATCACGTGCGCTCGATCGTGAAGAATACGAGCGATGCGGATCTGGAGAAACCGGTGAAGCTCTTCGGCAACGACACGACGCAGCGAGGCGTGTTCGTCACGATGCTCAATCACATGCACGAGCACCTGGGGCAGTCGATTGCGTACGCCCGGATGAATGGAGTGGTGCCGCCCTGGTCGAAGTAGTTGTAGGACAGGCGAGGGCGCCTGTCCTACACACGACTACCGCGAATACCGCGCCGCATACTCCGGCACTTCCGCGCTGCACCGTTCATCCGTCACCGGCACTCCCGGCGTGAGCGTCAGAGGAATCACACCGGCCCACGTCGGCAGTGCGTAATCCTCTTCGTCATCGACCGCACCGCCGGTACGAATCTTCGCCGAGGCCTCGCTGATCGGCAGCGAGAGCACGAGCGTCTGCTTGAACTCGACTTCGTTCGGCGGGCGCACATCCTTCGAACGCCCGCGGCACACATGCTCGACGAGTGCATCGAGGGCGCGCAGCTTCTCCGCGCGCTCGCTCACTTCCGTCGCGATACCGAAGACCACGACCGAGCGATAGTTCATCGAGTGGTGAAACGCGGAGCGCGCCATCACGAGGCCGTCGAGCAGCGTGACGGTGACGCAGGCCTGGATGCCATTGCGCAGATTGCGGAGCAGGCCGCTCGCGGGCGATCCGTGGAAGTAGAGGCGATCGCCGTCGCGCCAGTGGATCGTCGGGATCACGACCGGCTGCTCGTGATGGACGAAGCCGGCGTGACAGATGAGCGCTTCATCGAGGATGGCGTGGACCGTCTGGGCGTCATACGCGGCGCGCTGTGGCAGACGCCGGACGGTGGTGCGAGCGCTCTGCAGGGTCGCGCTCATTTCGCGGATTCCTTCTTGAACCGGGCTGCGATCGGAGTTGCGTTCTTCAACATTGTTCTAGTACAATCCTTTGCTAGTGTCAGTACAAAACTACATCAGCGGCGACTCCGCCGTCAACATCGCCTCTTCCGTCGAAAGCGCCGTCTCCGCGGGACGAGTTTCCAGCGGTGCCTTGTTGCCGCCGGTACGCGGTGCGGCGACAAACCTCGGTGTCAGCCCGGCCACCGTCGCTGCCGCCTATCGGCTTCTCGCGCAACGCGGCGTCGTCGTCGCCGATGGACGCCGCGGCACGCGCGTCCGGCACGCGCCGCCGATCGCACTGCCGCCGCCCGCTCCGCTACCGGAGACCGTCGTCGATCTCGCGGGCGGCAATCCTGACCATGCGCTGCTTCCTCCCCTGCCTCGCATCACGCACGAGCAGCGGCTCTATCGCGATGACCTCAATGATCCGGAACTGCTCACGCTCGCGCGTGAACAATTCGAGCGCGACGGCGTACCGGCGAAGCACCTCGCGGTCGTGAGCGGCGCACTCGATGGAGTCGAGCGCGTGCTGCGCGAGCATCTGCGGCCCGGTGATCGCGTGGCAGTCGAAGATCCATGCTTCACCGGGGTCCTCGATCTGCTCAGCGCGCTCGCCCTCGTGCCCATCCCGGTAGCCATCGATGATCACGGCATCCTCGCCACGCCCTTGCGCAAAGCGCTCACTGCGGGGGCAAAAGCCCTCGTCATCACGCCACGCGCGCAAAACCCGACAGGCGCTGCGCTGACTTCTGCCCGCGCGCGCGAACTGCACAAGATTCTGGGCAGTCATCCGGACGTGCTCTTGATCGAAGACGATCACGCGGGTCCGGTTGCCGGAGCGCCCTACGTGACGCTGGCAACGGCAAAGCTCGAGCGCTGGGCCGTCGTCCGCTCGGTCTCGAAGTCCCTCGGCCCCGATCTTCGTGTCGCGCTTCTTGCGGGGGATGCCGCAACCGTCGCGCGCGTCGAAGGGCGGCAGACGCTCGGCATTCGCTGGGTCAGTCACATCCTGCAACGCACCGTCGTCGCACTCTGGCGTGACAAGAAGACTTCGCAGCTCCTTCGGCGCGCAGAGGCCACGTACACGTCGCGGCGCAAGGCACTCATCGATGCACTGCACCAGCGCGGGATCGAGGCGCACGGCGCCTCGGGCCTCAATGTCTGGATTCCGGTCCGCGAGGAGACGCTCGTCGTGCAGGCGATGATGCGCGCCGGCTGGGCCGTGCAGGCCGGCGAGCGCTATCGCATCGCGACAGGTCCCGCGATCCGCATCACGATTTCGTCGTTGATCGAACCGGAGGATGTGGCGGATGATCTCGCCGCAATCATCCGTCCGAAAGTGAGGATCGCCAGCGGCGCATGACCGCCTCGTCTCTTCTGCTGTTCATCGCGATGTCGATCGTGCTCGACTTCACGCCGGGTCCGGCGGTGATGCTCGTCGTATCGCAGGCGATGCGTCACGGCTTCACCGCGGGGATGAAGTCGGCGCTCGGCATCCTCACTGCGAACACCGTCTACTTCGCGCTCTCCGCCGCAGGCCTCGGCGCGATTCTGCTCGCGTCGCGCAAGACGTTTGAAGTCGTCCGCTGGGGCGGCGCTGCGTATCTCGTCTATCTCGGCATCCGCATGCTGCTGTCGCGCAAGCGCGATGCGTCCGAAGCACCGGCGGACGTGAAACCGCGCTCGTATGTGAACGGCCTCATTACGCAGTTCGCGAATCCGAAGGCGATCGTCTTCTTCACCGCGCTCCTGCCGCAGTTCATCGATCCGCACACCAACGTCGCGCGGCAGTTTCTGATCATCGGGATCATCTCGATCGTCATCGAGTTTCCCGTGCTGATGACGTATTCGTTTCTCGGCGACCGCGGCAGACGGCTCGCGTCGCACATGCACTGGATCGAGCGTTGCGCGGGAGCACTGCTCGTGACGGCGGGCCTCAAGCTTGCGGCAGTGAGGACGTAAGGAGGTCCTAAACGAACCGGGTAGCCCTGCCGTATCTCCACTGCCCATGTTCCTCGCTCCCCTCGTGCTCGCTGCAACCTCCTTCCTCTTCGGTCCGGAAAAAGCAGTCGCCGCTCCAGGCACGGACAGCTGGCCCAACAACCACAATCCCGCGGCCGCAGCGACGGCCGATGGCTTTCTTGCTGCGTGGACGCAGGAAGGCTTGCTCTACGCGATGCCGTTCGATGACGCGATGCAGCCGAAGCTTCCACTCGCGCAGCGCATCGCGTCGAACGCGGGGGCGCCCGCAATCGCGGCGAATGGCAGCGAAGCCGTGATGTTCTGGAACAGCAACGGCGGCGTTTCCGCGCAGACACTGGGCGATGCGCCGCGAACCGTATCGCCGGCACGCGCCGGATACGACAAAGGAGGCAGAACGTTCGCGAGTTGGAATGGCGCGCACTACGTCGTGCTCACGACCTCGCTCCGCTTCGTCAACCCGCACGTCTCCTACAGTGAGCTCGCTGTCATCGTCGACGGCGTCGCGGGACCAGTCCCGCTCGGCGAGGGCGTCGCGGCAGGAACTGCGTCCGCAGCCGGCAAGACGCTCATCATCACGATCACCGGCGGAACACTGAGCGGCCGCTTCGTCAGCGACGATGGAAACGTGTCAGCGCCGTTCACGCTCGCGACGAATGTCGTACGTGCGACCGCGGCGTCGAACGACACGGAGTTCTTTGCTGCATGGATCTCGGACAACAGGAAGACGTACTCGACGCGGCTCGATGCGGCAGGAACGATGTCGCCACTCACTGAATGGTTCGTACCGGCTGCAGGCGGCATCGCGGCGCAGTGGGACGGCTCACGCTTCATCATTCGCACCGGCGATGACGAGCCAGCGCTCGCGCGTCACAACGGGATCTCCGCTCTCGTCACCAGTAACCACGGCATTCGTGCGAATGGATCCCTCATCTCGCTTGTGCGGCAGGGGCAGTTGTCCCCGGTCGCGATCAGGCAAGGCTCTTCCGTCATCTATCTCGTCACGCCCGATCATGCGGACACCTCGCTGCTGCGATCGAGTCTCGACGGCACGACGACGAGGCTCCATGAGCATGCCGGCGCATTCGCGGCGGTGGACGAGGCGATCATCTCGACGGACGGGACGTACGTGACGATCGATCGCGAGAACGCGACATCATTCCGTTCCGCAACGAAGGAGCAACTCGTCGCGATCGCCTCGAACGGCGCGGTGCAACTCGGCGTTTGGCGCAGCGGCTTCGCCGTGAAGGGCTCGCTCGGCGAAACCGAATTCCAGATCTCCGATGCGGCCGGCCAGCCGCCCGTTGCGCTCAGCGCTGCATGGAATGGCCGGCAATTCGTCGTCGTGTGGGCGGAAGGGCAGCCGGTGGTCTTCGGCGGCTGGCTCATCAAGAGCGCGACGATCGATGCGAATGGACCGGTGAGCCCCGAACGCGTCGTGATGACGCTCCCGATCGGCGGCACGATGATGACCGCCGATGCAGCGCGGCTCGCATGGACGACGGGCAACGAGTTGCGCGTCACGCGGCTCGATGATCTGAGCGAGCGCGTCTTCACGAACTCCGATGCCGTGACTCGCGTGCAGCTCGCTCCCGATCAGCTGTATTGGACGACGCAGGCGAAGAAGACCTGGTTCGTGTCAGGCGACCTCTCGCCCGTGCTCATCGCGGAGGATGTGAACGATCCATGGTTCGCGACGAACGATCGTGGACCGCTCGCGATGACGTACGTTCGTTATGCGGAGACGTGGCAGGTGTTCGTACGCACGATGACGCCGCTCTCGCGGCGCCGCGCAGTGTCAGGGACAGGCGCGGGCGCCTGTCCTACACCGTGATCCCTTCGCGCACGAACATCCCCGGCTTATATGGCGTGATCTTTCCCGTGAACGCGGATGCGGCAACGGTCAGCGGCGATGCGAGCCACAGCTTGCCCGGTCCGCTGCGGCCGCGGAAGTTGCGATTGATCGCGCTCACCGTCACCTGATCCGTCGTCTCCGACACGCCGGGCCCGCAGCCGATGCATGCGCCGCATCCCGGATTCAGCACGATCGCACCGACACGCTCGAAGGTATCGACGAGTCCGTTCTCGCGCGCGAATTTCTCCACCGCCTGCGAGCCGAACTGGACGAAGAACTTCACGCCATACGCAACATGCACTCCGTTCTCGAGCGCCTCTTTCGCCACCTGGTGATAGAAGAGGAAGTCGTCGATCTTGCCGGCGGTGCAGGAGCCGGCATAGGCGATGTCGATCGGCACCTCGCCGATCTCCTCGATCAACGCGCCGTTCGTCGGATCCGACTCGACACCCTCGCTCGGATTGCCGGGATGCGCGACCATCGGCTCGATCTTCCCCAGTTCGATCGTATGCGTCCCGCCCGCGTACTCCGCATCGCGATCCGGCGACACTGCACGCGCACGCAAGCGCTCGATATCCACCTGCCCGCCGCGCATCTGCGCGATCCATTCGAACGTCCGCTCATCGGCTTCGACGATCGCGGTGCGCGCGGAGCATTCCGTCGCCATGTTCGCGAGCGTCGCCCGCTCGTCCATCGATAGCGATCGCAGGCCCGGCCCCGTGAACTCCATGATGCGATCGAGCGTCAGCTGCGGCTTCGCGTAGTGCAGCAGGATGTAGAGCATCACATCCTTCGCGGTCACCGTAGGCCGCAATTCACCCACGAGCTCGAAGCGAATCGACTCCGACACCTCGACCATCGTGAAGCCGGTGTGCACGAGATTCGCGTACTCCGTCGCGCCGACGCCCCACGCCAGCGCGTTGTTCACGCCGCCCATACAGGTGTGCGAGTCGGTCGCCTGGATGAAGTCGCCCGGATCGACGAACTCTTCGCGCGCGACTTCGTGGCAGATTCCCGGCGACACTTTGTTCGTTGCCGAATAATCGCGGCAGCCGGTGTGCTGCTGAAACTCGTTCTGCAGTTCCCGCAGGCGATCGATCTTCGGAAGGAACTGCCGCATCTTCGCGACTTCGTCCGCATAGATCAGATGGTCTTCGAAGATCGCGAACTTTTCCGGATTCACGATCTTGTAGTTCGTGCCGTATTCATCGCCGAGGAAGTAGTGGACCTGGGCGGTGGTGAACTCGTGGGTGTAACCGCCATCGACATCGACGACGACGGAGTCGCCGGGTTTGACATATTGGACAGGCGAGGGCGCCTGTCCCCCACCGCGCAGATGACGCGCGAGAATCTTTTCTCCCATCGTCATCGGACGCGCCGGTGTATTCGGCTTCGGCAGCTCGATCTCGCCTCGCTCGAGCGCCTTCGAGAATGGGAACAGCCCGCCTTCGCGCACGATCAACTGCGAGATCGGGTCGAGCTTTCCGTAGAACTCTTCGAGCGGAACGCCCTCGCCACTCTGCAGCCGCGTGAGCATCTCGTGCGTGCCCATGAGCAAGCCCTGATTGATGTTGTTGCCCGCATGAATCGGCGCAAACGACGCCGCGATCGCGATTCGAATCCCGCTGAACACCTCGGCCTGCGTCGCCGTTTCACGCGAGCTGCCGACACCTTTGCGATAGCCGCTGACGATCACTTCGAAGTTGCCGTTGCGAAGCGCATCCGACGGAACGACGCGCTCGCCGTTGACGATCATGCCCGCGTATGCGTTGCGCGCGATGTCCTCCGGTTTGTAATCGAAGCAGACCCACGCCGGAGTCATGACGTCGGTGTTGATGTCGTCGAGCAGATCTTCGACGCGCAGATCCTTCATCTGCAGATCGAGCTCGCCGCGAAGTTGTGCGCGAATGAGCTCCGGATCTTTGGTGAGAAAGAGAACGCGTTTCCCGGGGGTGAGCGTGACGATTGAAGGTGGCTTCACAGGGTAATCATATGGGACAGATAGGGATGAAAAGCGAAATGCAGAATTCAGAAGGCCTCATCCCGAGCGGCGAATCGGCGAATCTGGCGATGCCTAGTTCCTTCTCCCCTCCGCGAGGGGAGAAGGTGCGCG
>CAZKID010000261.1:0-3783 GCA_964552405.1 uncultured Thermoanaerobaculia bacterium
TGTTACGCAAAAGTGCTCGCGCCGCTGTTCTTCGGCTGCCTCAACACGCCGCATGCGAACCGCGATCGCGTAGCGCGGAAGCTCGGACGAATTCCGTACCTCAACGGTGGCCTCTTCGATCCCTCGCCGTTCGAGCGCCGTCATCCGGGGTTCACGCTCCCCGATGAGTTGCTCTGGCGGATCGTCGTCGATGTGTTCGAGCGCTTCGATTTTTCTATCGATGAGCGCGACGAGGCCGGAGCGCACGTCGATCCGGAGATGCTGGGCCGCGTCTTCGAGTCGCTGATGGAAGGCGATGAGCGCGTTGCGAGCGGCAGCTTCTACACGCCGCGCGAGATCGTCGATACTCTGACGGCGCGCGCGGTGCGCGAGTGGACCGGCAATGTGCGCGATCCGCTCGCGGCCTTGCGCAAGCTCGAGACGATCAGCGTACTCGATCCCGCTTGCGGCTCGGGCGCGTTTCTCCTGTCGGCGCTCGGTGCCATTGAGCGGCTCACGGGCGAGTTGTCGGAGCTGGCCGGCGTGGCGATGCCTGACGATCTGCGCCGCCGCATCGTGGAGCGCTCGCTGTTTGGTGTCGATCTGAAACCTGAGGCGGTACGGCTCTGCGAGCTGCGGCTCTGGCTTTCGATCGTCTCGACGACCGAGTGCGCGATCGAGGATGTTGCGCCGCTGCCGAATCTCGATCGCAACATCCTGCAGGGCAATTCCCTCCTCAGTCCTACCGACTTCCTCGGCGACGCGCGCGGCGACATCTATCGTGAATGGCGCTACGCGATTCAGGCGCAGGCCGATCTGCTGGCGCGCTATCGCACCGCGGCGCAGCACGAACGGCCGGCACTCACGCGGCTCGTGCGCGACAATGATCGCAAGTTCGCCGCCGAGCTGCTGGCGAAGTCCATCGATGCCGATGAACGCGAGCTTCAGCGGCTCGCTACGCCCGATCGCGATCTCTTCGGAGGTCAGAACACCACGCATGCCGAACGTTGCCGCGAGTTGCGCGCACGCATCGAGAGCTGTCGATTCGTCGCGGATCGTGTCGAGGATGGAGAGCTCAACTTCTTCTCGTTCGACATCCACTTCGCGCCCGTGATGGCTTCCGGCCGTTTCTCGATCGTCATCGGGAATCCGCCCTGGGTGCGCAACAGTCGCATCGAGCCTTCCGCAAAGAGGATGTACAGCGAGCGCTATGCGCTGTTCCGGGGCGGAGCGCGTGCTGCGTTTCATCAGCCCGACTTGTCGGTCGCGTTCTTCGAGCGAGCGATGTCCCTCGCCGCGTGCGATGGAGTGGTTTCAATGCTGCTGCCGGCGAAGATTCTCAACTCGGCGTATGCAGCGTCCATGCGGCGTCATGTCTGGGAGCGAGCTACGATCGTGGCGCTCGACGATTGGAGTGGCGGCCGCTGGTTCGACGCCGACACATTTCCCCTCGGGATCACGGTGCGGCCTCTCCGAGCTCCGAATGGCGTGCGGATCACGTCCGATGGCGAGACGTTTTCGCGGAAACAATGCGAGCTGCCGGTCGGGGACTCGTCATCGGAGTGGGCGCTCGTACCGCCCGAGGCCGCGGCGATTCTGCGGCGGCTTCGTGAACAGCATGCATCCTTCGCAGAGGTTTTCGCGAGGGCGCCGCTGATGGGAGTGAAGACGGGAGCGAATGACGTCTTCTTTCTCGATGTCGAGCGCCTTACGCACGGCAAGGTCGTGACGCGTGACGGCATCGAGATCCCGCTCGATGCGGTCGCGCGCTGCGTGCGTGGACGCGATGTCCGGCGCTGGGCCGCGAGCGATTCGGTCTGGCTGTTGTGGCCTCCGCCCAGTGGATGGCGAACACCGCCGAAGTGGCTCGAGGAGCTCGCCTGTAGGCATGGAGTCGATCCTGCTGCGCTGCGGCTTGCCTATGTGCGGCCGGAGCACACAGGGATCAAAGTCGTCTGGAAGGATCTCTCGCGGGGAATGGCGGCGGCTGTGCTGCCCGACGTCGTGAGCATCGACGGTCGCGCGATTCCGCTCGTGCCGAATCAGACCCTCTATTCGGTGGATGCGTCCTCGCTCAGCGAGGCGCATGCGATGGCAGCCCTGCTCAACTCGACGATTGCCGACGCATTGTTGCTCTGTATTGCTGAACGTGCGAAAGATGCGCACTTCCGCTACTTCGGCAGGACAGTTGCGCGGATTCCAGCACCGCGGATCGAGCTCGAAAGCGACGAGTGGTCGAGACTCGTGCGTGCGGCGAGACATGCTCATCATGAAGTCGACACCGTGGTCGCATCGCTTTACGGAGTGACTGGTCCGGAGCTCGATATCCTTCGCCGCTTCGTCGACCGCCGTCTGGAGCGCAATGAGTGCTGATGTCCGGCGTGCCGCAGCTCTCGCCGCATCAGCGCGACGCCGTGAGCCGTGCTCGCGAGCTCATCGCGAGCCGCGGTGGCGCCCTGCTCGCGGACGAGGTGGGTCTGGGGAAGTCTTTCGTCGCGGCTGCGATTGCGTCGGAGTGGCGCGACGGTGTCGAGTTGATCGTTCCCGCATCGCTCGTCCCTCAGTGGCGTGAGACGCTTGCGGACTTCGCCTGCGATCGCGTGAAGATCCTCACGCACGATTCGCTGCGGAACGCCGAAGCGTCCCGCGCTTCTCTGGTCGTCGTCGACGAGGCGCATGCATTCCGCAATCCGGCTACGCTTCGATATGACGCGCTCGCACGGCGAACCGCGAAGACCTCGCTGCTGCTCGTGTCAGCGACGCCGGTCTGCAACTCCGCGGCTGATCTCGAAGCACTCATCGCGCTCATGGCGTGTGACGATCTGTTGAGTGACTGTGGTGTGCCCTCGATCGATCTGGCGTTTGCCTCGCACGCGTACGAACAGATCGAGACGATCGTGCGCGAGCTCGTGATTCGTCGCGACCGCAGCGTACTTCCGGACGAGCTGGCGTTTGGGGAATTGGAGCGCACCATCGTGCGTCATGCGGTCCCGGATCTTGCGCTGATCGACGCACTGCAGTTTCCACTCGTCGGTGCGGCAGCTCTGCTGCGCAGATTTCTCTGGCGCCGCCTCGAGTCGAGTGAGGCGGCGCTCCTGGAGTCGATTCGCCGGCAGCGCCGGTTTTACGAACGCGTGCTCGAAAGCGGGCGCGCGTTGTCGAAGCGCGAGTACCGCAGCGCGTTCGGCACGCAGGAAGACGACGAGGTCTTTCAGCAGATTCTCTTCTGGGATCTCTGGGTCCCTCCCGCGATTCTCGATGTGCAGTCGATTCGGGAAGAGATGAAGCGGCTGGGTGAACTGAGGAGCGCGATCGAACGCTCGCCTTGCGAAAAGCGCGAGCAGCTTTCCGCTCTCCTGACGAATGAACCGACACTCGTTTTTACGCAGTCCGCCGCAACAGCGCGCGATCTCGGCGCGTTCTTGAAGTGCGGCGTTGCGACCTCGCGCGATGGGCGCCGCGCGCTCGATGCGTTTCGCAATGGGCGAAGCGATCTGCTCGTCGCGACCGATCTCGCGAGCGAGGGGCTCAATCTGCAACGTGCAGCAGTGGTCATTCACTACGACCTTCCGTGGAATCCTGTGAAGCTCGACCAGCGGAACGGCCGCGCTCATCGCATCGGTCAGTTGCGAGACAAGGTGCGAGCCATCTACTTCGTTCCGGAGAGTCGCGGGATCATGGGCATCCTTGCGAGCAAGAACCCCATTCGCAATCGAGTTCTGCACGCCGCCGAGATCAACGAGCCTTGGTCAACGTCGCCGCGGCGGCCCGTTACCAATTTACGTGCGGTTGTTTAGTTAAGCC
>CAZKID010000261.1:3793-7777 GCA_964552405.1 uncultured Thermoanaerobaculia bacterium
CCCGATGTGCTCACAGCGCGTCATGTTGCATGCGTGGAGCGCATGATGCGCGGGCTATAATCGCCGCGGGGATCGGCTCATTGTCGACGACGAGGCTTCTCTTCGCGACTTCCTCAGTATCGTCTTCGAAGAAGAAGGCTGGGCCGTCGAAACGGCGGCGTCCGTCGCGGAAGGACGATCCGCTGTTGCAAAGAAGGAACCCGACGTCGTTCTGTGCGATCTGATGCTGCCGGACGGCACGGGCATCGACTACGTCAGAGAAGTGAAGGCGCAGAATCCGTCGATCGCTTTCATCATGATCACGGCGCACACATCGACGAAGTCCGCGGTCGAGGCGTTGAAAGCCGGTGCCATCGACTACATCGCCAAGCCTTTCGATGTCGAAGAGCTGAAGATCATCGTTCGCAAGGCGTCGGAACGGAAAGTTCTCGAGGACGAGAACCTTCATCTTCGTACCGCGCTCGAAGAGCGATTCACCTTCTCCAACATCATCGGGAAGAGCCCGAAGATGCAGGAGATCTTCTCGATCGTGCAACGAATCGCGAAGACGATGTCGACGGTGTTGATCTCCGGAGAGTCGGGGACGGGCAAGGAGCTGATCGCACGCGCGATCCATTACAACTCCGGGCGGCGCGGCAAGTTCGTGTCGATCAACTGTGGCGCGCTTCCGGAGACGCTGCTCGAGTCGGAGCTCTTCGGTCATGAGCGTGGTGCATTCACGGGAGCGATCCGCGAGAAGCGCGGACTCTTCCATGAGGCCGATCGCGGAACGATCTTTCTCGACGAAGTGGGCGAGACGTCGACCGCGATGCAGATCAAGCTGCTGCGCGTACTGCAGGACCGCGTCGTCCGGCGCGTCGGTTCGAATGTGGAGAGTCCTGTCGATGTCCGCGTGATTGCGGCCACGAATCGCGATCTGGCGGATTCGATTCAGAAAGGATCTTTCCGCGAAGATCTGTTCTATCGCATCAATGTCATTCCGATCACGTTGCCGCCGTTGCGTCTCCGCCGGGAAGACATTCCGCTGCTCGTCGAGCACTTCATCGCGAAGTACTGCGGCAACCTGCAGATCCCGCACAAGAAGATCTCCGCGGATGCGATGCGCGGGATCGAGAAGTATCACTGGCCGGGGAACGTGCGCGAGCTCGAGAACGTGGTCGAGCGAATGATCGCCCTCGAGGCCAGCGAAGTCCTCACCACCAAATCCCTCCCCGAGCACGTCCTTCTCGGTGGCACCATCCCTGACGTGACGTTCGATCTTCCACCCGAAGGGTTGTCGCTGCAGGATCACCTCGAGGCGATCGGAAAGATCTTCATGTTGAAGGCGCTGGAACGAACCGGAGGTGTGCAGACGCAGGCGGCCGAGTTGTTGAAGATGTCGTTTCGATCATTTCGCTACTACGCGAAGAAGTACGAACTGATCCCGCGCGACAGCAAGCAGGAGGATGTCGTTGAGGCGGATTAGCGCGACCGTTGTGACTCTGGTGCTGCTCTGCTCATTTCAATGCGGCCAGCGCACGACCACTGCACCGGCACGGCAGGCTGAGGCAGGTTCCGCAAAGATCGTGTTGAAGGATGGGTTCCCCGTGATCGTCGAGATTGCAGCCGAGGACGAGATGCGGGCGCAGGGATTGATGTTTCGCGATCACATGGACGAGAACCGCGGAATGATTTTTCTCTTTCCGCAGAGTGGTGACTACGCATTCTGGATGAAGAACACGATCATTCCGCTCGACATGATCTGGATCGACGAGGCCCATCGCGTGGTTCACATCGAGCACGAGGTGCCGCCCTGCAAGGCGGATCCCTGTCCGAGTTATCCGCCGGGAGTGAAGGCAAGATCAGTTCTGGAGCTTGCAGCAGGCGTTGCCGCGAAGCATCACATGGGCAACGGTGATCAGCTTCGCTTCGAGGGGCTCGATCAGATCGTCCCGCGGTAGGGGCTAACCCTCTCCGCCACCGCCGCCTTGCGGTGCTGAGCCCCCGCCCCCGCCGCCACCGCCGCGACGGCGCCGGCGGAATCGTCTGCGTTTTCCTTCACCCGCAGCGCGCGGCTCTCCAGCGGAGGTGTTCGCCGGACGAGGCGGAGGAGTCTGACGCTGGGGCTGCGACTGTTGTTGCTGTTGTTGTCCCTGCGGCTGTGCTGCGCGCTCGCCGCCACCACCGCCCCCACCGCGACGCCGGCGCCTCCGATTGCGTCCGGCTGCCCGTTCGCCTTGCGGCTGACCCTGTTGCTGCTGCTGGGGCGGACGCTGCTGTTGCTGCTGTTGTTGTTTCTGTTGCTGCTGCTGGCGCTGATCGCGGCCCGGGCGCTGTTCGCCGCGTTGGCGATCGCGATCCCGGTCGCGTCCGGGGCGCTGCCCGCCCGCGCGGCGATCGTCGTCCCGCCGCTTCTTCCCCATCTTCTGCTCGAATTCCTGGACCTTGCGGGCCATGAACTTGCGCGCCTGCGAATCCTGCTTCACGCGCAGTTCGTCATGGCCACAATAAGGGCAGCGCTTCCATCCTTCAGGATAGGTTTTTTTGCAAGACGAGCAGACAACACTTTTGGGTAGCGGCATCGAAATCGGCGCGCATTGTACACTTCCGGGCCGATGACCACGGAGGAGCGCCGGCGGGCAACCCTGCGCACATTGATCGAGCTCGCGGAAGGCAGCAGCCCTCAGGACTGCTGGGATGATGGGCGAGCGGAGGATTTGCTGCGCAGCCAGTCCAGCCCCGATGAATTGCGGGAGCTCG
Source organism: uncultured Thermoanaerobaculia bacterium (assembly GCA_964552405.1). Classification (GTDB taxonomy): domain Bacteria; phylum Acidobacteriota; class Thermoanaerobaculia; order Gp7-AA8; family Gp7-AA8; genus JAJPHC01. The sequence continues at coordinate 6,533 of CAZKID010000261.1, forward strand.
GGATGAGTGAGCAGATGATCCGGCGTATTTTTCCGGAGCAGAAATGACCTTTACCGTTCGTGTCGAGGCGCGATTCGAAGCTGCACATTTTCTGCGGGAATACCGCGGGATCTCCGAACCGCTGCACGGCCACACGTACAAAGTCGAAGCGGATCTGATCGCGCGCGGCGGCGGTGTAGATCAGGATGCGATTGCCGTCGACTTCGTCAGTGCGAAGCGCAAGCTCGAGGTCCTGGCGAAGAAGCTCGACTACGGATGCATCAATGATGTGCCGCCGTTCGACCGCATCAATCCGTCTGCGGAGAACATCGCGGAGTGGTTTGCGCGCGAGCTGCAGAGCGCGGTCGACGACGAGCAGGCAATCGTCAAGGCAGTCACGATCTGGGAGGGGCCGGTCAACTCCGTTCGTTATGAACAAGGTTCCTAATCACACCGCGCTCAAGGAGTGGTCAACGGTCATCGATGCGCTCGGGCGCGGCGAGCAGATCGTGCTGATTCGCAAGGGTGGTATCGCAGATCCCAAGTTCGGAGTCGAGGCCGATCGCTTCTATCTCTATCCGACGTTCTTTCATCAGGCCGAGGGGGCGGAGCCGGCGGAAGTGACGATCGGGCATTGGGGTGAAGTCGTGAAGACGTGGCGGATCAACGAGCTGGAGTTGCTGTACCGGCTCGAGCCGCATGTCGTGATGCCGCGTGAGACACTCGATGCGCGTTATCGCTTTCGGCCCGATCAGGCGCTGTACGTGATTGCCGTGCGGACATTCGCGCTCGCGGATTCCGTGACGATTCCCGTGAAAAAGGACTACCTCGGTTGCCGAAGCTGGGTGAGTGTGGATGAGGAGATCGACATCGACGGGTCGGCCGCGGCGATGCCGGATTCGCAGTTGAGCGGGCGGATCGCAGAGATCGATGCGTTACTCACGTCATCCTCCGCTGCAACTGTTTCGCTTTCCTGAGCCACGTTCGGTCCCGCCGCTTCTGATACGCGGGCATCGTCAGGCGCCGCGCGAGGATCGAGTCGACGATCTCTTTTGCCTCGCCTCTTCGTCCTTGCTCGAGATAGAACTCTGCCGCCGCACAGAGAGACTCGGGCGCGGTCGACGACGAGACGAGTTTGTCGAAGAGCGTCGTTGCTTCCTGAGTGTGTCCTGCGCGTGAGTGTGCGCGAGCGAGCAAACACATCGCGCGCGAGTAGTCGTGTTTCGGATCGGCGTTCACGACGTGCTGGAAATCGCGGATGGCCGC
>CAZKID010000262.1:0-7746 GCA_964552405.1 uncultured Thermoanaerobaculia bacterium
GCTGATCGGCTCGCGGAATCGCGCAAGCGTCTCCGCATTCTCGTATGGCGCCGCCTCGTCCCACACTGCGTGCTGGATGAGCATGCAGAAGAGCTCCCCCTCGCGCACTGCGATCCGCGTTTCTTCGCGCGGCGGGTGAGTCGCTGTGATGCGCAGCAGCTGATCTGCCGTTCCCGCCTCCTCCGTTTCGACGACGAAGACGAAGAGCGTCTGCATTTCGTGTACAGGCCGCAGCGTCGGAAGCAGCATCGCCTGCACGGTAAATCCCGCACGGACATGCCGCAGCAATCCGAGGAGTCCGGTCTCGTCGTGCGTGCGGAACCAGATTGGCGGCAGCTTCGACGCAATCGCGACCGAGGCAGGAACATATTGATCGCCCCGCGTCAGCATCGCGACCTTCACGGCGAGCGCCGCCATGTCACGCGAGGGCTTGTACGGACTGAACTCGCGCGTGATGATGCCGATGCCGTGCGACGTGACGATCTCGTCGTGGCCCCATGAGCTCCGGATGTCTTTGTACTTCTCCTCGCCGCGCACGAAGGATCGGAACAACTCCGCCGGCCGCTTCTCTGCGAGAGACGCGGCGGACTCGAAATGCTTGCGCGTATCCATTCCGATGCGCTCCGCCGCGTGATGGACGATGCTGAGTGTCAGCGGGATGTCCCGCTCGTCGATGCGCCCGGCGTCGACGATGGCGACTGCGTGCAGCGCTTCGATCACCCACGCCGGATCGTTCGAGCGCATCGCAAAGACCGATGCCCGCTGCGCGAACGTGAGCAGAGCGTAGAAGTCGTTCATGCTCAGATCGTCGCGAAGCTCGGCGCGGCGGCGGCTGTCTGACGACGCGAACGTTCTGGCCACATGACGCACCTCTCCATCAGCCGGAACCGGCTGTGGATCGATGAGACTCATCTCACCGCGCCAGAAGTCGTACCGCTCCTTGAACAAGTTACTCCGAGTACCAGTCGATGATCTTCACGATCGCGCGCTGGCAGACTTTGCAGAATCCCACTTCATCGCGCGTGAACATGATGCAGTCCGTCTGCGGACGATACAGCCCTTTCGCCTCGTAGCCGGCACCTTCAAATGCGCCCACCTTGCCCGCGTACTTCTGATCGTGATCGAGGAACTTCGTCTCCCACACCTGCTCCTCGCGGAAGAGCGCATCCATCTCCGTCTCCGGGCGATTCTCCGCACGCAGCTTGCGGCGGCGCGCCTGAATCTCGCGGCTGTGCTTCTCGAACTCTTCCTTGTCCCATTGCGTCGGCAGGGGCACGTCCTTGTCGACCATCTCGGCCCACTTCGGATGAGTGCCATCGGCTGTGATGTTCGGCTCCCACGGCTCCGGGTGCTCGCCTCCGGTCTCGTACGCGACATCGGATGTGTAGTACTCGTCCGCGAGTCCGGCGAAGTGATGTCCGAACTCGTGCACGAACACGTACTCCGCGAATCCGGTATCGACCGCGGCCGTCGCCTGATCGTTGAAGATTCCGCCACCGCCATATTGCTTCTCGTTCACGAGCACTTCGAGAAAGTCGTAAGGCGCGGCTGACGCGACATCGCGCAGCGCGCGATTGTCCTTCGTCAGAACGTAGCGCTCGGAATCGAAGATGTTGTACTCGGCGCTAATCGTCGTTCTCCGGTCATCGCGCGTTCGCGGGCGATGCACTCCGCTCGCCCCCGCGGCGAGATCGATTGCGCGGACGTTGAACGACTTCTTGTGGGACTTGAACGGCTCGGTGTCGAAGAGCTTCGCGCTGAGCCGCTGCACATCCTTGTGGAACTTCGGCAGCTCGGACTCGCTGTAGCCCTCGCCGATGATGAGCAGATCGACCTTCTCCGACGCGGGCCCGTTCTCGAACACCGTCCAGACTTTTCCGATCGGCTTGAGATCGGACTTGTTCACGAATCGCGAATCGGGCTCGATCAACGTCGACCAGAGCTGTTGAAAGGCGTTCTCCTTGTCGCGCTTCTTCAGCACGAGCTGCACCGGTTTGCGCGGCCACGGAAAGCGAATCGATTCGGTGAACGTCCCCGCCTTCTCCTTCGCTTCATCGGTGGTGACCCACTCGCCAAAGACCGACGCGAAGCCGCGCGAGTAGATGACCTGATTCGTCGCGCGATCGACGACCTCGAAGTAGTAGTTCCCGAGGTTCGTCGTATCGACGAGGTGCGAGCGCGAACCCGGCCAGGGTCCGTCGGAGACGACGCGATCGAGCGCGACGATCTCCTCGCCCCGGTTGCCGGTATGGAAGTAGTCGACGCGCATCGTCTTGTCGAGAAACAGATCATCGAAGTGCGAGGCAAACGCCGAGGACGCGAAGAGAAGTGTTGCGAGAATGAAGCCGGAAGAACGCATGGGGGAATTGTAGACTCGACTGATGACAGACAGCAGACAGCAGACAGCAGGCAACAGGTTAGGGATCGGAGCCCTGCTGTCTGCTGCCCGCTGCCTGCTGCCTGCTGTCTGCTGTCTGCTCCCCGCGCAGGCCCAGATGACCGAAAAGATGTCCGTCGAGCGCGTCATCGTCGACGCGCGTGTGACCGACGATCACGGCGACGCGATCTCCGACCTCGAGTTGAAAGACTTTCGCGTGCGCATCGACGGCAAGCCGGTGCAGGTCGAGTCGGTCGAGTGGATTCCCGAGACCGCCGCCGCTCGCGGTCTCGCCACGCTCGGCACGCAGACCGAAAGCCTCGATCCTGATCAGCAGCCGGCACCTGCCGGGCGGCTCATCGTCCTCTTCATCCAGACGGACTTCGCGCGCAACGCGGTGCGCATCGGCGGACAGATGCACATCATGGACAACGCCGATCAGCTCGTCGATTCGCTGGAGCCCGAGGACAAGGTCGCGGTCATGCAGTTCGATTCGCACCTCAAATTCCGGCTCGACTTCACGAACGACAAGGCGCGCATCAAGAACGCCGTGCGGGATGCGCTGGCAACCGATGAGCCTCCTCCACCGCCGATCGTCCCTAACCCGTCGCTGCGCTCGCACCTCGATCGCAACGACATGAAGAAGGCCACCTCCTCCGAGCAGGGCCTCATCATCCTCGGCAACGCACTCCGCTCGATCCCAGGCCCGAAGTCGCTGATCCTCATCGGCTGGGGACTCGGCGAGCGCGTCGGTCACGCCGTCGTGATGCGCCCCGAGTATCCCGTTGCGCGCTACGTGCTCGAGTCCGCACGCGTGACCGTGTTCGCGCTCGACATCACGATGGCCGACTATCACGACCTCGCCGTCGGACTCGCGACCGGAGCGAAAGACACCGGCGGCTTTTACGCGAGCACGTATCACTTCCCGCAGCTGGCGTTCGACATGCTCGAGCGCGCACTGCAGGGACACTACGAGCTCGAAGTGCGCAAGCCGGAGAAGAAGACGCCGGGCACGCACAAGATCGAGGTCGATGTGAATCGCCGCAACGTGACGGTGATGGCGCGGACGTTCTACATCGAAGAGTAGCTGCGACGTTCTGGTTTTCGTCTTGCACACCTCGTTGTGCAGGAGGAATTTGCAATGGCGTCGAAATATGGGAAGAAGGCTTCAGAGAAGGTCGAAAAGGCGATGCACGAGAAGAAGCGCGGCACGCTGAAGAGCGGAAGCTCAGGCAAGAAAGTGACGAGCCGCAAGCAGGCGATCGCGATCGGATTATCCGAGGCGCGGCGCGAAGGCGGCAAGGTGCCGTCGAAAAAATCCTCGAAGAAGCGCAGCTCGAAGAAAAGCGCGAAGAAGAAGTAGCGTCAGAGACGAGAAGTGCGCACTCCGCGAAAATCCGTCAGCGCCGAGATCACCGCGAGCAGCAGCCCAACCGCGACGAAGTAATTTCGCGAGAGCACACCGCGGGAAAAATTTGCAATCCACGGCAGCACGATCATCAGAATCGCGAGCAGCGCTTCGATGAAGCCGTGCAATGGAAGCCGCACGACTTTGATGACGCCGAGCGGAAAGCGCGTGCAGACCGTCAGCGCGAGCAGCAGCAATGCGAACAGGTAGCAGAACCACGACTGCTTCCCGCTGAATCCGGCTACGCGCGGGCCGATCGCGAGAATGATGACCATGAGGTAATCGACGATACCGTGGCTCACTGCGCCAATCGATCGGTGTAGATGGATCAAACGTCTCTCCCGTCTCCATGTTCGAGCACGACGACGTTCGGATGCCCGGCGGCAGTGAGTGCGCGCCTCAGATCATCGATCGGCTCCAGCTCTCCATCGTCGCCGAGGTTGAAGGTGCCGTAGTGCATCGGGACGGAGATCGCAGCCTTCAACACCTGATGCGCTCGCACCGCCTCATCCGGCGACATGTGCATGGGCGCCATGAACCAGCGAGGCAGATACGCGCCGATTGGCAGCATCGCGAGGCGGATGGGTGCGCATTGCGCGGCGATCTCTTCGAGGTGCACGCCAAAGCCGGTGTCACCGGCGAAGTAGGCGTTGCCTGACGCGCCGCTCACGACGAAGCCGCCCCAGAGCGTTGCATCGCGATCGCTGAGCCCGCGCGAGCAGAAGTGACGCGACGGCACGAGCATCACTCGCTCGTGCGACTCCCACCAGTCGAGCGCGACGACATTGCGGATGCCGTGCTTACGTAGCAGAAGGTCGCTGCCGAGCGGCACGATGAACTTCGGCCGGTGCTTCCGCCGCAACGCGTGCAGCGTCGGCAGATCGAGATGATCGTAGTGGTTGTGGCTGACGAGCACGAGATCGATCGGCGGCAGATCGGCGAAACGGATGCCCGGCCTGCGATGCCGCTTAGGCCCCGCCCACGCGAACGGCGAGCAACGCTCCGACCAGATCGGATCCGTCAATATGTTGACATTGTCCATCTGCAGCAGCAGCGTCGAATGATTGACGAACGTGACGCGCATGCTGCCTTTTGGCACGCGCTGGGGAGGCGGAGGTCCCGCCGGCGCATCGATCCAGTCGCGCCAATAGCCGTTCTCCCGCGTGAACTGCCATTTCAGAAACGCGCCGCCGCCATGCTCGGTCGTTTCGAAATTGTGAAAGCGCCTTCCGTCGAAATGACTGCTCTTCGGCCCGCGATAGTGAGGAGCAGCGATGAGCTCGCGCTCGATCAGCGCCGCCGCCGGCACCGCCAGCGCGGCGCTGAGGATGCGTTTCATGCGCGCAAAGCCTACACGAGCTACACGCGCAGCGCTGCCGCCACGCGCGCCGACTCACTGACCACCTTCGTCACGAGCGAAGCCGCCGTATCGGCTTCCCCGCGCGACGCTGCCATCTCCAACTCGCCGCATAGCAGCGACAACTGCTTCGCACCGATGTTTCCTGATGCGCTCCGGAACGCATGCGCCGCGTGCTCGACGGCCTTCACATCACCCGCGGCCAGCGCTCGCTGCATGCTCTCGACGCGCTGCGGAAGCGTGTCGAGAAACAACGTCGTCAATTCCGCAACGATCGGTACACCGGCCCGCTTTTCCAGCTCGCGCAGCGGTTCGAGCACAGCATCATCGAACTGCACCTCTCCATCTTCCGAGAGCACGACCTGCGCGCGGCCATCGCGTTTCCCCTGCAGCAGCGCGCGGTCCGCTCTCAACTTCCAGTCATCCGCACTCATGGTTTGACTGAGGCCGGTGACGCCCGCGGTGAAGGAGACATGAAAGTCGACTCCGTCGTCGCTGCGATGCGTGACAGCGGAAAACTCCTTCAGCAGAGTGCGCATGACCTCCGCGGCGCGCGGCGGTGCCGCGGCCAGAATCACGCCGAACTCCTCTCCGCCATACCTGCCGACAACATCGGTTTCTCGCAGATGGTGCAACAGGAACGAGCCGAGCGACGAAAGAACGCGGTCACCGGTCAGATGCCCGTAGGTATCGTTCACCTTCTTGAAGTGATCGACGTCGACCATCGCCAGACTGAACTCCAGCGATGGATTTCTGTGCTTCACCGCGACGGCATTCGCGATCCGTTCGATCAGGCTGCGATGCGTCAGAAGACCCGTCAGCGGATCGCGCTCCAGCATCGACTTGAGATGTCCCGCGCGCACGAGCCTCGAGGCAACGGAGGTCAGCAGCATCTCCGCGGAAACCGGTTTACGGAGAAAGTCGTCGCCACCAGCAGCAATCGCCTGCGTCTCGGCGTCGAAACTCCCGAACGCTGTCAGAAACAGGATCGGCACCGCCGCATACCGCTCCTGCTGGCGCAGATAGCGAGCGATGTCATGCCCCGATGCCGAAGGCAGCTTCACATCGAGAATGATCAGGTGAGGATCGAACGATGCAAGCCGGTCCTCGATCGTCATCGGGTCGCTGCAGGAAGCTACCGTGTGTCCGTCGCGCTCCAGAATCCCCGTCAAGTACTCGATCTGATCCGAATCGTCTTCAACGATGAAGATCCGGCTGCCGCGAAGTTGCGGCGCTGGATCGAGCAGCGAGCGCACTTTGCGGATGAGCTCTTCCCACTCGACCGGCTTCGCGAAATACGCAGCAGAGCCGCGGCGCACCGCCTCGAGTTTCATCTCGAATGATTTGTCCGCGCTGATCACGATCATCGGCACGGGACGCGGCCAGGTGCGATCGAGCAGATCGAGAGCCGAAGTGTTTCCGAGGGTCAAATCGACGATCGCGGCGTCGGGCGGAGCGAGCTTCAGCACCATCTCCGCTTCGCCATGTGTATCAACGCGCTGTGTCGCAAATCCCTCGCGCTCGAGAATTTCCTTGAGCAACTGAGCCGTGATCTCGTCATCCTCGATGATGAGAATTCGAGACCGCTGCCGTGAGGCATCCGATGCGAGCAGCCGCTGGACTTCGGCCTCGAACGCTTGAACCGTCCCCGCAATCCGCTCCAGGACGACAGGAACGAGCGTCTCACCTGTGAGCCTCTCGCCTTCTGCCGCAATCGTTCCTAGCTGATCGCAGTCATAGCTGCCCGCCGATCCGTGGATTCGATGAAACGCCATATGCAATCCCTCTCGATGCTCTTCATCCGGCGATGCGATGAGCTCCGCACACAGCTTGCGCAGGGAATTGAGTTTTTCCGGCAGCGACTCGTAGTACTTGCGCTTCGCCTCGATCTTCCACGCCGGTTCGGTCATGTCAGGCAATTCCTCAAGTCAGCCGGAAGCGTCATCGCATTGAATGGTTTGGTCAGCACACCCTGCGCTCCCAGTTCGCGTAGTTTCGAAATCTCAGACGACATCACACGGGCCGTGACGAAGACGACGGGAATGTGCCGCGTCGACTCCTCAGCCCGCAGTGCGGCAAGCGTCGCCGGCCCATCCATCGACGGCATCATGACATCGAGCAGAATCGCGTCGGGCTGCATCGAGCGTGCCTTCTGCAGGCCGTCGCTGCCGTTCACGGCTTCGATCACATCCATCTTCCCCACGTTCACGAGGCTCAGCACGGCGATGCGGCGCACATCTTCCTCGTCATCGATGATCAGCACTCGCATATTTGCTCCAGCATTTCCAGCACGGCCGTGCGGAATTGAGTATCTCCATTTATACCCTTCGCGACGAAACGTGTTGGTCCGAGCGTGAGCCGCTCGCGGGCTGAGTCATCCAGCTCGCGCCCCGTGTAGATCAGCAGCGGCATGGTCCGCATCCTCTCGTCCTGGCTGAGAATAGAGATGACATCGAAGCCATCGATGTCAGGCAGCCCGATATCGAGCACCATCAATCTGGGAGTCCCCTTGCGGGCCATCGCCACGGCCGCACCACCAGTCCGCGCGACGCGGATTCGCAAATCGTCTCCTGCGAGCTGCTTCTGCATGAGGCCGAGAAGCGC
>CAZKID010000263.1:0-7675 GCA_964552405.1 uncultured Thermoanaerobaculia bacterium
GCGCGCTATGACACAGGAACGCTGAACATGTCCTTGGCGGAGGTCGGAAACTTCAGCGACGTCCACCGCACGAACAGAACGAGCCGGGTCGCGATAGAGCGAACCATGCGGACGACCATTCGTCGGACACGACAAACAGCGCGTCAAATATCCCGGGTACTGTGACGATTGCTCAATCGCAAGAAGAGGAACGAGCTTCGTATCTTCACCACAGCCGTCACAACGCTCAACGTTCTTGTCATGGAGCGCGCCGCAGTGTCGACAGAAGAAGACTGGCGTGGTCTTGCGAGGTTCGTTGTCGTCATCGTCATCAGCCACAAGGCGATCGATCAGCACCAGACGCCGACCGTCGAGCGCTTCCGCATTCGCCTTCCACACGCGGTGATCATCGATGGCTTCACCGCCATGCAATCCATCCCGTGTCAGCGAGAAGTCGGACGCGAAGTGGATAAAGTAGTGCTGGCCGCATGTGGAGCAGGTTGTGAGATCAAGCCGCTTCAATTGCTGCGATGAATCGCCGGCGATCGAGAGCGAAAGTTTGGGACCGTCATGGTCTTCCGGAAATGTGACGCCCGCGCCGCCGATCCCACGAATGAATCCATGCATGACGGGGCGAAGAAGAGGCCGGCCATCCTTCGAACGTGCTGCTGCGCCGAGTGTCAGCCAGATCAGGATCTCTTCCTCGGAAATCTCGCGCCCGAGCTTCTTTCCGAGTTCCTCAACGACATCCACCAACGCGCGGGGACGGACGAGAATCTCGTTCAGTTGATAGACCACCTCATTGGCCGACAACTTGTCGTAGAGATCCTTCTCCCAACCGGGAATGGTCAACGGATCACCAGTCAATTCGTCATGGATGCGGCTCACCTTCTCGCCGGCGTCAGGCTCTTTGTCTTCGATTGCGCCGAGGAGGTCGTGAAGGAGAGCACCGAGGTCGCCACCGACGTGAGGAGTGGTGCGCGGAGTCTTCCAGACTTCGGCCTCATATTCTTCGCCAACGAGAACGATCGGATCGGGATCGATGCCGAAGAAGCGGGCGGCAAAGTCACGAGCAGCATCGGGGTTCTTATCGTCGACAATCGTCGCCGAGGTGGCGATGCATACGGTCTCTTCTGGCTTGCGGCCACAGAATGTGCGCAGGCGGCGAATCAGACACGCAGTCTCTGCTCCCATCGAGCCACTAAATGTGTGCGCTTCGTCGAAGACGACGAATTCGAGTTGCGCATTGTCGAAAAGCTCGACATCCTTCTCGCGCGTCAGCAGGTACTCGAGCATCTTGACGTTCGTAAGGAGAATGCGCGGCTGTTCGCCTTGTGTACGCATCTGCGCGCGCGTGGCGCGTTCTTCCGGAGGATGGATCGCGACGCTGCGCTTTTCATCTGCAGCCTTCCTGAACACTGCGAGATAGTCTGCTCGCGACGAGCCTGCAGGAAGCTGCTCACCCGCGACACTACTCTCAGGTGTCTTGCCGACGTACATGCCGAACGTGATTCCCGATCCGGCCAGCAGATCGCGAAGGCGTTGCAGCTGGTCTTCCGCCAGGGCATTCATCGGGTAGACGAGTACAGCGACAACGCCGACTGCTGCATTCTCATCGCGCAACGTCAAGCAACGGCTGATGATCGGATAAAGAAATGACTCGGTCTTGCCCGAGCCCGTGCCTGTCGAAACGAGAGTTGACTTTCGAGAGGCGATCGCACGGATCGCCTTCTCCTGATGCGCACGAAGCGTCGGAAAAGGGACCAGTTGCCGCATATGAGGATGCAGCAGGCCGGACTTCGTCAGAGCGTCAATCGATGCACCTTCGCGAAATGCACGCGAGAGGCTGACAAAGGGGCCACGAAGGAGCGGCGTCGCTCTCGTCGAGTCGAGAGACAACAGGCGACGTAGTTGTTCGTAGAGATTCGCGTCGGCAAATGGGTACGTCGTAATCTGGTAGCGCAGAAAGTTCGCGACTACGTTTTCGGTAAAGACGACAGGATTCAGCGCCACGCCACACCCTCCGCAAGCAAATTTGTCTGCATCGCACGATGTGACCAGTGCTCGTCGATCGCTTGCGTAAACTCAGCCGACACGAGTTTGGCCCTTTGAAACGAACGGGAGTCGTCATCGACGCGAAGATACAGCCCCTCACCTCGAGTGGCGCCGAGATCGGAGCGACCAAGCAACGGTAGTAACGACTTAAGACTGAAGCGACCGCGCGAAAACCGAGGCACCAGTGGGAGTCCGAGGTTTCTTACAAGCTCGTCACGACGGTCCACGGGCCAGAACGACTCGGTTGAGCGATCGTACACGTCAAAGGCGAGAAACCAATCGGGCAGTGCACTGTAATGAACAGAATGGACTGCATAGCACCATTCACCAAAGAGGATCAGTCCATGACGGAGGTGCTGGATTAACAACTCCTCCCTCGGAATCAGCCAGCGAAAGAGCGGCTTGAATTGCAGGGCGGCCATGTCGGCCGACAAGTACGAACCGCGATTCTGAACACGAATCTCCTTGTCATCGCCGATCGAGATTCCCACGTTGGCCCCATCCACCTTCTCTTCGACGACCAGCGAGTGCATCAAGAACTCCCGCCTCTCCGAGTCAGAATGCACCTTATCTTCGCGTGGCCTTCCGTTTCCGAGCCAAGCGAGATGCGGCGTATGAGGAAAGCGGAAGAAAGCGCTCACCTTCGCATCTTCTCCTCATACTTACGCTCGATCTCAGGGCACAGGAAATGGATAGTGACTCCTGCGTCGGCGAGGGATTGCCTCCATCCCCACCATTTGCTGTCGGTCGCCTGGAGTATCGGGGGACGTTCGAGGTGAGATGCTGCTACCGCGAGAAACTTGCGATCGGATGGATCGAAAGTGACTCCGGAACGAGGCGGCGGACATTCCTCGTAATCAGACGAGTCGGTCTTGGCCGTCAACATGACGCGCGTTACACGTTTTTCCGAGTGCTCATTCGTTAGCACCCACTTTAGAAACGCATCGCCCGGTCCGGGTTGGCCCTTCGCGCTCAAATTCGAGCGATACTCCTTGACGATGGATCCGCCGTCATCGATGAAGAGATGTCCGCTGTCCATGATCGCTTGAAGTGCGCGGGCACTTTCGTCCACGCATGAACGACTCGCCGCAGCCTGCTTACCATTGGCAGTCACGGCGACATTCGTGTCCACAACGCATCGCTTGGGCGCAGTCACTTCGCCTCTTTCGCCATTCGCTTCGACTGTGCCTCGGTCCGCGCAACAAGGTCCGCCATCTCGTCGCCGAAGAAGTTCTCCGGCCAGTTGAGAATGTTGCCAAACAAGTCGACCTCCAGCTCTTCGATCTCGGCGCCATCTTCTCCGGTTTGAACGAAGTAGAGCGCAGCGTCTTGCGGCGCCAGTTCCTCCTCGGCAATCCTGCGCTGTAGTCGGCGCAGAAAGTGTTCTGAATGGCTCTCGATAATGAACTGGCAATTGCGTGCTTCACCGTCTTCTCTCGCACGGATCGCATCGATGAAGAGATCCGCTAGCTCAGCTTGCACTCTGGGATGGAGATGAATCTCCGGCTGTTCGAAAATCAAGATCGAGCGCTTGGGCACATAGAACGACTCAACGATCACTGGCAAGACCTGGCTAACACCGAAGCCGACGTCCGTGAGCTTAACTTGCGGGAGTTGTTCATTAGTGCGAACAAGGACCTCATATTCCTTACGATTCTTGCCGAGCCGTTTCACCTCGAATGAATCGATGAGACCCATGGTCTGTAATCGCTCGGCAACTAGCTCGTCCAGCGTCTTTGTCCGCTGTTTCGGCCTGAAGTTATAGGCACGAGGGCCAGCGGCGAGTATCGACTCAATCGCACGATCGCCCTTCACGCCAACATGGTCAGGAACTTCTCCTGACCACAGGTAGAGCCGGCGTGGATACTCCCGCAGTGGACCAACGTAATAGATGCTTCGAAGCATGCGCTCCATCTGCAGCGCAAGATCGGAGAGGAAGGCTGTGTTTTGAAAGTACGCCGTTGCCTCATCTGGGAACCCGTAGAAGCGAAGTGGCTCGGGAAGCGGCCACGCCCTGCCCGGGTGTCGAATCGCTTTGTACCCGTCGATCGTAATATCGAACTTTTCACCTCCGTTGCGACGCTCCAGCTTTACGGATAACGGTGTTTCTCTGTCCGTAGGCACCGTATACGAAAGTGACTGCACGATCGGCTGCTGTCGCTTGTCTGCCCTCACCGAGACATGAAATGCGATGGACGAACCGCGCACCTCACTGTCCGTCAACGGGTCGTAAGCAATCAGCGGTTCATCAAGAGACCACGATAGATTGATATCGACGGGTTGATCCACGTCGTGCGCGTAAACCGCCTCTTCATATGTCCCGAGATCGACGAGCGTCCGGCTGTCCCCGAGTTGCAGCGCGCGCATGCGATCCGTCGACTCGGCAGTCTGCTTCAGGAGCAGAAGAAGCTGAGGGATACTCGTTTTGCCAGCGCTGTTTGTTCCAAACAACACGGTCAACGGCGCTAGACGGATTTCGCCCGATTTCCTCCAACCCTTGAAATTGGTAACGCTCAGATTGGTCAACATGCATTCAACTCCAGACGAACCAGCTCGAGCCCTGGCAGCAAGACACTATCTGCATACAGCCTTCTCGCAAGATCCTGCCTTCAACACTTAGTCTCCTCCAGAAGATTGACACTTCGCTGGTCGCTCGATCGGTCGCTGTCGAGCTGCCACGAGTCTGGCCCGAACACAAATTCCTCGAGGATCCGCGAAGAACGCGTCTGCCCGGTCAACCGCCGCCGAAGGTCGACGAATGCTGACTGAGCCTGCATCGTCAGGCGTTCGCCGCAGGGGAGTGCTTTGTCTACACGCCAGAACCCTTTGGGATCAAGCTGTCGGTACACTTCTACTCTTGAATAGTCCTCAGGCGAAAGATCGCAGTCCTTCATGATGCGCTCAAATTCCTCCGTCGATAGCGAATAAGCTTCAGCGACGAGGGCTTCGATAATGCACCGCAGGCGTCTCCTCTCGCGGTGATCAAGGGTGTACGGAGGCGTGTACTGATCATTCTCGCCGTGCTGCGCCAGCGCGGTACGCTCCGCAGCAAACATCGGAGCCGCTAGCGCCAGCGCGGCCGACAAACATCGCAACAAGGGCATGACATCCGCGGCTTTAAGTGGGACTGGCATTTCGTCAATCAGATACCAATTTACATGAACGCCGCCGCAACGAGCGCGGGCAACGAAGTCGAAAGAGAAGCTGTTAAATATCGCAACGAGCTCCAAGGCGTGCCGCGTGTACAGAACGGGTACCGAGTTTCCGCACGGCACACACGTTGGCAGAACGGTAGCGATGACAGTGCGCGCGTTCGTCGCAGAGGTCACATCCATGAATGCCAGTTTTAGTCGCTCCGGGCGAATAGACACGGCCGCAGACGCCGCTGCGCCCCGGATCAGGAATTGAGGTTCAATCTGCTTGTGATTCCAATTGTTCTCGACCCACACGGCGGTTCTGCCCGTTCCTCGTATCCATCCCTTCGCGCTCGCATCGTATTGATCGATCATGCGACCCTCCATGACCGGGCGCGCAGCACCCTCGGGTCCAGACCAGAGAAGACCGTCCACAGTCGAATAGAGCTGTCCTTCGGCGCCCCCACGATGGATGAACTTACTTGCATCGTTTGTCATATGAAGCTCGCATGCGTAATGAACGCTCCATTCGCCGTGTAGATCGCCGACTAGTGTGGCGGTCGCGTACATCTTATTCAGCACTTCCAGAGCACTCTCGGACCTCACCTCGATTACGGAGCCACTTCGTGGCGCAAGTCGGTCCAGAGTGTTGCGACTGTATCTCACGACAATATCGCTCAGCCTGTTCAGATCGTCGGCTTCCACACGAGAAAATGCGGCACAAATAAGCCGATCATCGACCACTTTGTCGACAATGATCACCGCGAACTTGTTGCGGTAGTAGATGTTCGGAAATATTCGATCCCAGTTGATGAAACCAACGAGAAACCGAAGCGACGAGTGATCGACTAATTTGCGCCGTAATCTACCAGTCCCTGAATCTGTATAGATTCCTGCGGGCACTATCAATCCCACGCGCCCGCCCGGGCGAACAAGCGCGAGGCTCATTTCCAGAAACATCTTATAGAGGTTGATGTCAGCAGAGCCTTGGTGACGGAATGGATGTTCCGGATCAGAGAATGACAGGCCGTTGCTCAATCGGCGCGATTGGATCAGTCTGCGATATTCCTCACTGTCGCTTTGGGAGCGAGAGATCGGCACGCGATCACCTCCCGCTGAACCGTCACCAAAAGGCGATGCTATCCGCGACGCCCAGTTCGACATGGCCTTGAAGTAGTCGTTATAGCGAATCCACTCCGCTTCGTCGATCGCACTCCGCGTGAAGTAGTTCTGCTGCTTGTCGAGCGCCTCCTGTTTACCGTAAGAGCGATAGAGCGGATCGATCCTCGAAAAGAACTCCTTCGAGTTCGGCTTCGAGATTTCCCACGGCGGGTTGCCGAGCATTGCATCGAACCCGGCTCCAGGCTCGCGGAAGACATCAGGAAACTCGAGCTCCCAATGAAAGAAGTGCAGATCCCGCTGCAATCTCCAGACGATGCCTTTCAGGTTCTCAGCATCAAGAGCACCTGTCGCGACCGGCGCGTCTTGCAGTCTGTCCGCTGGCCAGAACCACATCGCGCACCACGTATCGAATGCGCCCTTGAGCTTCTGGTACGACTCGTTCCCAGCGAGCTTCTCGCGATAGAACTCTGCGCGCGCTTCGCTGTCCTGAACCGGAATTGCATGAAGCTGCTCGAAGAGTCGGACGGCTTCTTCGTGCTGCTTGCGCGCGTCCTCCGGACGTACGCGATCCAGAAGACCCATCTTCCCATCCAGCCAATCGCGATACCGCGGCTTCGCCGTGTTCTTGTAGAAGTCCTTCAGCGCGGCGTTCCACGGATCTCCCGAACGAGTCTCTTTGCCCTGCTTGTTCGTCGTCGCACGAAAATGGTTCACAAACTTCGTGTGACTCTTGTCGCCCGCCTCTCGATCCCACGCAAGGATCGGATACATCGCGAATTGATCGAACCACGTCCCCACCAGCGCGTTGCCGTGTTTGATCTTGTGATCGAGGAATTCGAAAGGGAGCTCGCGATCCATCGTCTCGATCCAGAGCGCCATTCGTGCGAGCTCGATGGCAAGACGATCGTAATCGACGCCGTAAACACAGCGCTCGACGACATAGCGTTTAAGCCGCGCCTTGAGCCGAGCCTCGAATGAAGGATCATTGGGCCGTGCCGGCAACGTTTCTTCCGCAAGCGCGCCCGTGCTCTCCTTCCCTTCCGCAAGCGTGACGAGCGCGCCATCTCCCTGCTCACGAATGCGTCCGTGATGATGAAGACTGGCGTAGAGCGAATCCGTCAGGAACCGCAACGCGGCAACAAGAAATGAAGCAGAGCCGCAGGCTGGATCGCAAACCTTCAACGCAAGGATTTCTTCCGGCTTGCGCGGAGTCCACTCCGACACCGGCGCGAGCTCATTTGGCTTTCCATCCTCATCGTTCGGCGCAATCCATGCGAGCGGCCGCAGCGTGCGATGGGTGGTCGGAATTGCCAGCGCGGGCCTTGTATAGAACGTCCCCGAGCCCTTGCGTGATTCAGACGCGCACCCGCAAGTCCAGCGGCTCC
>CAZKID010000264.1:0-7638 GCA_964552405.1 uncultured Thermoanaerobaculia bacterium
AACCGAATAAACCTCCGGATTCCGCCGGGCACAAAAAACCAGTCCGAGTGGCGGACCATCCGACCGGACCCTTCCCGCGGGCCAGAGCCGGACCATCCCCAGCCAGGCGATCGGAACGGCGACCGCGCCCGCGATCAGCATCCGCCAGCGGCGAGTGACGACCGCCGCCACAACGGGAATCACGAGCAACAGCAGCGAACCGGGACGAATCGCCATCGCGATTCCCAGTGCGATGCCCGGAAGAATCGCATCGCGGGGCCTCGGATCGTCAGGCACGCAGACGAAGGCGAACATCATCCACGCCAGCGCGCACGCCATCGGAATGTCTTTCGAGTTGTTGAATGCGTGGCCGTAGAACTGCGGCATCAGAACGAGCGCGAGCTGACCGATCATCGGCTCGGCTCCGGCCCGTTTGCAGAAGCGTCCCGCGGCGATGACGGTGCCGAGGCCGGTGAAGGCGATGAGGAGGTGTCGGGATTCGAATGAATCGAACGGGAGCAGGCGCGCAAACGCAGCGGCCAGCGCCTCGAACAACGGACCGTAGTAGCGCAGGTCAGGATGCAGTTCCGACGCACGCGGACCCTGCGTGAGAGTCAGCTCGCCGAAGCGCGCGAAGATGCCCTCGTCCCACGTGATGCCGTAGTGGCGAAACGTAGTGAGAATCGCGGCCGCATACAGCGCGGGCACGATCCACTCCTTCCACTCTTTCGCTCGAATATCCGCCACCCTCATCCGCGTGCATCCGAAAACATCCGCGCAACACCCGCAAAATACACCGTACAGCCAAACACTGCCGGTGCAAGGTGGCTCACGCTCGTGTAACCGATCATCGGATGCACTCCGATCGCGGTGATGAAGCCCGCGAGTCCGGCGAGGAGAAGCGCCTGGCGCAGACTCCGGGACGAAACTCCGTAGGCAACGCAGAAGAGCATCGCGAGCCCGCAGGAAAAGAGAGCGCCGCCGAATCCTGCGCGATCGTGCGCGATGAGGGGCACGAGATGCGTGTTGATCGCGCGGATCTGCTCGCGCGTCATCCCCATGTACTCCAGATCCTGAGGTACGAAGACGCGCGTCATGCCGACGGTCATGATCGTCAGCCCTGCCATCGCGATTCCGAAGGTCGAAAGCAACAGCAGCAGACGCCCCTGCTGCAGGGAGCCTGGCGTCTCTCGCAGCGTTCGTGTGCGCCACAATCCGGCAGCGAAGAGCGGCAGCAGGACCAGCGTCGACGCGCCATGCCACGTGTCGAGGTATCCATAGCCGAGATATGCCAGAAAGCTCAGGAAACCGCAGGCGCCGCTGACGAGGAGAGCCCGCCAGGCCCACGCCTGGCGCTGGTGCAACGGAAAGTTAGTCAGCCAGAGATACATGATGCCGGTGGCGATCATCACACCGCCGAACGAGATGCGGTCGTGCACCATGAAGTGCAGGATGCGGCAGCCCTGCATCGTGCACAGCTGCTCGGCCGACATGCCGAGGAAGGCGACGTCCTGAGGAAGGAACCCGCCGCTGAGCGCCTGGAACATGGCGAACCCGCCGCAGCCGATGAGCGTCAGCGCGACGAGATTCAACAGCGGCCGCCCGTCGCCGATGAGCGTTTCGAGAAACCCACGATCGTCATTCATAGCCGGATCGCCCCGATCCCTTCACGCTCGAAGAACGGATCGAGGCGCCGCGCCAGCTCCGGCCAGCGCTGATGCGGAACCGTCGGATAGAGATGATGTTCCAGATGATAGAGATGCTGGAACGCGATGATCGAAAAGAAGCGCCCGCGAAAGCGTTTCGTCTGCGTCAGCTCGTCGTCTCCATGCGGATCATGCACGAGGTACGACGTCATGAACGGATAGATCCAGCTACCGCAAATCACGAGCGACGCGTAGATCCCGAGCAGCGGAACGCGGATCGCGGAGACCAGAAGAAGAATGATTGCGGCCGCTTCGAAAACAGCCCAGCGGCGATGGGGACCATGATGCCGCATCGCGGCAATCCACAACCGCGGCTGCAGCGTGACGCCATCGAGGAGAGCGCGCCAGAGAGGCATCGCCGCCGCCGCTCCTTCGAGATCGTCGTCGGCCGGGAAGCGCGCGTGATGATGAAGGTGCGTCCAGCGATACGCATGACCACTGCGAAAGGACAGCAGTTCGACCACTGAAAGGAGCGGTTCGTTCAACCAGAGCGGGAGCCCTGCCGTCCAATGCACGAGATCGTGAGAGACCGACGCATAGGTGATGAAGCTGAGCGCCATCGTGGAGATGACGGCCGGAATCCACCAGCCACGCACTGCCCACACGAAGAAGAGGGAGGAGAAAAGAAACGGAAGAGAGAGCGAGATCGCCCGCTGCACCACGCCGACGTGGAGCAGGTCGCGGCCGAGGTCATCGAGCGATGGAACACCGTCGCGCATGCGCGCTCCCGACGGAAGTTTCTCACGCTTTGACCAGGGTGGGCGTGACGATCAAGCCGCAGCCGTGCTGGTCACCATCCGGAGAATCGTAACGATTTCAAGCGTCACCTGCCCGCGTTCCAGATGGCATCGATCTGACTGCGAATTTCTCCGGTGAGCATGGTCTCCCGTGTACTTTTGACTTCAGTGCATCCTTCCTCTAGATTCCGCCGCTCATGTTCGCTCCGCTTTTCCTCTTCCTGGCTCACGCCACGTGTGCACCGGCCGCGCTCTACGCCGATGAGGCGCATCGCGAACTTCTCTTCGTTCCAGCAACGATGGTGCAGTCGCACGAGAGCGCGGCACGCACAGCGCTGGAGCAGATTGCACAGTTCGAGATGCCCGAAGGGCTGGACTGCATGCCGCCGCCGGAGTTCGACGCGCTCGTCGAGGTTCCGCCCAGCTTCTCCGACTATCTTCGCCAGGGCCCGGAAGTGTTCGTCGCGAATGTCACGGGCATCGTCACCGGCTGGGACACACGCAACGCGAATGTCGCGTCCCTCGTAACGCTCCGCATCCGAGACGTGCTTCATGGCGGTCCCGCACCGCTACGGAAGGGAACGCAGGTGACGATCCTCGTTCCGGGAGGATCATTCGAGCTCGACAGGAAACGTCTCTGCACGAAGCCTCAGGACGAGATTCCGCACATTGGCGAGGACCTTCTCATTCGCGGCGTCGTCGATGAGCACAATTCGGGTCACATCGCGACCTGCAACGATTGCGTCTTCCCCATCGAGAACGGCGATGTCGTCGTCTCCGTCCGCCTGCTGCCCGACGCACCCCATATCCCACTGATTGAGCTCACCGATCGGCAGCGGCACTTCTTCCGCATCCGTGCGAAACCATGAGGGTGATAGTGACGGCCATCGAGGATGTGCGTCTTCAGCACGCACTGGCCGAGGAGGAGGGCGCGCCCATCCCAGACGATCTTCGGCCTCACGAATCGCGAAGATCATCGTTGCCTGCGCGCCCGTGCGAAAGCAGAAGCGGACGCGAACAGAAGCGCGAGACCGCCGCGCATCGAGCGAGTTCTGAATGGACCCCCGCACGAGTGCATCGACGAGATCCTGCATCTTGAAGTACTCGTCATGCCCAGGATCGACACGCGGAAGCATACGTGTTGTCCCGGCGTGCTCCAGTTGACGCGATGCGCAGCCACCCGCACACTCTTCGCGAATGCCAACACGCGACGATGATCTGTCGGACGGCGTCGAAACGATCCCGGGCGCTGGCATGTCGGACAGTGTTCCGGAGAATCCTCACGCATTCACGCCGGACGTCATCCTCGCCGGCCGCTATCGCGTGATCCGCTTCGCCGCGAGCGGCGGAATGGGCGAAGTTTACGAAGTCGAGGATCTGCTCTTACGGGGCCATCTCGCGCTCAAAACGATCCGGCCGGAGATGGCGAGGAATCAAGCGGCGCTCGAGCGATTCAAGCGAGAGATCAACATCGCCCGGCGCATCACACATCCCAATGTCTCGCGAATCTTCGACGTCGGAATT
This sequence comes from uncultured Thermoanaerobaculia bacterium, assembly GCA_964552405.1. Classification (GTDB taxonomy): domain Bacteria; phylum Acidobacteriota; class Thermoanaerobaculia; order Gp7-AA8; family Gp7-AA8; genus JAJPHC01. The sequence goes on from CAZKID010000264.1 coordinate 3,947, forward strand.
CATCACGGGCCGCCCGAAACGATGTTTCTCACGATGGAGTTCCTGCCAGGCACCGACCTCTATCGCGAGATTCACCGCAAGGGCCAGCTGCCGGAACAGGAAGCACTCCCGCTCATCGAGCAGATCGCAGCTGGACTGTCCGCGGCTCACGCGATCGGCGTCATCCACCGCGACTTCAAGAGCGCGAACGTGATGCTCGTGCCGGCCACAGGTGCATCACCCCGCGCGGTGGTGACCGACTTCGGCCTGGCACATCTGACCGTAAGCGAAGAAGGCATGACCTCGATGTCCGAGACAGGGGTTGTCGTCGGGACCCCGGCCTACATGGCGCCGGAACAGGTCGAAGGAAAACCTCTCACGTCCGCAGCCGACATCTATGCGCTGGGCATCGTGATGTACGAAATGGCAACCGGCCGTCTGCCATTCGGCGGATCAAGCCCGCTGGCAATGGCCACGAAACGGCTGACGGATTCGCCTACGCCGCCGATTCAACTCGTTCCAGCGATCAGCCCGGCCTGGAATAACGTCATTCTTCGATGCCTCGAACGTGAGCCGGAACGGCGTTTCGCGAGCGCCACCGACATCGCTCTCGCACTGCGCAATGCAGGATCTGGTGGAAACGCGTGGCAGCCGGGTCTGTACATCGGGGGGCATGACACTCCCACAGTGCAGCAACTGGTTAGACCTGCACCTCGGCGGCGAGGCTTCCTTACGGCCGGCGCCATCCTGCTGATGACGCTTCTGCTGATCGCTCTATGGCCTCACCTGAAATCGGAGGTCGCACCATCAGAACCCATAGCGCCGCGCGCCTCCGTATCCTTGCGCCCGCGGCTCGCCATTCTCGGATTACGCAACGATTCAGGACAAGCCGATACGGGTTGGATCGCTACGGCGATTGCGGAAATGCTGGCATCAGAACTTCGGCCCGGCGGAAAGATTCTCCTCGTACCGGCCCACGATGTTGCCGCCGCCAAGGCGGACCTCGGCCTGCAGGATGGCGTGATCTCGAAGAATGACCTGATTCGGCTTCGCAGAAGACTGGACGTTCAAACTCTGATCCTCGGAAAGTACACAATCGTCGGCGGCTCGACGTCCAGCATCATGCAGCTCGATCTGAGTCTGCTCGATACGGCGACCGGGCAGGTTCTCGCCACGAGCTCAACCAGCGGAACGAAAAACCAGCTGTTCGATCTGGTTTCTCGCGCTCTTTCCGGCGGTCCGCGTCACAAGCTCGGTCTTGTTGAGCTTACTAATGCGGAGTCGGTCGCGCTCGAAGCCGCGGTTCCCTCCACCGTGGACGCGATGAGGCTCTATGCAGAGGGAGTCTCGCGCCTCACAGTCATGGAGCCTGCCGGCGCTCGCGATTTATTACTGAAAGCCGGGGCGGCGGACCGGCAGAATGCCCTCGTGCAATCGGCATTATCAGCCGCTTATTCGGCCCTCGGCTACGAGATCAAGGCAAAGGAGGCAGCGGAGCGAGCGCTTGCACAATCAGGGCATCTCGATCCCCAGCAGAAACTGCAAATTGCACTCCGTGCCTACGAAGCATCCAAACAATGGGACAAGGCAGTTGATATCTCCCGCAGTTTGTGGACGTCGTTCCCGGACAGCGTCGAGTATGGCCTCGAGCTCGCGGACGCCCAGATCTCCTCGGGCAAACCAAGGGAGGCGCTCGTCACCATCGATGCATTACACGCGCTCCCGCTTCCCGCTTCCGCCGACGGCCGGATCGATCTAGCCGAGGCGCATGCCGACGACGTTCTCGGAAATCCTCGCGCGCAACTGAAATGCGCTGTGGCGGCAGCGAACAAAGGACACGATGCCGGCGCGCGCCTGCTCGTTGCCCGAGCACGCCTGAACCAGGGTTCCGCACTCATCACTTTGGGACAAATGGCAGATGCAACGACGGCACTGGACGAATCGCGCACGCTCTTCGAAGCAGCCGCCGACCGCGAAGGAGTCGCCCAGACATGGGAACTGGCCGCCATCGCGCTCGACAGGCAGGGCGATCTCGATGGTGCACGCCGTTTGCTCGAGCGCGCACAATCGATTCACCACGACTTTGGTAACGAGGCTGGCGAGGCGAGAGTTCTCCACAATCTCGGCGTCATTCTCCTTCGCCAGGACCGTACCATCGAGGCAGAAGATCATTTCGAAAAGGCGCTGCAGACATTCCACGGTATCGGGGCGCAACACGATGAGGCCGCATCGTTGAACGAAATTGGCGCGATGATGTTCAATCGCGGCGACCTTTCGACCTCACAGAAGCGCTACGAAGCGGCGCTGGATCTGTTCAACAGCATCCATGAACAGGTCGGAACCGCCATGGCACTCACGAACATCGGAGAAGTGCTGGAATGCCGCGGAAGTCTCGCCGAAGCTCGCAAGATGCACGAGGACGCACTCGAGGTCAATCGTGAGATCGGTGACAAGAATGGAATCGCGTGGGATACGTCTCGCATCGCGGAAATCCTGGCACTAGGCGGCGATCTCATCGCTGCACGGGACAAATACAGCGACAGCCTGACTCTCTATACACAGATCGGCGATAAGCTCGGCGTGGCTGAGACGCAGCTGTCGCTTGCCATCATCGGAGTGCAGGAGGGTAAAGCGGCGGATGCCGAGCGACTCGCACGGGGCGCTGAACAGATCATGCGAACGGAAGGGACACCAGATCGCAGTGCGCTGGCTCTCAGCGTCGTCTCGAGTGCGCTGCTGGCACAGGGAAAGCAGCAAGAGGCATTCGACACTGCACAGACCGCACGAAAGCTCGCCGCCAATGCCGAGGACCATCGCGTACGGCACACGGTGGCAGTCAACGCCGCTCGCGCGCAAGCAGCTTCAAAACGGCCGGCGGATGTCGATAAGGCACTCGCAATCCTGGCGGAGACCACTGCGGACGCATCTCACACATCGTTCCTGATCTCCGAGCTCGAGTCACGATTGGCGGCCGGCGAGATCGAGGCGGCAGCTGGTCGCGCTTCTGCAAGACAGGATCTTGCCGGCCTTGTGAGTGCTGCCAGGACGAAAGGCTTCAATTGGATCGCTCAGCGTGCGAGCGCTACCCTGGCTTCGCTACGTTCCACTTCTTAGTGCCGTGATGTGAGCCGCCTTGACTGGAGTCACCGCGGGCGTCAGCGTCGCGTCGATGTAATTGAGCACCGGCAGCCCGAGCACGGTTCGCGCAGAATCGAGCGCGGACCGAAGCTCCGCAATGTGAACGACCCTGATCCTGAGTCCTGTAAGGTTCGCGTCGGTGAAATTATAAGAGCTCAGGCCCGCTAATGCCCGGACGGCATTCACGGCCGTACGCAACTCCGAAACGTGAACGGCTTTGATGCGCGTGACTCGTGCCGTAATCGCGTCGGTAAAAAGAATCGTCGTAACGAGGATCGGAGCGCTCGACGCTGATACGACGCTATTGTTGGTCGCTTTGATGGCATAGAGATACGCGGTATTGGGGCTCGCTGCGCCATCGGTGAACCCAGTGACTCCAGACGAACCGATCTTTACATAATTTGTTCCCGCCGAACTGCGATAGATGTCATAGGCCGTGGCGCCCGCCACGGCGTTCCAGCCGACCTGCACACTTGTCGTTGACGCAGCCTGTGGGAGCACGCCATTCCGCGCTTCTAGCGACACCGCCCCGGCCGCAGCCGCCCTCATACTGGCACCCAAGGGCACGCCCCCGC
>CAZKID010000265.1:0-7600 GCA_964552405.1 uncultured Thermoanaerobaculia bacterium
AGCAGAAGGTCATCGTCGTCAAGGAGGTGCAGTTCCGCCCCCGCATCGACGAGCACGACTTCGACTTCAAGAAGAACAACATCATTCGCTTCCTCCAGCACGGAGACAAAGTAAAAGCCGCGATCCGCTTCCGCGGTCGCGAAATGACGCACATGGAGCTCGGCCGCGCAGTCCTCGACCGGCTGCTGACCGAGATCAAGGAGTATGGCGCCGCCGAGAATCCGAACCCGGATGTTCAGGGCAACCGGATGACGATGGTGATCGCGCCGGTAAAAGCCGCGGGGCACTAGTTTCACCGCCCCGACCGAGCGCAGCGAGTGGAGGGGCCAACGACGGCGCCGCGCACGGTGTCTCCGTTGATCCCTTCACTCGCTACGCTCGGTCGGGATTAAATAAGACGAGAACCGGGTTTCGACCCCGGCTTAGGCACAGAAGAGGAAAAGCTATGCCGAAAATGAAGACGCACCGTGGAGCCGCAAAGCGGTTCAAGAAGACGGGAACCGGGAAGCTGCAGCGGAGCCATGCGTTCCATTCGCACATCCTCACCAAGAAGTCGCCTGGCCGTAAGGCCGCGCTCGCTGGTGAGACCGAGGTGTCGAAGGCGAACGAAAAGACCGTGAAGCGCATGCTTCCTTACTAACGCGTGCAGGACAGGCGCCCTCGCCTGTCCCTCGAAACGACAGGCGAGGCGCCTTGTCGTACACGCAAAACCCCGAGCGCGCCGAGGCAATTCACCACTCCTGGCCCGGCCGCTCTTAACAAGCGAAACGAGGAGATACGATGCCGAGAGTCAAACGAGGTCCAAAAAGAAAGAACCGCCGCTCAAAAATCCTGAAGCTCGCCAAGGGCTATTACGGGATGAAGTCGCGCGGTCACAGAATCGCGCGCGAGCAGGTTCTGAAGGCGCTCAATGCCGCCTTCACCGGCCGTAAAGACCGCAAAGGCGAGTTCCGCAAACTCTGGATCACTCGCATCAACGCCGCCGCCCGCATGAATGGCATTTCGTACTCGCAGCTCATGGCTGGTCTCAAGCTGGCCGGCAACACGCTCGACCGCAAGGTCCTGGCCGACATCGCCGTGCGTGACGCCGCTGCCTTCACGAGCATCGTCGAGAGCTCGCGCTCTGCGCTGAACAAGAAGCAACTCCGCGCCGCGCTCGACAAACAGACCGCCAAGAAGCCGTCCAAGCAGGCGAACGCGTAAGTTCGCACTCATCGAAACTATGAAACGCGGGCTAGAATGGCCCGCGTTTTTTCTTTTATGCCGAGCGAAGTCGAGGCATCAATGACGGCACCGCGGAAACGTGGTCCTGCCGCCGCCGTCGTTGATCCCTCCGCTCGCTTCGCTCGGTCGGGATGAACTTCAATGCTCGACGACATCATCAAAGCCTCTTCCGACTTCGACGCCGCGCTCGCGAGCGCGAACGATTCACATGCGCTCGATGACCTTCGCATCCACTACTTCGGGAGGAAGGGCGGCCTCATCCCCGCCTTCTTCTCGCGCCTGAAGGAAGTGCCGAAGGAGCAGAAGAAAGAAGCCGGCGATGCACTGAACAAGCTGCGCGATCGTCTCGAGTCGGAGCTCAAAGAGAAAAGCGAGCGCATCGCTGCAGAAGAAGCACGCAAAAAAGAAGCGCGTCAACTCATCGACGTCACACTCCCCGCGCGCGCCCCTCGCCTCGGCCATCTGCATCCCGTGACGATCGTCCGCCGCGAAGTCGAACAGATCTTCCGCGAGATGAGCTACACGATCGATCCCGGCCCCGAGATCGAGAGCGACTGGTACAACTTCGAAGCGCTCAACTTCACGCCCGATCATCCGGCGCGCGACACGCAGGACACGTTCTTCGTCGACGTGAATCGGCTGCTGCGCACGCACACGTCGAACGCGCAGATCCGCGCGATGGAGCGTTGGAAGCCGCCGGTCAAAGTGCTCTCCGCGGGCCGCGTGTTCCGCCGCGACGAGATCACGATGCGCCGGTCACCGATGTTCCATCAGGCCGAAGGCTTCATCGTCGACAAGGGCATCCACATCGGGCATCTGCGTGCAACGCTCGAGCACGTCGTGCACCGCCTCTTCGGCGCGGAGTCGAAGATGCGCATGCGCCCCAGCTTCTTCCCGTTCACGGAGCCGTCGGCCGAAGTCGACATGTCCTGCGTCTTCTGCAAAGGCGCCGGCTGCGGCACCTGTTCCCAGACCGGCTGGATGGAGATCCTCGGCTGCGGCATGATCCACCCGCAGGTGCTGCGCAACGTTGGGATCGATCCCGAAGCGTGGAGCGGCTTCGCATTCGGAATGGGACTCGATCGCGTCGCGATGCTGAAGTTCGACATCCCGAACATCAGAACGCTGTTCGAGAACGATTTGCGCGTGCTGCAGCAGTTCTAATACCAGACGAGGTCCTTCGTGGCTCCGGTCAACGGCAGCCACGCAAGGAGACCATCCTTCGTGGAAGTGATCACGGAGTGCGATGCGTCCGCGACGTTATGGCGAGGATCGACTGCAAACCAGTCATTCGAGAAGCCGCCGGCATCCTGGAGTCCATTCAATGTCCGTGTGACGCGGCCGCTCATGTAGTCGACAACCCAAGCGGTGAACAGTCCTTCATTGTGATCGGCGCCCTTCACAATCAGCCGGCCGCCCGCGAGTTCGTCCGAGACCCATGCTCGCCTTGCGTGACCAACGGCGATCCGACGACGAGGAACCGCATCCGGACCATAGATGTCCAGCACGATCTCATTCGCCGGTTCGATCACGGAGAGAGCACCGACACTTCCATCAGCAAGAAAGGTCATTCTCGCGAAACCGGTCGACGGAATCTCACCCGTGCGCTCGAGTGTGCGCGAGTCCATCAGATAAGCGTGGTTTTCATTTTCTCGTTTCGCCAGCAGCAGCCGCGACCCGTCCGGAGAGACCGCAATGCTCATGCGTCGCGCAGTGGTCTTGTATACGGCGAGCCTTCTCAGCGTTCTGGTGCGCACATCGAGCTCATAGGCGGTCAGCGATCTTTCTCCAAACTCGTCGGACGAAACGGGATTGCTCTCGACGTAGATGCGTACGAGATCCGGGTTCAAGAAGAACGCACGCATGGTTCCCTGCTCCGGCATCCTCACCGTCACAATCGATTTCCGCGATGGGACGTCATAGACAGACGCAATCTGGCCGCCGTCGAAAAAGACGAGGCGCGCGTTACTGTCGTCAAACGCATAGCGGCCACCGTTGCGGAACGTCAGTCCCGTCTCGATGGGCTTCGAGACATTTCCGAGCGGCATCAGCACCAGCTCGAAAGGAGCGTCGGGCGCCTCGGACTGGAAGTAGCCAAAGGTCTTGCCATCACGTGAGAACCAGAGATCACGGAAAAGAGTCGTTCGTCTCAGCCGAATGCTTTTCCCTGTAGCAACGTCGTAAAGAAACCACGCGCGATAGTCGCCTCGATGTCGCGCCTCTCCGGTAATCATTGCCCAGCTTCCGCGGGTGGCCTGGAACACTCTCGGCTCGCGAAGATCCGCCGGCGCCGGAGTCACGACCCATCCAACGAAAGCCCCCGCAATGGCAAGCATGATCGCAACAGCGACCCAGAGCGATCGCGAGAGCTCGACGTGATTCTGGAGGCGATCGGCGCGGCCTCTCTGCAATTGCCACAGCCCGCACCCGATCAGGATGACGAGCGACACGGCCGTCAACGCATCGCGAAACCACCCAAGAAGCTCGAACGCGAAGCCTTGATGCAACGCGCGCATCATCAAGCCGAAGACATAGACCGAAGTAACCACAAGAACGAGATCAACCACGATCAGCGGAGATTTCGAGCGAAACATCGTGCTCAGCGCGTGGCCGCCGAGCAACAACGCGAGGCACAGCGGCAAGAGACTCGGCCATGCATCCTGAAACCATGTTCCCCGGCTGGCGAGCCAGGCAGGCAGGAACGTGATTCCAAAACACAACGCGATCGTGATCACCGCGGCAATCAGCTTCCCGAACCAGATCGACGACACCGGCAGCGGTTTCGAGAAGTAGAACGACATTCTCTTCTCCGAGAGATCACGCCCGACCATCGTCACACCGAGCGCGAACGACAGAATCATCGCGAAACCGCCGCTCAGCATGGCTCCACTCGTCGTCATGACGTCCTTTGTACCGAACGACGAAATGCGGGGAAGGAGCGTAAACAAGAAGGGCAGTGTCGCGATGGCCGCCGCTGCGCCGAATACCGGCAGCCGCTCCGCAAGATCGCGCCGCGCGATGACGAGTGCGTGATTCATGGCTGCGCTCCTTCCAACGACACCGCGATGAAGATTTCCTCGAGCGACATCGGCACGACCTCCGCGCTCTCCGCGAGCTCCGCGTGCGAATCGTCGTAGTTGGTGACGATGGCCTCCGTCCCGCCGCCGCCCCATGCGCGAACCATCGCGGTGCGAAAACGCGACTCGAGCGCCATGGGGCGGCTCGCAAATCGAATGCGGCGGAAGCGCGCCTTCAGCGCTTCGAGCTCTTCGTCGAGCACGAGCCGCCCGTCACTCATCATGCCGACGCGATCGGCAATCGACTCGATGCCCGCGAGATCGTGCGTCGTCAGAAACACCGTCGTCCCGCGATCCGCGAGATCGGCGATCACTTCCTCGAAGAGCGTCTTACGCGCAACGACATCGAGACCGAGGGTTGGATCATCGAGCACGAGGATGTCGGGCGACGCCGCGAGTGCGAGAGCGAGCGAGACCTGCTTCTTCTGCCCTTTCGACAGATCGCCGAAGCGAGGCTGCTGCGAGATTCCGAGACGAATCAGCCGCTCGTCGAAGGCCGCACGATTCCACCGCGAATAAAGACGCCCACAGAAATCAGCGAGCTTCCCGACGCGCATCTCCGGCGGCGCGTCAGCCTCCTCCGCAACCACACCCACGCGCTCCATCAGCTGCATGCGATGACGCCAAACATCCATGCCGAGGATCTCGATGCGGCCGGACGAAGCGCGTTGCTGGCCGAGTGCGCAGCGCACCAATGACGATTTGCCAGCGCCATTGCGGCCGAGCAGCGCATAGACCGACCCGCGCGGCACGACGAGCGAAACGCGATCGACTGCCTCGCGCCGCCCATAACGGACGCTCACTTCGTCAACACGCAGAGCGGGCATCTCCGCCTGGCTCATGACTTCCTCCTGTGTTCGCGCACGAGCTTCTCGAAGCTTCTGCTCAGTTCACCCACCGCGTCATCGAGCGATACACCGATCGAGATCGCGGCACTCGCGTAACGGTTCGACGCATCCCGCAGCACCTCGTTTCGCTCAGACCGCTTGAGCATCGATGGCTGATCGGCGACGAACGTCCCCTCGCCCCTCCGCACGGCGAACACGCCATGCTCGGTCAGACGCTGATACGCGCGCGCAACGGTATTGGGATTCACGCGCAACTGTTGCGCGAGCTCCCGCACGGATGGGACGAGATCCCCGGGACGCAGCGCGCCGAGAGTGATCATCCGGCGCATTCCTTCTTCGATCTGACGCCAGATCGGTGAGCCGTCGGTTGGGTTGATGTCGAACATTGGTGTACTAATGCAATAGTACACTACTAGTACTGAGTTCTGAGTTCTGAGTTCTGAGTGCTTGGTCCTCAAACCCACTCAGAACTCAGAACTCAGCCCGTGAGTTATCATTCAAGCCTTCCCACGCGGAACAATCAGGAGATCTCCCGATGCCCCGACTCTTTCGCGCCGCCGTTGCGCTGAGTGCTCTGCTGGCTTTCAGCGCGCACGGCGACGTCCGGCCGCTCTCCGACGCGGAGCGTGCGGCAACGAGCATCATCGCCAGTTACCTCGCGCAGGGTCCACAAGCAGTCGCCGGCCAGCTTGCCGCGTCATCTCCGCTGAAGAAACTTCCCTCGGCGCAGTTGCTCGAAGAGATCGAGGCGCGCCTCGGACCTCCCTCCGGCAGCTCGTGGGAACTGCAGACGATCGTCCCTGCCCTTGCGGGCCGCGCCGCCGCCTTCGCTGTCGAGTATCCGTCAGGCGTCGATGACAGCGTCGTCTTCGAGATGAAGAAGGATGGCGATGCGTACCATATCGAGAACATTCGGATCCTTGCGCAGAAATCGCGCAACGCTCCGCTTTTTCCGCCGCTCCCCGAGACTGAGCCCGGACTGAAGACAGCGTCCCCGCTCACCAATGCGCTGCCCGGCCTGCTTCTCGCGGCCGGCATCCTCGCTGCGCTGCTCACGGCGACGGCTGCAACGTTGCGCCGCGCGAACGCGAGTCTTTCGCGCTCGATGATCGCAGCGGGCTTCGGAGTCCTCGCGGTTGGCGCCGGCCTCGCCATCTACCACGATCCACGCTTTTCACTCCAACAGTTCGCTGCATCAAAGAAGCAAGTCGTTAGCACCGATGGTGAGCTCGAGCTGCGATCGCTCCTTGCGCTGCGACGCGCCATCGCCAGCGGGACAGGCGACGCGGACGGCTTGTGGAGCCGCGCGAACAAAGAAGGTGAGACGGGCCGCGTCGCGGATCTCTGGAAGGCGCAGTGGGATCTGCAGCAGAACCGCCTTGAAAAAGTTGGCGGTGCGCTCCGCAAGTTTCCGTCACCGAGCGAGTATCCGCTGGCGGAAATTCTCAAAGGCCGTCTGGCGCTCACCAAGGGCGACGAGGCGCGATCAGTCGTCGGCTATGAGCATGCGGTGAATCTCGGACCAGGACGCGACGGCCTCTGGCTCGAGACCGCGCAAGCACTCCTCGCGCTCGGCTACGAAGATCGCGCGGCGGCGTACCTGCGGCGTCTCGACAAGATCGGCTCGCGCAAACCTGACGCGCTTTACATCCTCTCGCTGCTGGCGGCGCAAAAAAACAAAGACGATGATGCCGAGGCGCTGTTGAAGAAAGCGTGGGCGATGAGGCCGAACGAGCGAGCGCAACTGGTCGAGGCCGGCGTGCTCTGGTCCGTGCTCCGGCGCGAGTCGACGGTCAATGTCATTGGACTGAGCGCGGCGAACGAGGCGACGTTCACGTCGCCGGACGTGTCGGCGCGAGCGATCGCGTTGCCATCCGGAGCGGATGCCTGGGTCTCCGGCGAGTTTCTCCACGTGCAGATCGGCGGACAGGAGCTCGGCGTGCCTGGCGGCGCCGTGATCGCGCCGGCGGGAACGCGCGTCGCGGACGCGGGCCAGTGGCAGCGCGATCGTGATGATCACGCGGTGCGCGATCTGCCGCAGTTGCTCGCGGTCGCGAGCGACGGCGCGTTTGCGCAGCCCGTGTCGCGCGAACGCATCGTGCGCGCGGCGAACGCGCTTGCCAAACGGAATCGCTGGTCCGATCTGCTCAAGCTCACGGACAACATGGCGCCGTCATCCGACCACGTTCCGCCGGAGCTTTTCTTCCTGCGTGCGCAGGCGCTCGAGCACAGCGACCGAACGCTCGACGCGATTCACATGCTGCAGGCGCTGGCCGCATCGAAAGTGCTGCAGCGTCACAACGACGCGCAAGCAGTCATGGAGCTCGGCGAGAGTCTCGCGGCCCTCGATGAATACGACATCGCGATCAAACTTCTCGACAAAGCACAGTCGATGCATTCGAGCACGATCGTCGACGATCGCGTCCGTCAGATTCAAATGAACAACCGGCC
>CAZKID010000266.1:0-7591 GCA_964552405.1 uncultured Thermoanaerobaculia bacterium
ACCCGGGTCCCTCGACTTCGCTCGGGATGACGGAGATCTGAGCTTGCTCAATCATTGGCCGTTTACCCACTGAAAAGCCCGAAGCCCCACAACTCAGCACTCAGAACTCAGAACTCAGAACTCAGAACTGGTTCAACCCCACCAGCCAAAATGGTGCTCTCACCCCATCGCTCCTCTCCTGATCAGAGCCGATGTTGACCCGCGTCACACATCTCCGTGTGAAGGAGGCTAACTGTGGGCTCGATTCGTCACAAACTTCTCATCATTGTCTTGTTCGTCACCTCGGCCGCATCGGCGCAGATGGCGATCAAGGTCAATGACAACGTCAATCTGAAGTTCGGCATCCTCATGCAGACGCAGGCGGAGGAGCTTCAGGATGCGGCGACGCGCGGTTACGCGCAGAACATCTTCATCCGGCGCGCGCGGCTGCTTCTCGGCGGTCAGATCGCGCCGAACCTCACGTTCTTCGTCGAGACGGACTCACCGAACATCAACAAGTCGCTCACCACCGGCACGAAGAACACGCAGGTTTCGCTGTTCCTGCAGGACGCCTACGTCGAATACAAAGTGCGTCCGGAGCTGATGATCGACGCTGGGCTGATGCTGACATCGGTCTCGCGCAATGGACTTCAGGGCGCACCGTCGCTTCTTGCACTCGACTACGGTCCCTACACGTTTGCGTACAGCGGGCCCACGCAGTCGTCCGCAGGTCGCGATACCGGTGTTCAGGCGCGTGGTTATCTCCTGAACAACAAGCTCGAATATCGCACGGGCCTCTTCCAGGGAATGCGCGACAACCAGCAGCGCGAGCTGCGATTCACCTCGCGCGTTGCGTACAACTTCCTCGATCCGGAGAGCGGCTACTTCTACACCGGCACGTATCTGGGCAAGAAGAAAGTGCTGACGATCGGCGGTGGCTACGAGCATCAGCACAAGTACAAGGCGTACGCCGCCGATGTTTTCTTCGATCATCCGGTCGGCAACGGCGCGATCACGGCGCAGCTCGATCACGTGAGATACGACGGAGGCGGATTTCTGAAATCGCTGCCGGATCAGCGCGACACTCTTCTGGAAGTCGGCGCGCTTGCCGGCAAGTCGAAGTGGATGCCAATCGTGCAGTTCGCGGATCGCAACCGGCCGGACACCAATACCGGCGACGAGCGTCGCTACGGCACCGGAGTGAACTACTTCCTGATGGGCCACAACGCGAATGTGAAAGCTCTCTACACGCGCATCTCGCCACGTGCCGGCAAGAAGAGCAATCAGATGTCCATTCAGCTGCAGTTCTTCTACTTCTAGGAAGGGGATTGTGGGACAGGCGAGGGCGCCTGTCCTACACAGAGGAAAGGAGAAATATTCATGGACTCCCTCAATCGCTGGTGGCGTGTCGTCGGCGCGTTGCTGATGAATCTCTCCCTCGGTTCGCTCTATGCGTGGAGCATCTTCGTTGCTCCGCTCGAAAAAGAATTCGGGTGGGATCGCGCGCAGACTTCGTGGGTCTTCACGATCGCCATCTTCGTGTTCGGCACTTCATTCGTATTGGCCGGCCGCATTCAGGACAAGCTCGGGCCGTTTCGGATCTCGCTCATCGGCGCGATCTTCCTCGGCTCGGGACTCGTGCTCGCCAGCTTCACGAACAGTCTCACGGCGATCTATCTGACGCTCGGCGTGATCATGGGTATCGGTAACGGCTTCGGATACGCGACGCCGATTCCCGTGCTCTCGAAATGGTTCCCTGACAAGCGCGGTCTCGCGGTAGGTCTCGCGGTCGCCGGCTATGGCGCAGGCTCCGCGATCCTCGGCTTCGTCGTTCCGCCGATGCTGAAGAGCGTCGGCTGGCGCGGCACGTTCCTCTGGCTCGGCATCGGCTACTTCGTCGCGACGGTCATCGCATCGTTCCTGCTGAAGAATCCGCCGGTGGGATGGAAGCCTGAAGGGTGGGCGCCCGCGGCGACCTCGAAAGTCGTCGCGACCGCGATCGACTACACGCCGTCGGAGATGGTCAGGACGAAGCAGTTCCCGCTCATGTGGATCGCGTACTGCCTCGGCGCATCCGCAGGTCTCATGACGATCAGCCAGCTCGTTCCGTTTGCGAAGAGCGTCGGGCTTCCCGCGACTGCTGCAACGCTCACGCTGCTCATCGCAGCGGCAGGCAACGCACTCGGCCGCATTCTCAGCGGCGCGATCTCCGACAAGATCGGACGTCTGCAGACGCTGCGGCTGATGATCTTCGTCTCGGCGGTGCTGATGCCGATCGTCGCCAACGTCAAAGATCTCGTCTTCGTCTATGCGCTGATCTTCGGCGTCTATTACTGCTTCGGTACGCTGCTCTCGGTTTTCCCGTCGACCACCGCCGATTTCTTCGGCACGAAGAACCTCGGCGTGAACTACGGCTGGATCTTCACCGCGTACGCGGTGGCCGGCATCGTCGGTCCGAAGATCGGCGGCAGCATGTTCGTCAAGTACCACGACTACACGGTGGCCTTCTACACGGCGGGCGCGCTTGCCGTCGTCGCGTTGGGAGCCATCCTGATCGCCAATCGTCCCGATGAAAAAGCGCGTGCCGCAGCCGCGGCCACGATGGAGCCGGCAAAAGGAGCCGCACAATGAGCAATACGACCCTCGAACTGACAGAAGCCCAGATCGCAGTTCATTGGAAGGAAGAGGACTATCTCTACGCCACGCCCGGCTTCATCGCGCAGGCGAATCTCAAGGACCTCAGTATCGACAAGCGTTTCTCACTCGAGAACTTCCCGCAGTGCTTCGACGAGTACGCCGAGCTGCTGACGTGGTTCAAGAAGTGGGACAAGACGCTCGACTCGAGCAATCCGCCGTTCTGGAAATGGTTCACGGGCGGAACGCTCAATGCGAGCTACAACTGCATCGACCGCCATCTCAAGACTCATAAGGGGAAAGCGGCGTTCATCTTCGTCCCGGAGCTCGAGAACGAGCCGGCGATCACGATCACCTACCAGGAGCTCTACGTCCGCGTGAATGAAACCGCCGCGCTGCTGCGCGACTTCTGCGGACTGAAGGCCGGCGATCGCGTGACGATTCACATGCCGCTCGTGCCCGAGCTTCCCATCACGATGCTGGCCTGCGCGCGGCTCGGCGTCATCCACTCCGTGGTGTTCGGCGGCTTCTCAGGTATCGCGTGCGGACAGCGCATCGCGGACTCCGGCAGCCACGTGCTCGTCTCGATGGACGGCTACTATCGCAGTGGTCAACAGATTGACCATAAGGAGAAGGTCGACATCGCCGTGACCGCGGCCCTGGCCGAAGGTCAACGTGTTGACAAATGCCTCATCTGGCGGCGTCACGAAGGGAAGTACCTCTCGAACACTCCCATGGTCGACGACCGCGATTACTTCATGGAAGACGTCCTGGTCAACTACAAGGGCCAGACCGTGGCGCCTGTGCCGATGCCGGCCGAGGCACCGTTGTTCCTCATGTATACGAGCGGAACGACGGCGAAGCCGAAGGGTTGTCAGCACAGCACCGGCGGCTATCTCGCCTACGTCACCGGGACCGCGAAGTACATCCTCGACATTCATCAGGAGGACATCTATTGGTGCATGGCGGACATCGGCTGGATCACGGGGCACAGCTACATCGTCTATGGTCCATTGGCGCTCGGCACCACCAACGTAATGTATGAAGGTGTGCCGACGTATCCCGATGCAGGACGTCCGTGGCGCATCGCGGAGCGGCTCGGTGTGAACATCTTCCACACAGCACCGACGGCGATCCGGATGCTGCGAAAAGTTGGGGCCGAGGAGCCGCTCAAGTACAACCATCAGTTCAAGCTGATGGTGACGGTCGGCGAGCCGATCGAGCCGGAAGTCTGGCGCTGGTACTACAACACCGTTGGCCGTAAGGAGGCGACGATCGTCGATACCTGGTGGCAGACGGAGACCGGCGGATTCCTCTGCAGCACCAAGCCCGCGCTGAATCCGATGAAGGCGGGGAGCGCGGGGCCGGGCGTGCCGGGCATTCATCCTGTGATTTATGACGAGGAGCGCAACGAGCTGCCGCCGGGGCGCGCGGGCAACATCTGCATCCGCAATCCATGGCCGGGCATTTTTCAGACCGTCTGGAAGGATCCCGATCGCTTCGTGAAGACCTACTACGCGAAGTACTGCAAGGATCCGGACAGCAAGGACTGGCGCGACTGGCCGTACTTCGCCGGCGATGGTGCCGTCTGTGCGCCTGACGGTTACTACCGCATCCTCGGCCGTGTCGACGATGTGATCAATGTTGCCGGCCATCGTCTCGGGACGAAGGAGCTCGAGTCCGCATGTCTGGTCGTCGGTGAGATCGCGGAGGCCGCGGTCGTGCCCGTTGCGGATGATGCGCGCGGCCGCGTGCCGGAGATCTACGTCGCACTGAAGCCGGGCATCACCGCGACTCCTGCGATCGAGAAGGCGGTGGTGAACAACCTCGAGAATCTGATCGGGAAGATCGCGCGGCCGAAGAGCGTGCGCATCGTGCCCGACATGCCGAAGACGCGCTCGGGCAAGATCATGCGGCGCGTGCTCGCGGCGATCTCGAACAATCTGCCCGTCGGCGACACGACCACGCTGGCGAATCCCGAGGTCGTGGAGCAGATCCGCGTGATGGTGCAGGGGGCGGAGCCAGTGGTGGCGGCGGCCGATGTTGGCGACGACATCAAGAATTTCGGGGAGGAGAAGTAGGGGTCGGATGCGCGGGCTCGCGGTTACGCGGGCCCGCGGTTTCTCGTGCGCTCCAGATGCGCCGCCTCGCCGAGTTTGATGCATGGCACGCGCATCGCCGCCAGCAGTTTCGAGAGCCGGCGATCGACCGTCAGAATGGAAGCTCCTTCGCGGCGTGCTGCGATCGCGTAGCAGAGATCGTAGACCGGATGCCGGTGCACCGCAGCCTCTCGGAGTGCTTCGCGTGCAAAGGCGGATACGGGCAGGAGCGAATCGACGAGATCGAGCGACGTTTCGAGTGCTGCCGATGCTTCGTCGATGCTCATCTCCGCGGCGGCCACATACTTCCAGAATGCATTCGTGACCTCTGCCACAAAGAGGTCGGGCGCAAGTACCACCGTGGCGTCACCCAGCAGGTCGAGCAACCGCATCGCCTCACTCCTTCCGGTGACGGCTGCAACCGCGGCGGATGCGTCGAGGATGATCCTCATCGACTCCGATCCTCGCGAATCAGGCGGACGGGATCGGTCAGCTTCCTCGAGAGCGGCTTGCCTCGCCGAAGCCGTTCTACCGCGGCCTCGCGCCGGCGGCGGGCATCCAGTTCTTCGATCGTTCGCAGGTCGGCGATGGCCTGCTGCGCCATGCTCCGGCGTTGCCTCCGCGCCCGTTCAGCGAGCGCGTCATAAAGATCCTCCGGTATGTCCCGAATCTGCAGGGAGGGCATGATACACACAACGCATGCACTACGTGTAAATTCCGCCGCGGCGCGCCTTGTGTACCATGCGCTGCGCATGACGGACCAGTCTCCTTACCTTTCCTTTTCGCGCGACGAGTGGGCGCGGCTTCGGGGCGAGACGGCGATGACGTTGCGTGAGAGCGACGTCGCGGAACTGAGCGGGATCACCGAGGCGTTGTCGATGCAGGAAGTGGAAGAGGTTTATCTTCCGCTATCGCGATTGCTCAACCTGCACATCGCCGCTGTGCAGGATCTGCACCGCGTGAGCTCGCGTTTTCTCGGAACGCTCGCGCCGCGCGTGCCGTATGTCATCGCGATCGCCGGAAGCGTGTCGGTCGGGAAGTCGACGACGGCGCGCGTGCTGCGGACGCTGCTCTCTCGCTGGCCCGACCATCCGAAGGTCGATCTCGTAACGACTGACGGATTTCTCTTTCCGAACGCGACGCTGCGCGAACGCGACATCATGCAGCGCAAGGGATTTCCGGAGAGCTATGACCGGCAGCGGCTCGTGCGGTTTCTGTCGGAGCTCAAGTCGGGGCTCGCGCCGCTGCGCGTGCCTGTCTACTCGCACCTGCAGTACGACGTCATCCCCGGCGGAGATCTCACGATCGAGCATCCCGACATCGTGATTCTCGAAGGCCTGAATGTGCTGCAGAGCGGCACGGCGCATTCGGTGTTCGTCTCGGACTACATCGACTTCTCGATCTACGTCGATGCGCGTGAGGAAGAGCTCGAGTCGTGGTTCATGCGGCGATTCCAGACGTTGCGCGAGACCGCGTTCAAGGACCCGGCGTCATTTTTCCACTCGCTGGCGACGATGCCCGACGATGAGGCACTCGCGGTTGCGCGGAATGCATGGGACAACATCAACCTCGTGAACCTGCGCGAGAACATCCTGCCGACACGCGACCGCGCGCGGCTGATTCTGGAGAAGGGGAAAGAGCATGTCGTCGAGAGGGTGTTGCTGAGGAGACTGTAGGCAGACAGCAGACAGCAGACAGCAGGAGTCGTCCTCTCCCTGCTGTCTGCTGCCCGCTGTCTGCTGCCTGAAGCTGTGCTACCGTTCGCGCTCCGATGAAACGCGCCCCTCTCATTGCCATCATGGCGATCACGGTCGTCGCCGATCAGATCACGAAGCAGCTCGCGCGGACGACGCTCGCGCTCTCGCCGCCGAAGCACTACAGCGTTCTCTCGTTGCTCTATGCCGAGAACAGCGGCGCATTTCTCAGCCTCGGCGCGACCCTGCCGCCGGGGACGCGGTCGCTGATCTTCAGTGGTCTCGTCGCGATCGCCTTGCTCGCGGGACTCTGGGCGTTGATGACGAATCGCATCGACGGCCGCGCGGATTCCATCGCCGTCGCGTTCATCCTCGGCGGCGGCTTCGGCAACCTGATCGATCGCGTCCTGCGCGACGGACGAGTGAGCGACTTCCTCTATCTCTCACTCGGTCCGCTGCACACTGGCGTCTTCAATGTCGCCGACATCGCGATCACCGGCGGAGTGATCTGGCTGCTGGTGAGCTGGATGTTCGTTTCGCGAAAAGCGGCCTCGGAATCATGACGGGACGCATGGTGCCGATTCAGCTGAATTCTCGAGGGGAGCTCGCTCTGCGCGGCGATCTCAAAAGAGATCGCGGACCGAGAGGCGCCAGCCTTCAACGACATCCCCTCCATCTAGAGCACCATCGATTCCGATTCGGATACTTTCGGTCAATGCGCGATGAACCGCCGCGGTGCGGCTTTTCGGATCGATCACAATGACGAGCTGCACGCCGGAGCGAAGCCAATCGATGACCTTTTCATCGACTTCGCTGTAGGTGTCGGACGGGGAGATCACTTCAATCGCGAGATCGGGAGCGCCGGGGAAGTAACCACTCGTTTGCACAAGGCGCGCTTTCCTCACAAATGCGACGTCCGGTGCCCGAACTGTGTCGGGGTTTCGTCGCAATAAGAATCCGGTTTCCGCAGCCGCGACCTGTCCGAGGTCGCGCTCTCGTACGAAATTGCTGAGACTGCTGCCGATCAGCATCGCAATACGGCCGTGCTCGAAGCCTGCTGGTGACATCGTTCTGACCTCGCCGTCGCCCAATTCGAGAATCTTTCCGTTAGACGGGCTCCGAAGGAGTTCCTCGCCTGTCATCCCTTTAGTACCGATACCCCATGGTCGCTTCCACATCCACACC
>CAZKID010000267.1:0-7547 GCA_964552405.1 uncultured Thermoanaerobaculia bacterium
TGTCGTTTTGGACTGGCGGCCTTACTTTGCAGGTCCCGGAACCGGCGTCATACGGACCATGCGCCATGCGACCCGTAGCTTAAAAAACAAATTCATTACCGGGCCGGGGATAGTTCGCCTGAACAAGGACTTCATGCAGTTGGCGAAGAGCACGAGTCCGGATCTTGTCTTTCTGTACAGGCCGACGCACATCCTGCCGGAAACGCTGTCGTCATTACGCCGGCAGTGCAGGAAAACGATTCTTGCGGCGTACAACAACGATGACGCATTCTCACCTCACTATCCTGCGTGGATGTGGCGGCATTTCGTTGGAGGGCTGCCCTTTTTCGATATCGTCTTCGCGTACCGCAAGGAGAATCTCGACGACTTCATCCGCGCCGGAGCAAGGCGCACGCGACTGCTCCGCTCGTTCTTCGTTCCGAGCCGTGTCTATCCGTTGGCACTGTCCACTGACGATCGAACCATTTACGACACCGATGTCGTCTTCATTGGCCACTATGAGAACGACGGCCGGCTGCAGATGCTCGAACGACTCGCCCAGAGTGGCGTCCGGGTTCGGATCTTCGGACCAGCATCCCGGCTGCCTCGATACGACTGGAACACGGCCTTGAAATCATCGGCGGCGCTGCGCTCTCTGGTGCCTGCCCATCCAGTCTGGGGTGATGCGTACAACAAGGCACTTAACGGCGCACGAATCGCGCTTTGTTTTCTCTCGAAGATGAATCGCGACTCTTACACGCGGCGCTGTTTCGAAATTCCCGCGGCAGGCACGCTCCTGTTGTCTGAATATTCGGCTGATCAGGCAGCGCTGTTTCGGGAAGGCGTCGAAGCCGACTTCTTCCGCGACAGCGACGAGCTCGTCGCGAAAACTCACCGCTACCTCGCAAACGAAGCGCTGCGTAAGCAGATCGCAGCGGCCGGAACACGCCGTGTGCATGCCGACGGACACGACGTCGTGTCACGAACGCGGGAGATGCTGGACGCAGTCGGAGAACTCTCGTGAGCCCGCCACTCATCTCCGTCTGTATTCCAGCCTACAACCGGTCGGCTGTGCTGCCGCCTCTTCTCGACAGCATCCTGGAACAGGATTTCGACGATTACGAGATCGTGATTTGCGACGACGATTCGCGTGAACGCGAGCAGATCCGGGATGTGGTTGGTCGGTACAGCGCGCGTACCGCCGGCATTCACTATTACGAGAACAGCGAGAACCTTGGCTTCGACGGAAACCTGCGCGAGCTCGTTTCGAAGGCGACCGGCAAATACGTTGTGTTCATGGGCAATGACGACCTGATGTGCAAAGGCGCTCTTCGTCGAATTGCCGCCGCCGTTCGTGCTCACCCGTCGGTCGGCGTGGTCTTGCGCAGTTACTCCGCGTTTGCGGGATTACCAGACAACATCGTTCGCACAGCGCGCTACTTCGAAGGCGAGCGATTCTTTCCTGCGGGAGTTCCGACCGTCGTGACGTTCTTCCGCCGTTGTGTCGTCATTCCCGGGGTGGCAATCCATCGCAATGCTGCGCAGGCCGTCGCCACCGACCGTTTCGACGGAACGACTCTCTACCAGGTTTACCTCGTCTCGATGATCCTGCTCCGATACAACGGCGTTTCCATTCCCGACATCATCGCTCTCTATCGCGATGGCGGCGTGCCGGAATTTGGAAACGCCGCGGCGGAACAGGGCCGGTACACACCCGGACAACATACTGTGGCATCGTCGCTCAATTACATGCGCGGAATGCTCGACCTCGCCGCGTTCATCGATCGAGAAAGCGGGCAGCACGTGTTCGCCGCGGTCGTCACGGACATTGCCAACTACTCCTATCCGATCCTCTCGATGCATTCCGAAAGGCCTTTCCGCGAGTTCATGCGATACGTGGAGAGCCTTCTGCGCATGGGCTTCTGGCGCAGCCCTCTGTTTTTCGTTTACACGTTCCTGCTCCTGACGGTCGGATCGCGCCGCACTGACCGGGGTATTGAGCTGATCAAGAAGCGATTGGGACATACGCCAGCAATCGGCAGCATCTCGAAGGGTCACATCACGCAATCGCAGGAAACACCCTGACCATGTGCGGTATCGCAGGCACGACAAGCCTGAGAAGCAGAGTTGACCTCGAAACGATCGTGGCAATGTGCGACACACTCAAACATCGAGGCCCCGATGATCGCGGCGCATGGCTTTCTCCTGACGGACGCGTTGCGTTCGGTCATCGGCGTCTGTCGGTGATCGACTTGTCGCCATTGGGTCATCAACCGATGGTGTCGAGTGATGGCGCTCTCTGCATCACATTCAATGGCGAGATCTACAACTACCGAGAGCTCAAGAAGGAGCTCGAAGATCTCGGACATCGCTTCAAGAGCCGGAGTGATACGGAGGTTCTCCTGGCGTCGTATCGAGAGTGGGAGACGAACCTACTCGAGCGCATTCAGGGCATGTTCGCATTCGCACTGTGGGATGCCCGGCATCAGCGCCTCTTACTTGCAAGGGATCGCGCTGGCGAGAAACCGCTGTTCTATCACTACAGCCCGTCATCGTTCTCATTCGCCTCGGAGCTCAAGGCGCTGATGTCTCTTCCTGATTTGAGCCGCCGGCTCGATCTGACCTCGTTCAATCACTATCTGGCGTTCGGCTACGTGCCCGGCGAACGTTGCATTCTGCAGGGTTTCCACAAACTCGCAGCAGGTCAGGCGCTCACGTACGACCTCGAGAACGATTCGATCCGCAAATGGCGCTACTGGAGTCTGCCGGAGCCGGCACAAATCAGCGGAAAAATCGGCGCCGCCATCGAGGAGTCATTCGTCGATGAACTCGAGGGCCTGCTCAAGACCTCAGTCATGCGTCAGTTGAACAGCGATGTTCCGGTCGGCGTTCTCCTCAGCGGTGGAGTCGACTCCAGCATCGTGACGGCGATGGCCGCGACCGCCACTTCTCGCCTGAACACATTCACCGTCCGATTTCCGGGACACGGAGTCCATGACGAGACCCGGCATGCGCGGCTGGTATCCGAACATTTTGGTACGAACCATGTCGAGCTCGTCGCACAACCAGCGTCGGTCGAGCTCCTGCCCCAGCTCGCAAGGCAGTTCGACGAACCGATGGCCGACTCCTCGATGGTTCCTACCTATCTCGTATCGCAGTTGATTCGACAGGAAGGAATCACGGTTGCCCTCGGTGGTGATGGAGCGGATGAGCTATTCGGTGGTTACATGCATCACTCCTGGGTTCAGATTCAGGAGCGGGCACGCGCATGGATTCCGGGGCCACTCCGCCGCATGATGGGGAAGGCCGCGTCGACGCAAATGCCAGTCGGCATGCGTGGACGGAATTGGATTCTGGGTTTCAGCGATGAGCTCGCACAGAGCATCGCGACCATCAATACCTATTTCGATCACTACACGCGCTCGCGACTCCTGTCGCCGCTCTCGGCGAACTCCGACTTGCTACTGGCGCCCGAGACGTTCAAACGCTCATTGTGCGAACGCCACCACACGCCGCTTCAGCAAACCACTCGCGTCGATTTTCTAACCTATCTGCCCGACGACATCCTCGTGAAGATCGATCGCTCCAGCATGCTCGCATCGCTCGAGACACGAGCACCATTTCTCGACAAAAACATCATCGAGCTCGCTCAAGGCTCGATCCCCGACTCACTCCGCGCGACGCCCTCTGCGAGAAAAATTCTCCTGCGACGTATCGCCAGACGAATTCTGCCACCGGCGTTCGACGTCCGGCGCAAACAGGGTTTCTCGATCCCGCTTGCAAGCTGGTTCAACGGTCCGTGGGGACGATTCATGGAAGCAGTACTTCACGAATCTGATCCAGCCCTCATGAATAGAGCCGTCATTTCCGAATTGATCGAGGGCCAGCGCCAATCGCGCTCGAACACGCATCGTCTCTACGCGTTGACGATGTTGAAACTGTGGCGGCGGCACTACTCGATTACCTATTGAACGAAGACGTGAGGCCCCCATCGTAAGAGTCCTGATTGCAGGTGGCAACGGCATGCTCGGGCACAAGCTGGCTCAATTGTGGCGCGACCGGTTCGAGGTGTGGGTCGCGGTCCGTCAGCCACGAGCCGATGACCGCATCGCTTCAAGAGACCGGACGTTGACGCACTTCGATGCCCGATCGAACGACGCAATCGTTTCTGCAATCGACCGCGCGAATGCAGACGTCGTCATCAACTGCGTAGGCCTCATCAAGCAGAGTCCTCTTGCACACGACACCGCGGCGAGCCTGGAGATCAATGCGCTGTTCCCGCATCGCCTCGCAACCGCGTGCGCGGCCGCCGGGGCACGAATGATTCACATGTCGACCGACTGTGTGTTCTCGGGCATTAAAGGCAACTACGTCGAAGACGACACATCCGATGCCGCAGATCTCTATGGGCGAACGAAATATCTCGGTGAAGTCACGTCGAAGAACGTCTTGACAATCCGGAGCTCGATCATCGGCCGCGAGCTGCGCACGTCTCATGGTCTGGTCGAGTGGTTCTTGTCGCACAACCAGAACAACGCAGATGTTCGCGGCTGGACGAACGCGATCTACAGTGGCTTTCCCACCGTCGTGTTCGCCGACGTTCTTGCCGCAATCGTCGATCGACACGCCGAGCTGGATGGCATCTATCACATTGCGTCGAACCCTATCGACAAGTACACGCTCCTCTGTCTGCTGCGCGACGCGTTCAAATCAAAGATCGCCATCGAGCCTTCAGAAGACGTCCGTGTGGACCGTTCACTCGACGGAAGCCGCTTTCGCAAGGTCACCGGATTTGCTGCCCCACCCTGGCCGGAGATGATCCGCCGGCTGGCCGAAGATCCCACTCCCTATGCTCAATGGAGGTGCTGATTGATCCTCGATGGAAAACGCATACTCGTCACAGGTGGCACCGGCTCTCTGGGAACCGTCGTCGTGCGCCGCTTGCTCGCAGCCGAGCTGGGGCGGCCAGCCGGCGTAATCGTCTATTCGAGAGACGAGGCGAAGCAGCATCAGATGCGACTCGATTTCCTCGCCAAGTCGGCGTCAACGGATGAGGTCATCTACGAGAACTCGCGAGGACTTCTCTCATTCCGGATCGGAGACGTTCGCGATTATCCCGCTCTGCTGGACGCCATTCGCGATGCAGACGTCGTGATCCATGCAGCGGCGCTGAAGCAGGTACCGTCCTGTGAGTATTTCCCAACCGAAGCCGTGCATACGAACGTCGTCGGTACTCAGAACCTCGTCCGCGCGATCCGAGAGAACCGAACGCCCGTCAAGACGGTCGTCGGCGTATCGACAGACAAGGCCTGCATGCCGGTCAATGTCATGGGAATGACCAAAGCACTCATGGAGCGGATTCTCATGCAGGCAAACGTCGATCACGGTGACACGCGCTGGATCTGTGTACGCAATGGGAATGTGATCGCATCGAGAGGATCGGTCGTTCCATTGTTTCTCGATCAGATCGCGCATGGTGGGCCGGTCACCATCACGACGATGGAAATGACGAGGTTTCTACTCAGCCTCGACCGCGCGGTAGACGCGATCTTCGCCGCGATTGCCGAAGCGCTTCCCGGCGAGATCTATGTACCGAAGATTCCGGCTGTGCGAATCGTCGATCTCGCTGAAGTGCTGATCGATGGGCGCCCGATCGAGATCCGTCTCACCGGGGTACGACCGGGCGAAAAGATTCACGAGAGTCTGATCTCGAATGAGGAATGTCAGCGAACCGTGGATCGCGGTCAGTACTACGCGATCCTGCCGATGCTTCCCGAACTGCGCTCGATCCAGCTCGGCGAAGACGTCCCATCGCTTCAGACCGAGTACACGTCTTCGAACGTAACCATCGGGCGCGACGGCCTTCGCGCGCTGCTCGAACGTTATCTCTGCGCCAGGACGCTCGCCGGCGTCCCCGCCGGTGCTTGAACGATGAGAATCGCCACGATCTTTGGAACGCGGCCGGAGATCATCCGGCTGTCGAGAGTCATCCCGTTACTCGATAGTCTTTCGGAGCACATCCTCATCCACACGGGCCAGAACCACAACCCACTTCTCAGCGATGTCTTCTTCGATGAGCTTCAATTGCGCTCACCGGATGTTCAATTGGGCATCCGTGAGGAAAGCGCTCCCGATCAGATCGCGGCGGTGATCGCCGGCTGTGCGCGCGCACTTTCGGACTGCAAACCCGATCGCGTTCTCATCCTCGGCGATACGAATAGCGCATTATCCGCATTCATCGCTGCAAGGATGAGTATTCCGGTCTTTCATATGGAGGCCGGAAATCGCTGCTACGACGATCGCGTACCGGAAGAGATCAACCGCCGCGTGATCGATCACTGCAGCGATGTTCTCATGCCGTACACGGACCGCAGCAAAGAGAACCTAGTGCGGGAAGGCATCGAGCGCGAACGCATCTTCGTGACCGGCAATCCAATTTACGAAGTTTTGCAGTTCTACGCCGCGGCAATTGCGAAGAGCGACGTCATGCAGCGCCTGTCCCTGCAGCCCGGCAAGTATCTTCTGGCAACTCTGCACCGTGCCGAGAACGTCGACTCGCCGGAGGTGCTTCGCGAATTGATCGCAGCGCTGGAACAAGTAGCAGAGAGGTTCGAGCAACCGCTCATTGTGAGTGTGCATCCAAGAACGGACGAGAAGCTTCGCCGTTTCCGGATCGGCCACTCCTTCGATGGATTGACGCTCTTGCCGCCCCTTGGATTCTTCGATTTCGTGCGCCTCGAACAGAGTGCCTCCTGTGTCTTGAGCGACAGCGGCACGGTTCAGGAAGAGTGCGCAATCTTCAAGGTTCCCAACGTGACGCTGCGCGAGGTGACCGAGAGGCCTGAAACGATCGAGTGCGGAAGTAATGTACTTGGCGGCGTCACGGCGTCCTCGATCTTACGCGCGACTCAGGTCGCATTGTTTCCCGCTACACGATGGTCAGCCCCTCCCGGCTACGAACACACAAGTGTTTCGCGCACAGTCGCCAAGATTGTGCTCGGTCACGTTCGGCCTCGATGAATCGTTGGAGTACCGGTTGATGCGAGTCCTCCTGACGGGCGCCACCGGCGCGTTTGGACCCGCCGTATTCAAAGCGCTGGTTCGCGATGGCCACGACGTGCGCCTGTTGCTGCACAACGAATCGAGCCGTCTCGATGCACCGAGTGTCTTCCGCGATATCCGGAACAAGGTGCGGGTTTGCCATGCGATGCGCGGTATCGATGCGGTCGTCCACCTCGCAGCGTTACTTCACATCGTTCCGTCCGGGAGTCGCACAGAGCGCGTCGTTCTCAGAGCGGGCTATCGGGAAATCAATGTGGAGGGCACAGCCAACATCGTGCACAGCGCTGCCGGGAGAGCCCGCGTGATCTATGCCAGCACCATCGCCGCGTACGGCAATCGCGACGTCGTCCTTGATGAGCTCTCGACTGTAGCCCCCCCGATACTGATTACGCACAGAGCAAGGTCGACGCAGAGCCCATCGTCCTCGCATCCGTGGGAACTGCACTTCGTTTCACGGCAATCTATGGAGGCCGCGCCAAAGGCAATTGCAGCCCGCTCGTTGAATC
>CAZKID010000268.1:0-7505 GCA_964552405.1 uncultured Thermoanaerobaculia bacterium
CCTTCGTATCCTCCGAGGACGGCCAACGCGGGCGGGGCGTTTCCGTCACAGGATCGGAAATGGTCGGCCGGCTGCCGCGGCAATGCCTGCTCGATGCGGGGCGCCACTATCTGCAGCGCATGGGCCGTCCGACGGGGGTGCCCGAAGCCACGATCATTCACACCGCGATTCGCACGCTCGGCTTGAGCGAGGTGAAGCCGTTCGATCCGAAGGAACGTGTGATCGAGTATCGCCTCGCGAAAGGCGCACCGCTCGCATCGATGTCGATTCGTTCCTTCATCGACGAGCTCTCGAGCGAGTCGCCTGCGCCGGGCGGCGGCTCCGTCTCCGCACTCGCCGGCGCGATGGCCGCAGGGCTCGCCGCGATGGTCGCCGTGCTGTCGCACACGAAGAAGGGCTTCGAGTCGAAACACGAACAACTCGATCGCATCGCAGTGCGCGCGCAGGAGTTGAAGGATGGCCTGCTCGCCGCAGTCGACCTCGATACGGCGGCCTTCGATCTCCTGCTCGAAGCGATGCGCCTGCCGAAGTCGACGCCTGAGGAATCCGCGGCGCGCGACAACGCAATCCTCGATGCAACGATCGCCGCGGCCGAAGTGCCGCTGGGGGTTTTGGAAATGTGTCCCGAGGTGATCGAGCTCTGCCGGGAGATCGCTTCGATTGGCCTTCAAGCGTCGTTGTCGGACGCGGGAGTCGGCGCGCAGATGGGACGCGCAGCCGCCGCGGGTGCGTATCAGAACGTGTGCATCAATCTCGCGTCGGTGGTGGATGCGCGAAAACCTTCGCTACTTGCGCGTGCGGACGCAGCGTGGTCGCGTTCGCAGGAACTCCATTCACTCGCTGAAGAGGAAATCCTCGTAGGTCTGCGTTCGCAGGCCTGAAGAAGGCATCCTGAGCGAAGCGAAGGATCAACCAAGGCGCCGCGAAAACTCGAGCATCCGAGGGATACTCACGAAGTGGCGGTTGGTTACATGTACATCATGAGCGCCGATACGCACCGGCTCTACACCGGCTCTACGACGAACCTCATTCGTCGCGTCTTCGAACATAAGTCGCGCTATTTCCCGACCGCGTTCACCGCAAAATACACCTTCGATCGCCTCGTTTACTTCGAGGTCCTTCCAACGATCGAAGAGGCACAAGCCCGCGAGAAGGCCATCAAGGGCTGGACACGAAAACGAAAAATCGACTTGATTCAGGCCACGAATCCGCGCTGGCATGATCTGAGCCGTTCCTGGGCCGACATCGTCCGCTCGTGGGGAAAAAAAACAACGTAGCCGCACGATCCGCGTCGTTCTCAAAGTCACCGCGGCGCCTTGGTTGACGCTTCGCTTCGCTCAGCGTGAAGAACGGCGAGCGATCACTTCTCGAACTCCCACGCGATCTTCTTCAGCACCCGATCCGCCCTCTCGATCAACTGCAGGATGTCCTTCTTCGCATGCGCCGCGGAGAAGAATGCAGCTTCGAGTTGGGATGGCGGCAGGTAGACGCCTTCGCCGAGCATGAGGTGGAAGAAGCGCGCGAACTTTTCGCGGTTCGATTTGTTCGCCGATTCGAAATCCGTCACCGGACCTTCGTTGAAGAAGAGCGTCCACATCGAGCCGACGCGATTCATCGTCACCGGCACGCCATGCTTCCCGGCCGCGGCGACGACACCGGTCGCGAACTCGCCGCTGCGCTCTTCGAGGTCGGCATAGATCGACGAATTCTTCAACACCGACAACGTCGACTTGCCTGCTGCCACCGCAATCGGATTTCCGGAGAGCGTGCCTGCCTGATACATCGGACCGAGCGGCGACACGAGCTTCATCAGCTCCGCGCGTCCGCCGTAGGCACCGATCGGCATGCCGCCGCCGATCACTTTGCCGAGCGTCGTGATGTCGGGCCGCACGTTGTACACCGACTGCGCGCCGCTGTACGCAACGCGGAAACCGGTCATCACCTCATCGAAGATCAAGAGCGTGTTGTTCTTGTCGCAGATCTCACGCAGTCCCTCGAGAAATCCCGCGGCGGGAGGAACGCAGCCCATGTTGCCGGCGACCGGCTCGACGATGATCGCCGCGAGATCGTCATCGACTGCTTTCTTCACGGCCTGGAGATCGTTGTATGGAACGCTGATCGTCAACTTCGTGACTTCCGCTGGCACTCCCGCGGAGTCGGGCACGTTGAACGTCGCACCGCCGGAGCCGGCCTTCACGAGCAACGAGTCGACGTGCCCGTGATAGCCGCCGTCGAACTTCATCACCTTGTTGCGACCCGTCGCCGCGCGAGCCAACCTCAGCGCGCTCATCGTCGCCTCGGTGCCCGAGTTGACGAGGCGCAGCATCTCGATCGAAGGAATCGCCTGCACGACCATCTCGGCGAGCTCGATCTCCCCCGCCGTCGGCGCACCGAATGAGAAGCCGCGCGTCGCAGCTTTCTTCACGGCCTCGACGACATAGCGATGGCCATGGCCGAGGATCATGGGACCCCAGGAGCCGACACAGTCGATGTATTGAAGGTTGTCCGCGTCGAAGATGCGCGAGCCCTGCGCCTGCTCGATGAACGGCGGCGTGCCGCCCACACCACGAAAGGCGCGGACCGGCGAGTTGACGCCGCCCGGGATCAGTTCCTGCGCGCGTTGAAAGAGAGCGTCTGATTGCTTACCCATGCGGCGCGGATTCTAGCCGACGCAACTCCGCGTCGCACGGAAGATGCGAACACGCGCGAGTGATGGCGCGCACAGCAGACAGCAGGCAGCAGACAGCAGACAGCGGGCAGCGGGCAGAGAGCAGCGGGCAGCAGATTAGGTTCTCCTGCTGTCTGCTGTCTGCTGTCTGCTGTCTGCTGTCTGCTGCCTGCTGTCTGCTGTCTGCTGCCTGCTGTCTGCTGCCTGCTGTCTGCTGCCTGCTGTCTGCTGCCTGCTCCCTGCTGTCTGCTGTTCGCGGCCTGCTCCCTGCTCAGCGCATGATCCGCGTCGCGACCTCCTGAAACCGCGGATCCCCGCGAAGTGAATCGAACGCCGGGTCGACGTTGATCTGCACGAGGAACCAGCTGTGATTCCCGACCGCCTGCTGAAGTGAGGCAAGAGCGCGTTCCTTGTCGCCAAGGCCGGCGTAGATCGTCGCGGTGTGATAGGGCGTGGAGGCGGCTTCGTACGGCGGCTTCGTCAACCGCTCGAGGATTTCGTGCGCCTCGTTCGCCTTGCCGGCGACCGCGTATGTGTAGCCGAGGTCCGCGAGTGCCTCGAGCGATCGCCCTTGCGAAAGCCTCACGGCCTTCTGCAGTGCTTCGATCGCCTCACCGTATTTCTTCTGATCGCGTTTCGCGCGGCCGATCCACATGTAGGTCACGACGAACGACGGATCCATCTCGAGATTCTTGCGGCATTGCTCGAGTGCCGCGTCATCTTCACGTGCATAGGCCTGCACGACGGTCAGCGCATTGTTCGCGATCAGCGACAGCGGATCGAGCTCCTGCGCCTTGCGTGCTTCTTCGAGCGCATGCGCGAACTGACGCCGGTAGCTCAGATGAAGTGCATACCAGTGATGTGTCGTCGCGTAGTTCGGATTGAGCTCGATCGCGCGTTGGAACTCGCGCTCCGATGCCGTCCAGTTCCATTCGCAATGCGCATAGAGCAGGCCGAGTGTCGCGTGAGGCTCGGCGAGCGTCGGGTCGATGTCGATCGCGCGCAAGGCCGCGGCCTTTGCCTTCGGACACGTATCGCGTGAAGGAACGCCAGCGTACTGTTCCATCAACGCGTAGGAGTCCGCGAGACCCACCCAGGCGCGCGCGTACGACGGATCGCGATCGAGCGCCGCATGGAACTCATCCGCAGCTTTCGTCAACCCCTCGGCATTGCGCTTGTTCCAGAAATAGCGTCCCTTCAGATACAGCCGATACGCGTCGGGATCGTCCGTAGTGCTGTGCATCGGCCGCGTGGTCTGGCGCGGAAGGAGATGAGACACCGCATCGCGAGAGATCGCCTGCTGCATTGCAAGCACCGAGCGCGCTTCCGATTCGTAACGGTGTCCCCAGATCTGCGAGCCGTCCGAGACGTCAATCAACTCGACGCTGATTGCCAGGCGATCGTCATGCGGCTCGAGCTCGCCGGCCAGCACGGCATCGACGTGCAGCGCGCGCCCGGCATCGAGCGCGGTGGTCTTCCCATCCTTGAAGCGGAACACGCTGGCGCGCGACATGACGCGAAGCGGCGCCGACTCCGACAACGACGAGATCACGCTCTCCGTCACACCGTCGCTGAGGTACTCCAAGTCGGGATCGTGTTTCACGTTCGCGAATGGGAGAACCGCGATCGAGTCGAGCTCGCGATGCCCGCGTCGAGCTCGCAAGGCCCACGCAGCAATGATCGCGGCGGCGATGAGGATCGCAAGCAACACGATCCCCTGAATCCGCCGCGGCGTGGGTGCAGCCGTGACCACATCAGGGGCGTTGCCCGCGCGCCGCATCGCCTGCAGATCTTCAGCAAGTCCGCGAGCGCTGGAGTAGCGCCGTGCCGGATCCTTCTCCATGCACTTCCTGGTGATGCGCTGCCATTCCGCGCTGACGTTCGTCAGAGGTGGCGGCTCGGTGTTGAGAATGCTCCATAGCGATTCGACGACCGTGCCGGCCTCGAACGCCTTCCTGCCCGACGCGATCTCGTAGAGGATGCAGCCGAGGGTGAAGACGTCGGAGCGCGCATCGGGCTGCCCGCCTTTCACCTGCTCCGGCGACATGTACGCCGCCGTTCCCCGCACTGTTGCTGCTTCGGGCAGCAGCGGCTGCGTCGCGGTGTCGGGGCTTCCATCATTTGGCTTTGGCTGAAGCCGCGCGAGACCGAAGTCGACGACCTTCGCGTAACCATCGCGATGAATCATGATGTTCTCAGGCTTCAGATCGCAGTGCGCGATTCCACTCTCGTGGGCCTTCGCGACCGCTTCCGCGACCTGCGTGATCGGCTCGATCAGCCGCGATGGAGAAACCCCTTCTTCGATGAACTGGCGCAGCGTCACGCCATCGATGAGCTCCATCGCGATGTAATCGACTCGCTCGCCCTCGACTCTTGCCTCGTCGATGGCGTAGATGTGGACGATGTTCGGATGATTGAGCGCGGATGCGGCACGCGCTTCGCGGCGGAAGCGCTGCAAGGCGTCAGCGTCGTCCGCGAAGCGCGCGGGCAGGGTCTTGATCGCGACGCGCCGCTTGAGTTGCTCATCGACGGCCTCGTAGACGACGCCCATGCCGCCGGCACCGAGTGGGCGCGTGATGGTGTAGTACCCGAGCCGTGTGCCGTTCGCGATCATTGAGCGTGTTCATGATACGGAAGCCGGCCGTCACGCGAAGACGTGACAGGTGACACCCGCACGATTCCGGCCCGGCCCCACACTATGCTCACCATGTTGAGACTGAGTCTCATTCCGCTCCTCCTCCTCACCACCGCCGCTGCCGCCGTCGAGCCCCTTTCGATCCAGGACAACAGCTTCCTCATCGAAGAGGCCTACAACCAGGAAAATCGCGTCGTCCAGCACATCTTCACGTACCAGCACCAGCGCGACGGCTCGTTCGCTTCCTCTTTCACCCAGGAGTGGCCGGCGTTCGGGCTGCGCCATCAACTGAGTTACACGATTCCCTACTCCGGCCGCCGCGTGGATGATCTCGCGATCAACTATCGCTATCAGCTCGCAGGCGACGGCAACGCCCGGTTAGCCATCTCGCCGCGCATCTCGTACCTCGCCGGCGATCGCGCGCTGCAGCTCAACCTGCCCGTCTCGTACGCGATCTCGTCGCGCCTCGTGACGCACTGGAACGCGGGGACGACCATCTCGCGCAATCACACGCAGTGGTCCGGCGGCGGAAGCATCATCGTCGCCGCGCTGCCGAAAGTGCATCTCATGCTCGAAACTCTGCGGCAAGGGAACACGCTCGTAAGTCCCGGCGTGCGCTGGGCGCACGATCTGCCGCATGGATTACAGGTCGTGCCCGGCATCGCCATGCCGATCGATCTGAAGACGCATCAGAGGTCGATGTATCTCTACATGAGCTTCGAGCATCCCTACTAGCCAGGCAGCAGGAGCAGACAGCAGACAGCAGGAGCAGACAGCAGACAGCAGGCAGCAGACAGCAGGATCAGATCAATCCGGTCGTCTGCTGTCTGCTGTCTGCTCCCTGCTGTCTGCTGTCCGCTGTCTGCTGCCCGCTGTCATCTCCGCCTCGATCCGCCGGTCCGGTACGAGCCAGATCAGTGCGACGGCCGCGTAGATGACATCGGAGATCAATTGATGCACGAATGCCGCGGGAATCGCGGTCGCGTAGAGCAGCAGCGAGATCTTTCCTTTGACGTCCTTCCCCACGGCTCGCGCGAGGATCGAGTTGCTCGCCTGCTGCCGGATGATCGTCGCCTGCAGAATCGTGTACGCGAACGCGGCCATGACCAGCACCGCACCGTAGACCGCGGTCGGCAAGGGCGCGTTGTGGTTCTCGCCCATCCAGCCCGTGACGAACGGCACGATCGACAGCCAGAACAGCAGATGCAGATTCGCCCACAGCACGCCGCCGCTCACATGCTGCGTCGCGTGGAACATGTGGTGATGATTGTTCCAGTAGATGCCGAGGTAGATGTAGCTCAGGACGTAGGTGAGAAAGGAGGGCAGGACCGGCACGAGAGCGCTCCACGTCGTGCCATGCGGCACCTTGAGCTCGAGCACCATGATCGTGATGAGAATCGCGATCACGCCGTCGCTGAAGGCTTCGAGCCGGCTCTTGCTCACTCCGCATCCTTCGCAGAGGAAGACGCAACGGGACTCGTGACGAACACGCGAGCAAATGCGGCAGCGAACAGCACGTAGACGATCGCCACGCCCCACGCGACTTGCGGCAGCGCGCCGGCCACGACCACTCTCACGACACTGATCGCGCCGATCGTAAAGTGCGTCAGATTCCCGATCGCCACCGGCCGGTTGTAGATCCCGCCGATCAGACTGTCCTTCGCGGTCCAGTTCACCATTGCGAACGCGAAGAGCAGCGCGCCGCACAACTGCACGACGATCGGCAATCCGCCAGCGTTCATCGCCTTGATGATCTCATCCGGTGCAAAGAGGCATGCGACGCCGCCGAGTCCCATGAGGACGGCGCTCGCCGCGAGAAGAATTCGAGTATTCATGGCGTGCTCAGATAGCACAAAGCACGAGCGATCGGGAAATCCGCTCAGTCGAGTCCCGGCGCTCCGTCAATCCCGCCGCCTGCTGCCTGCTGCCCGCTGCCTGCTCAGTACGCATTCTCATGCCGCAAGCCATGCACCACCGTCATGAACAAAATCTTCAGATCGAGCATCAGCGACCAGTTCTCGATGTAGTAGAGATCGTGCTCGATGCGCATTCGGATCGACGTATTGCCGCGCCAGCCGTGGACCTGCGCCCACCCCGTCATCCCCGCGCGCACTTTGTGGCGGAGCATGTAGTGCGGGAACTCCGCGCGGAACTGCTCGACGAACTGCGGCCGCTCGGGCCGCGGGCCGACCACGCTCATCT
>CAZKID010000269.1:0-7498 GCA_964552405.1 uncultured Thermoanaerobaculia bacterium
CCCACGCCCGTTCCCGCGCCTGCGGCAAAAGGAGCAGCGGGAAAGAAGGCCCCCGCGGCGAAAGCGAAAGCAGCACCCGCACCGGCCGCGAAGAAGTCCCTCCCGATGGGACTCATCGCCGCCGTCGTCGGTGCTCTCGTGCTCCTCGGCGGCGGCTGGTTCGCATGGTCAAAGTTCTCGAAGCCCCCGGTCGATACAGCGTCGACGACCCTGACGATCAAGGAAGCAACCACGCTCGCCGCGAAAGGAAAATACGATGCGGCAATTTCAATGCTGCAGGACATCAAGCCTAATGACCGGAAGCACGACAAAGCCCTTCTGCTGATTTCCGATTTTCAGAAGAAGAAGGCAACGGCGGCGGAAATGATCGACGGCCGCCCGGCAGCGCTCGTGTTCCAGGAGGCGTTGGCCAACGGCAAGACGCAGTTCGACAATCACGATTACGACGGTTCGAAGAAAGCCTTTGAGCTCGCAATGCGTGTGAAGCCGCTGCCGCCGGATATGAAGACGATGTACGACACCGCGTCTGCGCAGGTGGCGAAGCTCGACAGCGCGAAGTCACTGTTCAATGAGCGCAAGTACGCCGATGCACTGTCGAATCTTCAGCAGCTCCAATCGGGCGATCCGCAGAACAAGAACATCGAGCGCCTGATCGAGGATGCGCACTTCAACCTCGGTGCCGTCGCTCTGCAGAACGAAAACCTGCAGGAGGCCGTCACACAGTTCGATGAGGTTCTGAAGATCGACGCGAACGACGATCTGGCCAAACGCAGCCGGGAGCTGGCCCTTCGCTACGCGCAAGGTAACCAGCCGAAAGATCTTCTTTACAGGATCTACGTAAAATATCTGCCGATGCGACAGGCGGGATAATGGCAGCAGCAGACAGCGGGATCTGTCTGCTGCCTGCTGCCTGCTGTCTGCTGTCTGCTGTCTGCTACGGGAGGGTGTGATGCGATTCGATGAGGTGGAGTTGGAGGCGGTGCCGGGCATCGAGGCTTCATCGATTCCAATGCCGGAGCCGGGCGAAGATCGCGCTGCACCGTGGTTTCGGCGATCGATCGCATTCCTCACGGATCTGTCGCTCTTCGCTGCACTCGGTCTCGCACTGCTTCCGTTGTTGCGGCCCAGCCACTGGCCGTCGATCGCCGCACTCGCGGGCTTCATCATCATCGTCTCGTATCACTATTTCGTCGGAACGTGGCTGCTCTGGGGAAAGACGATCGGCGGTGCGATCTTCGACGTAAAGATCGTATCGACAGGAACGCAGGCCATGTCGCTCGCGAGTGCAACGAAGCGTTGGGCTGCGCTCTATCTTTCG
Source organism: uncultured Thermoanaerobaculia bacterium (assembly GCA_964552405.1). Lineage (GTDB taxonomy): Bacteria > Acidobacteriota > Thermoanaerobaculia > Gp7-AA8 > Gp7-AA8 > JAJPHC01. The sequence continues at coordinate 1,319 of CAZKID010000269.1, forward strand.
CTGCTCACCTGCGGGCTCGGCTTCGTCTTCTCGCTGCCGGATCGGATGTCAGCGACCCGTTCAATCGAGGCTTAACGGTACGCGTGGATCCTTCGCACTCGCCTTCCCTGCCGCAACCCATGCGAAACGCGTGATCAGCGATCCGGCGAGTGAAGCGAACGCTGCGACACGGCGCACACGCTTCGACTTGCCGCCGAGCAGCCGCAACGCAAGCGGCAACGGCCCCGAAAGAGTCCCACCGAGGCGAATGAGCTTGCCGCTATTGCCGTGGCGAAGCGGCTCCGAGGCAACGTCGTGACGGCGCTCGATGTCGAAGCCCATGTACGTTTCGACTGCTGCAGCACTCACGGCGAGCCGGTTCAACGCGCGCTGGTAATTGCCCATCAGTTCGAGCATCGAAGCCGCGGATGCGACCGCCGACGCACCGAAGTGCACGGGAAGAAGATGTGCGTGACGCGACCAGACGGGTATCGCCGTCGCGCCGATCAGCACTCCGGTATACGTCGCCATGCCGAGACCGAGAGCCGCCGAACCGCCGGCCGCGATGTCGGCCAGCAGCGGCGGCAGCATGAGCGTCGCCGTCGACGCGCCGCCGAAGCCCGCGACGATCCACGCACCGACAGACATCGGCGACTGCGGCTTGAAGATCCGCAGCATGTTGAGAAACCGCTTGGGCCGTCCGAGGTCGGCGATCAGAAGTGGTGTCGACAGGTTCGCACACGCGGCGGCAACCCAGCGCGCATCGTGGACGAGTTTCGGCTCTTCACCCGTGACGCGCGCGACGAAGCCGATGACCGCCGCAGCACCGCCAGCGCCGCCCACGAAAAAGTAAGTCGGCACCTCCCAGGTCCAGACAGGCGGCTTGAGCAACGGCAAACCGTAGTAACCGTTCTCCGGAGTCGCCTGGGGAAACGGCGAGCCGGCGGGACGAACACCGGGACGATTCACGCGTCCGGTGATCTCCGCCTCCTTTCTCAATCGGTCGAGCTGCGCCTCGGATGCCGCAGTGGGGACTCGCTCCTTCACGTGCGGCGCTCCAGCGTGAAAATAGCGAGCGTCGTCAGTGCAATCGCACCCGCTGCAATCGCGGCGGATGTCCAGGCCTTGCGCAGATGGACGGTCGGCACTTCCGGTTTCGGAGGGAGGTTGTACGCGCGTTCGTCGCCGCGAATCACGAACATCGCGTGCGTGCCGCCCACGCTCGTATCGCGCGCGTCGTACAGCTTCGCATCCGTCATCCCCTCGCCATGCAGCTTCGCGATGCGCTGATCGGCGAGCGACTGCAACTGCTCGAGATCGCCGAAGAGAATCGAGCTCGTGGGACAGGCCTTCGCGCAGGCCGGCTGTTCGCCGAACTTCTGACGGTCGTAGCAGAACGTACATTTGAACGCGCGGCCATCATCGGGCCTGCGGTCGACGACACCGAACGGGCAGGTCACGACGCAGTAGCCGCAGCCATTGCACACATCCGGTTGCACGAACACGCTGCCAAATTCGGTGCGGACAATCGATCCCGTCGGACACGCCTCGAGACATCCCGCGTTCTCACAGTGCTTGCAGACGTCCGAGGAGAACTCCCACGTGACATGCGTGGGCGAATTTCCGCCGTGTCCCACCTGTGGCTCGCGCTCGACGAACTTCACATGCCGCCACGTCGAGTGACCCAGCGCCGCGGTGTTGTCGTAGGAGAGCGCGGTGAAAACGAAACCGTCCGCGGGGACTTCGTTCCACTCCTTGCACGCGACTTCACAAGCCTTGCAGCCGATGCAGAGCGTCGAGTCGGTGAGAAAACCAGTGATCGACATGGTGAGTACTGAGTGCTGAGTGCTGAGTTCTGAGTGCTGAGTGCCGAGTACAGCGTACCCCACTCAGTACTCAGAACTCAGTACTCAGAACTCTCTCCACATTGCACGTGAGCGCCTTCGATTCGAAGATCTTCACATTCGGTTCCTCGGAGATGGCGAGCAGGTCATTGACGATGTCTCCCGTGACGAGTCCGTTGCGGCCGAAGTGATAAGGCAGTCCCACCTGATGTACGCGCCGTCCCTGCACATCGAGAGACGGCATGCGTTGCGTGACGAGCGCGCGAGCCTGAATCGAACCGCGCGCCGTCGAGATCGCAATCCACTCGCCGTTCTGTACCGCGATCTCTTTCGCCAGCTCGGGCGAGATCTCCGCAAACAGTGCCGGCTGCAATTCCGCGAGATGCGAAAGCGTGCGGCTCATGCCGCCCGCCGTGTGATGTTCGGTGAGGCGATACGTCGTGAGGATGTAAGGAAAGCGTTCATCAGGCGAGCTCGCGTACGGATTGTCGGGACGCTCCATGCGATTCGCCACGGGATTCGTCTTCTGCGCCGGATAGAGATCATTGTCGAGATTCGATTCGAGTGGCTCGTAGTGCGCGGGCAGCGGACCATCCTTCAAACCGGAAGGAACCCATAACCATCCTGCGCCATCTGGATGCATGATGAACGGTGCATCGCCGGGCAGCGCATCGTCGCCTTCTTTCTTCTCACCGCCCTCGTAATCGGGCCGCTTGCTGCGCGTGAAATCGGGGACGTCATCCCCGCTCCACTCCCCTTTCGCGGCATCCCACCAGACGAGTTTCTTTCGCTCGCTCCAGGGCGAGCCATCCGGCGCGGCCGAGGCGCGGTTGTAGAGAATGCGGCGGTCGAGCGGCCACGCATAGCCCCATCCATGACCGTAGCGGCCATGCGGCTCGCGCTTGAGAGCCTTGTTCTCACCGTCGTATACACCCGAGTAGATCCAGCATCCGCACGAGGTCGACCCGTCGTTCTTCAGCTCACCGTAGTGCCTGATTGGTCCGCTAGTTGACCAACCGTGAATCTCACGCAGCACCTCGTCGTTGTCGTCGTCCGCGTAGGCCCAGGTCAGCGCACGCAGTCCTGCATCGCGGGGATCGGAGGTCGCGCGCTTCTTGAGCATCCGCCCAAGCTGCACGACGAATTCCGTCTCGCTTCTGCAGTCGCCCGGCGGCTCGATCGCCTTCTCACGCCACTGCAGGAGCCGCTGCGTATTCGTGAACGTCCCTGACTTCTCGACATGAGACGCGGCCGGAAAGAAGAACACTTCCGTCCCCACCTCTGCCGGCTCGAAGTCATCACGCCAGAACGTCGCGGTCTCCGTTTCGACCATGTCGCGCACGACGAGCCACTTCAGTTTCGCTAGCGCCTCGCGCTCGAAGCGCGCGTTCGGTGCGCCGACCGCGGGGTTCTGCCCCATGACGAAAAGGCCCTCGAGCTTTCCATCCTTCATGTCGGTCCAGTAACCGAAGTGCGAGTGATCACCGGTGAGGCGCGGCAGCCAATCGAAGCCGAAGTCGTTGCTCTTCGTCGCGGCGTCACCGTAATAGGCCTTCAGGAGCGAGACGATGTACTTGTCGAAGTTGTTCCACCAGCCCTTGTCCGACTTGTGCTTCTTGACGTACGCGTCGAAGTCTTTCTCGCCGGATGTGGGCATCGGCAGATAACCCGGAAGAATGTCGAAAAGCGTCGGAATGTCGGTTGAGCCCTGAATCGACGCATGACCGCGCAGTGCAAGGATGCCTCCGCCAGGACGCCCGATGTTGCCGAGGAGGAGTTGGAGAATCGCGGCGCAGCGGATGGTCTGCACGCCGCTCGAGTGTTGCGTCCAGCCGACCGCGTAGCAGATCGCGCCGGTCTTCTCGCGTCCCGATGCGCTGACGAAAATGTCCGCGATCTGGAGAAACTTCTCGCGGGGAATGCCGCAGTTGCGCTCGACGAGCTCGGGGGTGTACCGCGCGAAGTGGCGCGTCAATACCTGAAAGACGCAGCGCGGATGCTGCAGAGTCTCGTCGCGCGGCGGATCATTGATTTGTTGTGCTTCACCTCCGCGATCCTTGCCATGGCCGCCGCTGAACTCCTGATTCTCTTTGTCCTCTGCCCCCTGGTACAGCCACGACTCGGAGTCGTACTTCTTGCCATCCCATCCGCTGAAAAGACCGCCGAGATCCTCGGTGTCCTTGAAATCGCTGCGAAGGATCGTCGCCGCGTTCGTGTAGTGCACGACGTACTCGCGGAAGTAACGCTCGCCGCTCAGCACATAGTTGATCAGGGCACCGAGGAAGATGATGTCGCTGCCGGCGCGAAGAGGAAGCCAGTAGTCCGACATCGCCGACGTCCGATTGAAACGAGGATCGACGTGGATGACCTTCGCGCCGTTCTTCTCGCGCGCCTCGATCACCCACTGAAAGGCAACGGGATGATTCTCCGCCATCGACGATCCCATGATGAGAATCGCGTCGGAGCTCACGAGATCTGAAGGCGCAGTGGTCGCGCCGCCGCGCCCGAACGAGGTGCCCAGACCGGGCACCGTGGAGCTATGTCATATTCGGGCCTGGTTGCTGACGCAGACCATGCCCAGACCTCCTGTGAAGAGTTTCTTGATGAGGTAATTCTCTTCGTTGTCGAGGGTCGCGCCACCCAGATGCGCGATTCCCGTCGTGTGATTACTGGCGCGATCGAACGTCCGCTCGCGTGTGTCCCAGACGCGCTCTGCGAGCATCTCCATCGCCTGTTCCAACGGCAGGTCGACCCATTCGCGGGCGAACGGTGCCCGATAGCGGACTTTCTTCGCGCGGCCGGGATGCGTCACGAGCTCGTAGCTAGCGGAGCCTTTCGGGCAGAGATGCCCGCGCGACACGGGCGAGTCGGGATCGCCCTCGATCGATACGACCTGGCCACCACGATGGTAAACAAGTTGACCACATCCGACGCCACAATACGGACAGATGGATCGCGCGACTCCCGCCCCCTCGTTCTTCGGCGCGAGCTCGAGCGTACGGCCGGTCATCGATTCCGGCCCGGTCCCATCGACGCGATCGCGAAGCTGGCGAATGAGCGGCCACTTCAACAGCAGTTCGGCAAGCACGAAAAGAGTGTATGCAAAAAGGAGAGCCGCCGTCTCGAGTCACGTCAACGTACCGACCCATGAAGGTTCAGATGAACTTCCACGCCATTCTCTCGTAACACGATCCTGGGCGTCACATCGACGAACTTGCGGATCACGTCGATGTTCGTCGTGGCGTGCGGCGACAGCGGCAGCGTCGTGAAGACGCCACCCTCGCCCACCGCCATCGGCAAGAGCAGTTGATCGGCGAGATGCTCACCGACAGCGACGCCGCTCTCGATGTAACGCCGGGCCTCGGCAGCTGCAGCATGCGCCACATGTTCGGCCGCGACGCCGCGTTCGCCGAAACCAGTGAAGACATCGGTCACGTTCTCCGATTCGAGGATCACCGACAGTGCGTTGCCCGGACCGATCGAGTCCTTGAGCGTGTGTGCCTGCAAGCAGTTCTCGTCCCATCCGAGATCGCTGGCAACCGTCTTCACCTCGCGCTGCGCGATCGTGTACGGAAGATTCGCGACAACCGCTCGCGCACAGCGGCGCACGAGTGCACCACGCTCCGCGAGCTCCAGACGCGCGAGCCGCTTCGCCGGCTTGATCTGCACGCGAATGCAGCCGCCACCGGCCGGATAGAAGCCCGGACGCACGAGCTCGAGCTCGACACCGACCCCCATCCGCTTCAGCAGCGGCAGAAACGCGAGCTGCATGAAGTCGCATGGCGGCGATGCCGGATTGTGCGTTCCGCCTTCGAGCTCGATCTGCGATTCCTCCCCAGCGAGCGCGAGCGGCAGCAGAATCGTCTGCAGAACGAGCATCGTCGAGCCAGCCGTGCCGATCGCGAATGAATACGAGCCAGCGCGGATCGTCTGCGGAATGAATGTCAGGGACGCCGAGCCAAGCGTCGCCCCCTCGATTGAGGCGTCGCCAATCTTCGCCGCTGCATTCACCGCCGTCAGATGCTGACGCAGCAGTCCGCCCTTCTTCCGATTCGCGCGAATGTTGTCGATGCGAAACGGGCTGCCAGTGATCAGCGAGAGGGCAAGCGAAGTCCGAAGGACCTGCCCGCCCCCTTCGCCCAGGGATCCATCGATGATTCTCATAGGTCTGAGTTCTGAGTTCTGAGTTCTGAGTTCTGAGTGAGAGACGAGCCCGAGCCTGCTTTGACTCAGAACTCAGAACTCAGCACTCAGAACTCAGTACTCGTCACTCGTCACTCGCCACTACCCCTTCACACAAACGATCTGCCGCAGCGTATGCAGGATGTCGACGAGATCGTTCTGCGCCTCCATCACG
>CAZKID010000270.1:0-7412 GCA_964552405.1 uncultured Thermoanaerobaculia bacterium
GAGAAGGGACTAGTCGGCTCAAACCCGCATGAACACTGGAAGTTTCTTGGAAGCGTAGTCGAGGGACCTCGCGTGTGTGGGAGGCGCGCGACCTGATGTGCTTTGGTCGTCATTGCGCGGCGGTGTTGTTCGCGCCGATCCACTCGTCGATCCTCATCGGCTCGCCGAAGCGGAAGCCCTGCAGAAAGTTGCAGCGCTGGTGATGAAGGAACGCCGCTTGTTCATCGGTCTCGACGCCCTCGGCGACCACTTCCATGTCGAGGCTGTGTGCGACACCGATGACCGCGGCGACGATGGCGGCATCGGAGCGATCCGTCGTGATGGTGTTCACGAACGACTTGTCGACTTTCACCGTCGTTACCGGGAAGTGCTTCAGGTATGCGAGCGACGAATAGCCCGTGCCGATGTCGTCGATCGAGAGGCGGATGCCTGAGGCGCGCAGTCTTCGCAGCACCGCAATCGTCGCCTCCGGATCCTCGGCTGCCGCGCTCTCCGTAATTTCGAGCTCGAGCAGATGGGACGGGAGTCCGGTTTCGCGGAGCACGCGCTCGACGATCTCAGCGAAGTCAAAGCGCTGGAGTTGTTTCTGCGAAATGTTGACGGCGACACGCACATTCTCGAGACCTGTGAGCTGCCATGCGGCCGCGTCGGCACAAGCGCGTTGCAGGACGAGCTCTCCCAGCGGCACGATGAGACCCGTTTCTTCGGCGATGCGGATGAAGTCGATCGGCTGAAGCAGTCCGCGTTCACGATGCTTCCAGCGCGCGAGCGCTTCTAACGCGACGATGTTGTGATCCTTCGCATCTACGACAGGCTGGTAGTGCACTTCAAATTCGCCATGATCGATTGCGGTGCGGAGATGGTTCTCGACGATGAATCGCTCGGTCGTGCGCCGATTGAGCTCGAGGCTCGAGATGCTGTAGGTGTTGCGTCCCATCTGCTTGGCAGCGAACAGGGCGTTGTCGGCGCTCTTCATCAGCGTCTCGTCGTCGAGTCCGTCGGCTGGAAAGACCGCGACGCCGATACTCGCAGTGAGGACGATGTCGCGATCGCCGAGGGTGAGTGGCTTGGCGACGATGTGCAGGTGCTTGCGCGCGACTCGTTCGACGTCGACCAGGCTGTCGAGATCGACGAGGAGCAGACGCAACTCGTCGCCGCCGGGTCTGGCGAGCGGGTCCCCTTTTCGCACGACGCCGGTCAGGCGCTCCGCGAGCAGAACCAAAGCCTCGTCACCTACGGTGTGTCCGAGCGTGTCGTTGACCTTCTTGAAATCGTCGAGGTCGACGAACATTACGGCCGCGTTCTTCATGCTGCGGCTCGAATGAGCGATGGCGACGCGCACGCGATCACGGAAGAGCTGTTGATTCGGAAGGCACGTCAGCACGTCGTGGTACGCATGAAAGCGGATCTGTTCCTCGGCGCGTTTCAGATCATTGATGTCTACGACGGTGCTCTGGAAGAGCATGGCCCCATCGATCTCGACGCGCGCGATGCCTTCGAGCACGCGCAGCTCGCTGCCGTTCATCCGGCGCAGTTCGAGCTCGATCGCGGGGATCGCCGAAGCAGGACCGAGCATCTTCGTCAGCTCCTGCCGTTCGGCCGGCGCGACATGGTACTTGCTGATGCGATCGCCGATGATCGCTGCTGGTGAGTCCGCGCCGAGCATGCGCGCGAATGCCGGATTGCAATCGGTGATGATTCCGTCGCTCGTGCAGGTGTAGACGCCGGCGAGGTTGCGCTCGAAGAGCATCCGGTAGCGTTTCTCGGAACGCTCGAGCGCGCGCTTGGCTTCTCGCTCGGCGGTGATGTCACGAAACTTCCAGACACGTCCGGTGATCGCGCTGCCTACGCGATGCGGGATCGAGCTGCGCTCGTAGATGCGGCCGTTCTTGAGCTCGAGCGTGTCGACCGTCTTCGTGTCGGCCGTACGATCGAAGGCCTTCGCGCGCTCGAGGAACCCTTCGGGATCGGTGAGCTGCCGGATCGCGTGACGAATCAATTCGCGATCGTCCGTCGTCGCCATCATTTCGTTCGAGATGTTCCACATCTCCGCGGCGCGTGCGTTGTGCAGCACGACTCTTCCTTTTTCGTCGACGACGAGAATGCCTTCGTCGGCAGATTCGATCGTCGAGCGGAGCAGTGACTCGAGCGGTGTCATTGCGCTGCGGCTCTCGGTTGCACATTCGTGCTGACGATGTGTGGGCCGTGGTCGATGGCGACGCGATTGCGGCCTTCGGTCTTTGCGGTGTAGAGCGCGCTGTCGGCGGCCTCGACGAGACGTGCCGGACTATCGATCGTGCCTGAGGGGATGCAGGCGACGCCGACACTGACCGTGAGTTTCAGCAGACCTGCCGGCGTGTTGAGAAGGGTCTGCTCGACGGCGATGCGCAGGCGCTCCGCGAGCGAGCGTGCGGCTTCGAGCGCGGATTCGGGAAGGATGATCGCAAACTCTTCGCCGCCGTAGCGCGCGAGAACGTCCGACGAGCGGATCTCCTGCGCGATGATCGTCGAGATCTCGATCAGCACGTGATCGCCGACGCGATGGCCATGGGTGTCGTTCACTTCCTTGAAGAGATCGAGGTCGAGCATGAGCAGCGCGAGCGCCCGTTGATGGCGCACGGAAAGGTCGAACAGCCGCCGGATTTCCGTGTCAAAGAAGCGGCGGTTGTAGACCTGCGTCAGTCCGTCGATGACCGAGAGCTGCTCGAGGTGTGCGAGGCGAAGCAGGAGTTGCTTCTGCGTCCAGACCGCGCGGCGGATCGCGCGAAGGCGTGCCGCAAATTCCGCGGGGTCGATTGGCTTGCCAAGGTATTCATCGGCGCCGGCTTCGAAGCCGCGCATGACCTCTTCGTGATCCTGCATGCCGCTGAGGATCGTGACGTAGCGATGGGTATCGGTCACGCCGCGCGTTGCGATGCGGCAGAGGTCGAGGCCGTCTCCATCAGGCAACTTTCGATCGATGATCGCGATGTCCCACGGATATTCGCGGAGTAGTTGTTCGCCGGCCGCGAGTGTCTTCGCCTCCAGTACGTGGTCGCCGCCGCGCTGAACGATCGTCGAGAGCAGCCGGACCACACTCGGATCGTCGTCGATGACCGCGACGACGAAGGTGTCCGGGGTGGGCATGGCTTTCGGGAAATGCAATCGCTGAGCCGGGGGGAGGAGGCAGACAGCGGACAGCAGGCAGCAGACAGCAGGCAGCAGACAGCAGGCAGCAGGCAGCAGGAGGCAGGCAGCAGGAGGCAGACAGCAGACCGGAGGACGACTCGACCTGTGGCCCGCCGTAGACCCGCGGGCCTGTTGTCCGCTCCTGCTGCCTGCTGTCTGCTGCCTGCTGTCTGCTTCCTGCTGCCTGTTTCCTGCTTTCGCGAATCCCAGCGATTGGAGGACAATGATCATCGGTCCTCGACGGAGACTTCACGGGTGGGCAAGACCTCGCGCTTGCTATCGGCAGTTGCACTGCTCTTCTTCGCGAAGGCAGCGGTTGCGTTGCAGCCCGATCGCGCCATCAGTCAGTACGCGCACCGCGCGTGGCGTATCGAAGACGGGTTGCCCAACAGCGTCGTGCGCGGAATCGTGCAGACGGACGACGGCTACCTCTGGATCGCGACCTACGACGGTCTGGCGCGCTTCAACGGCGATACCTTCACCCGCTTCGACAAGACGACCTTGCCCGGCCTGCGGCGCGACACGATTCTCGCGTTTCACAAGTCGCGTGACGGAACGCTCTGGATCGGCACCAATGGTGGCGGGCTCGGGATCTATTCGCAGGGAACGCTGCGCAGCTACTCGGTGCGCGAAGGATTGCCGAGCGACACGGTGACCGCGTTTGGCGAGATGCCTGACGGCACGATGTGGATCGGAACGTCGGGCGGTCTGTGCAAGTATCGCGGCGGGAAGCTCGAACGCGTATCGCTGTCCGGCTTTGCACCCGCGGCGGCATACACGCTTGCGATCGAATACACGGCTGAGACGTTGTGGGTCGGAACGCGTGGCGGCGGATTGATCGCGTTCCGCGATGGCAAGGCCGTTCGCGCCTACACGGTTGCCGACGGCCTGGCGAACGATGGCGTGTTCTCGCTGCGCGCCGATCGCGATGGCTCGCTTTGGATCGGCACGAGCAAAGGTCTGAATCGGATGAAGGATGGCCTGATCACAAAGGTCTCCGGCATCCCGGAAGATCAGCTCACCTCGATTCTTCGTGATTCCGACGGCGTCCTCTGGATCGGAGCCTACTCCCTCGGCCTCTTCCGATCGTCTGATGACCAGCATTTCGTCAATTACTCGAGCGTTCATGGACTGCTCAACAACTCTGTCCGAACCCTCTTCGAGGACTCGGAGAAGAACTTCTGGGTCGGAACCAATGGAGGTCTCGAGCGCTTCACGCAAGGGCGATTCATCACCGTTGGCGCCGCGGAAGGGCTGCAGGATTCGTATGCGCGATCGGTCTTTCAGGATCGCGCGGGTGATGTCTGGATCGGAACGGCACACGGACTCTATCGCTTCGGTCCGGACGGTAAAGCGACGATCGTCACGTCGAAGGATGGTCTAACCAACGACTACATTTTCGCCATTGCGCAGGCACCCGATGGGGCGATGTGGGTCGGTACGCCGACGGGACTCAATCGAATCGCCGAGGGTCACGTCGATCGGTTCGACGAGAAGAGCGGACTCGTGAGTCCTTCCGTCCGCGCACTCTTCTTCGATCGCGATGGCGTGCTCTGGATCGGCAGCGATCGCGGCTTGAACTGGTATCGCGATGGGAAGATCGAACGGCCGCCGTTGGAGGGATGGGACAACCTCTTCGTGCAGGCGTTCGCCGAGGACCACGAGGGCGGCGTGTGGGTCGGCTCGGATGGGCGGGGCCTCGCGCATTGGTCGCATGGAGCGTTTATCCGCGTTACCGACCGCGATGGGTTGCCGGATACGCATGTGCTCTCGCTCGTCGAAGGCTCCGATCGTGCGCTCTGGATCGGAACCGACAGCGCGGGGCTGATCCGGATGAAGGACGGCAAGTTCGCGCGCTTTACGACCGCGTCGGGACTGCAGGGCGACAAGGTTCTGCAACTGCTCGACGATGGCAAACGTCTCTGGTTCGGCGGCGGGCGCGGAATCTGGAGCGTCGATCATGCGGAGATGGATGCGTTCGCCAGCGGAAGAATCAAGAGCGTGCATCCCACCGTGTTCGGTTACGGCGATGGCATGCGCAGCGTGCAGTGCAACGGCAGCGTGTATCCATCCGGGTTTCGCACACGCGATGGACGGTTGTGGTTTCCGACAGTCGATGGGGTCGCCACGGTGTGGCCTGACGCTCCATTGCACCTCAACAAGAGGCCGCCGCCGCTGAAGATCGAGTCGGTGGTCGTCGATGGGCGGACGATGGTGTCACCGTCGGAATTGAACATCGAGCCCGGTACGAAACAGATCGAGATTCATTACGCCGCGCTGACCTATTCGCTGCCGGAGCGGGTCGGCTTCCGCTATCGACTCGAGGGCTTCGACAGCGACTGGGTCGAGGCGGGCAACCGCCGCGTCGCCTACTACACGAACGTGCCGCCGGGGACGTACTCCTTCCGCGTGATCGCGGCGAATTCCGATGGCGTGTGGAACCGCACGGGCGCTTCGCTCCCGCTGAAACTGAAGCCGCGCTTCGTGCAGACGATCTGGTTCCCCATCCTCATTCTCATCCTCGTGTTGTCGACGGTGTGGTTCATTCAGCAGCGCCGCGTGTACGTGATGCGCAAGCGCGAGCAGGAGCTCGTGGAAATCGTCGCCGACAGAACTCGTGAGATTCAATCGGCGCTGCACGAGGCGGAGGAAGCGCGGCGCAAAGCCGAAGGGCAGGAAGAGATGCTCGTGAAGGCGCTCGACGAAGCGGAAGCGGCGAATCGCGCGAAGAGCATCTTCCTGGCGAACATCAGTCATGAACTGCGCACGCCGCTCAACGCGATCATCGGCTTCTCGGAGGTGCTGGAGATGAGCGGCGAGAAGTCGATGAGCGATCGCCAGCGCAAGTTCATCCACAACATCAGCACCTCGGGCGAACATCTCCTGTCGCTCATCAACGACATCCTCGATCTGGCCAAAGTCGAGGCCGGTCAGATGACGATGGAGACGGAGCAGGTGTCGCTGCTCGAAGTGTTCGATGCGGTCGTGCGTGTGATGCGCGGCCTGACGCTGGCGCGCAGCATTGCGCTGGAGATCGATGCCACGCACGACATCGGATCGCTGATCGCGGATCCGATCAAGTTGAAGCAGGTCATCTACAACCTCGTATCGAATGCGGTGAAGTTCTCGCCGGATGGATCGACGATCCGCATCGTGGCCAGGCGTCTGACCGCGGACAAATCACCGCTGGGCCAGGCGGCCGTCTCGATTGCGGTGGTCGATCGCGGCATCGGCATCGCGCTCGAGCATCAGGAGCTGATCTTCGAGGAGTTCCGGCAGGTGCAGCACCCGTCGATGAAACGGGCAGCGGGAACGGGACTCGGGCTCGCGCTGGTGAAGAAGCTCGTTGCGATGCATGGCGGACTCGTGAAGGTGGAGAGCGCGATCGGCGAGGGGAGCACGTTCACCGTGATTCTGCCGGCTGTGCCTGCCATGCTTGTGACAGCTCAGCAAACGGAGAATATCGTCCGGCTTCTGCGCGATTAGATCCGCAGCCATGCGTAAGTCAATGACGATCGCCCTCGCCACTGTGTTGTTGTCCTCCTCGATGTTTGCCGCCGATGCGGTGAAGCTCACGCCCGCAAAGGTGGCGCTGCTGTCAAAGGTTAGCCAGAAGATTGCGCAGTGGGGACACGATCCGGCGATCGTCGCCGCCGTGCGCGCACAGAACGCGAGGAACGTTTCCGTCGCGGAGCTGAAGAAGGTCAACGCTGCATGGTCCGCGGGAGGCGAAGAGCCGCTGGCGATCTCACTCGCCCAGGGCCCTTGCACCGACCGTCTTCGCCAATTCCTCGGGCAGGGCTCGTTCACCGAGGCGTTCGTGATGGATGCGCGCGGGGCGAATGCGTGCATGACGAACCGCACTTCGTACTATTGGCGCGGCGAGATGCCGAAGTTCAGGAAGGCCTACGACGAAGGCAAAGGCGCGATCTTCATCGACGAACCGAAATTTGACGAAAGCGCGAAGGCGCGGCTGGTGCAGGTGTCAGTGCCGGTGATGGATGGCGCGAAGGCGATCGGCGTGTTGACGGTGGGTGTGAACGCGGACGCGCTGGGGAACTAGTGGAGTGTAAACGCTGAATTGGTACCAGCGTTGAGGGCGCCGCCCTCAACCCTCCGGGCTGGTGGTGGTTGCGCCGCGATCTCTGCGTCGCTCGTCGTCAACGATGGCACCGCATCGCCTCCTCCTCGCTCCTTGATCTCGCCGCGCAAGCACCACCAGCGCTGGTACCAATTCAGCGTTT